>CAYOZB010000068.1:0-15690 GCA_964408365.1 uncultured Halobacteriales archaeon | reverse complement strand
CCACTCGGTAACATTGCCCCGGCGCGTTCAAAGGTGGTCTTCGCCTCCCTGAGCGGCGCGCCCCATTTCTGCGTTGCCGACAAACTCTCCACGGTCGACCCTTTCCACGAGTCGAATGAGGTCGGATGTGGCAACATAGCGGCGAGAGTGGGGGCCGCGGTCTTCGCGGAGCAAGCCTTGTTCCACGAGCAGGTCGACATATTCACGCAACACCTTTCGACTGATCCGCAACCGTTTCGTCAACTCGGTCTGCCCGATCGAGGGATTCTCGATGATGACGCGGACGACTTCCAAAACACGTCCACGCCAGAGAATGGCGAACGCGGCCTGGTCGCGAGGCGCGGTTTGGACCGCGTACAACCGGGTGAGGCCCCTGTCGCGGACCGCCCGGATCTCGTTGGCGCGCTCGAGCATCTGGACATGGTACGTCGCCGTGCCGCGATTCGCCTGCAGTTCTCTCCAGACTGTGGAGAACCTGACTCCGGGAATGCGTCGGATCAAGGCCAGCAACTTTTCACGAAGCGGATGCGGTCCAACGGGAGGAAGTGGCGCGCCAAATGCGACCGCCAACAGAAGTTGAATGCTCCCGGCGCTTGGCCGCCCCGGCATGCCACGTCGGAAACATGATGGCGCTCCTAAAGCTGCGCTCTCCTTCGCGGGAATTCGTTCCCAACACCGTCCCCCTGGTTTGATTCCAGCAGCGCGCAGAAATCCCTCGTAGGGCCCTCAACCATTGCAAGGGCTCACGACCGCCGTAGCGGTGCGGAAATTCCCGGGCGACCTGATCCGTCGACCAACGAAGGTCCGTGGTCTCACGCCGACGATTGAGGCCGAATTGCGGGCCGAAGAGGGACTGTCACCCATCTTGAGCAGTCAAACGCACCCAATGCAAATTTAAGTCCGGGTCATCAGGGCCGCGACTGCTCCAAACTTCAGCAGCAATTACCTGTTTGTCCGCAAGCCAGTCGAGGAAGCGATCGACTTTTTGTGCCATGCTTCGAACGGGGTCATTGAGAGCCTCGATCATCAGCCAAACAATCGTTGCGAACAGGATGAAGGCACCCCAAACGAGGAGCAGAATGACCACTGGTTCGGGAACGCCTACATCAAAGAGGCCCTGGAGCAACGCGACCAACGACGGGCCGACCTCCTCGATCGTCTCGCGGATTTCTGAAAGGAAGACAACGATCAAGATGAATAGCCCTACGATGCCCGTTAGGGCTACGAATACCATGAAGGACTTCAGAAGCAGAAGGGCTAGTCCGGCGCGAATTCTTCGAATGAAACCAGGCGACGTTTCAGGCATTTCGAGATAAGACGGCCCCTTCCTCGGACTTAGACTTTGGGTCGACGAACCGGGGCCACACGGGGCGCGACCGACGACGTCTCAAAGAAAGTCAGGATTCCAAGCCTAGCAGGGCGTAACCCCGGTCAACCGCAACGATGATGGCCAAAGTCGTTTCTTGCCTTGACAATGGCGGAGCTTCGCGTCACGGTTTCGAAACCATCAATCAAGATCCAACCCGACGAGTTTGCAAGACTTGACGGCGCCGCCCTTAATGCTGCCGCGCTGATGGACTCAGAACTTGGCGAGGTCGAGGTCCTGCGCCTCAAACGTGCCCGCGTCCACTTCACGTTGGAATCATCCGGCCAAGAGTCGGGTACATGGAACCTGGAACTCCTGATCGCTCTTCGCGGAGGACAAGTACACGCAAGAACACTGCCGGGCGCCAAAGAAACAACGGACTTCACAATCCCCTTGTCTGCCTTCGTATCCCTTCTTACTCATCCTTCCGCGGGCGGCTCGGCGCACGAACTACACCGTCCCAAACACGTGAAAAGCCACAAGCCATCGGCCGTCTTGATTCCAATCAGCCGTCACAAAGGGTCCGTTCTGTTCGCCTGCCAGTCCGGCCCCGAGATCCTGTCGATGTTCCATGAAATCCGGGACTACGCGCCCGTGTCCGTGGAATGGTAATTCTCCCGGCGAGAGGATGTTTCCTGGCGATGGAGGGGACGCATCCACACCCATCTTCCATCGGAAGAGGGGGTTCTCAGACCGTCCAAAGTCTTTTCTTCGAGGTGGTGGCGTGGCTCCATGGAACAACATTGGGCGGCGGTGCGGTGCAAACGAGTTTCGCGGTTTCTCGGATATCGCGCGCGGGATTGATTCTTTCCACCGCGGCCCTGATTTTAGGAATCTTACCGTCGCCGTCCGCAGCTACATCCTACACCGTCACTGAAGTTTGGCGCGACGAGTTCGATTCATCAGACTGGCAAACGCATCGCGCCGAAGAGGGCTGGCAGCAATACGACTACGCCGTCATGGCTGACTGTTGTCGTGGTCCCGTATTCCGCAGCACCGTTGCCGATCCCCTGCCCGCCGACCAATCCGTGCTGGAAGTCGGGGTCGCCGAGGAACACAACATGGTTGCTCACACGTACAAGGAAATCAAACTGCCATACGAAACGAACTCCGTTCACCTTTCATTCCGTCAACGCGTAAACCCGCCGACTTCCTCCTGCAGCGCGACGTATCATACGCCCTTCATCTTTTCGCGCCCAATTGACCCCGCCGCTGACTTGGGCGTCGATGGAAACCCGTTTCGCAGGCCGCAAGGCGCGGACCTCAATCCCGAAGACATCACGGACGTGACCGTTCCAAGCGATCCGGCCCACTGGCAGGAAGTAACACTTGCTGGGGTCTCGCTTCTCCGAAAAACCGACACCATTGTCCTAGGATTGTGGGACGCTGACACGTCCAGCGTTTGCCAATATCAGACATGGTGGGACTACCTTTCGATCTCCGTCGCTGGGTGCGGGTCTGGCCAAACTGACTGGCCGCCAGATTGTCGACCCCTCCTGGGCGGCCAAGAAGACCCCGTTGCAACCGCCGATTCCTGGACCACAGGTCACACCCTCACAACCGTTTCGTTGGTGCTTGCGTTCTTGGGGATGCTGGCCGGATGGGCGAAATTTTTCCGGAACAAGACGGCCACAAGCCCCACCGTTCGCAGCGACACCATAGCAATGGAAAACACCACGTGGGGAACCGGATCCATTACGGCACCCGTCGTAAGGGCAGGACCGTTCGCCAAGGTGCATCTGAACATGACTGCTCGCCACGAACCGCCCTCGACCGTGACCAACAATCATGCCCCAGCGACGCGCCGCAAACTCCCCGATCGGCGCAACTTTTCCCCGACCGCAGGACTGCGAGCCTTCCTGGAGGTCACGTACGCGGAGTACCGCGCGGCCGGCAAATGGCCCCGCCTTCGGGTGGTGGAGCGAAACTTGGTCGAACGCGGTTTCGACTTTCGGTCTATACACGACGAGGCCCGTCAAGCGCTCTCCGACAACGTTCCTGCCGATGGATGGAACATGGAGGTCCGGCTGCCTGTCTGGACGCTCGCGTACGTCGAGGCCGCCGTAAGCGACTACGATCTCGTGGTGCGCGCGCTTCCGATTCTCAACGAAGTGTATCGCTCTCGGAAGCCCGAACCCGTTGTGAACGCAAGCGATTTCCTGGGACGGGGTTGGTCCAGCGACGACGTTCAGCTGACGGGCCGTCTCCTCCAAAATGAATGGGTCCTGTTCGATGGCAATTCCAGTTGGTCTGGCCCTCTGGAGTGGTCATTCTCTGTTGGCTCCTCCGTGTCCGACTACTTGAACGTCAGCAACGGGCGGAGCTATCTCGAGGAACGAGTTCGGCGCGCCGAGGCAGACATGGCATCGGCCGGACATGGGTGGTAAAACACGTCGAGGGCGGGCCCGGCCCGGTGCCTGAGCCCTTAAACGCCCGCCAAGCTTGGCGCATGCGTGGAGCCCCAAACCAAGCGACGAGCGACTCGGACCTCCGTCATATCGGCCCTAGTTCTCCTCATCGCAGGCGTACTTGTGGACCGCGCCGTCCCTGAGTTCGCAATCCCGTGGGCCTCCATTCTTGCCGCCGTGGTTCGCCCCTTCGGTACCCCGCCGGGCGTCGGACTGGTTCTTGTGGCTGCCGTCGTGGGAGTCAGTGTCCTGGGTTGGAAGGCCACAGTAGGACCTTTCATCCGGAGCCGCCGCTTGAACCCTTCCGCGAGTGCCGAAGAAAACGACTTCATCGCCCGCTTGCGAAATCACGTGATTGCCCGCTATCGGTGGCTCGCAACCGAAGGATCCACGAGCCTCCCTGCCATTTTCCTGGACTCGCTAGAATCGGCGACGGATCGAACGCAGCGCGGTTGGTTTCTGTACGTGCAGCAGTGGCGCGGGCCCGAGATCTACCAGCAATTCCTAGCCATGACTTCCAGGCTTGGCAAGCGTTCCCCCAAGCCCCTGGTGCTCGATGCGTTCTCCAGCTTCTCGCTGCTCCTTTACAGTATACGAGACCTGAATCAGGAGTTCCGAAAGTTCGTCGACGCATTTCCGGCAAGCGGGGCAAGCACAAGCCGTCGCTACGAACAATTCCGAGAATCCTATGCGGCCGCTACACGCGAAGGCGCTTCGTTGGTAACCGAATGGGAAGACCGGTTCGCGGGTCTTTTTCCCAAAAGGGTCTAACAACGTCGCGCGCTCGTAACGAAGGTGCGCAAAATACCGTACGATAACGCATGGCGCCCATCACGCGCCCGGTTCGGGTTTTTAGATGCGTCGGAAACACGAACGGAGGGCCGATTCTCTTTGCGCCGCAAGTACGTTGATGCCTTTCGTGTACGGCTCGATTCGCATTCAGCGGTCGGACGGCGCGGGCAGGTCGAAACTGCGCGCATTCTCCGCCCACAAGTACACGCCGTCTTCGAACTCCTCTGCGACGTCGTCGCGCGACTCCCATTTCGCGACCTTGAAAAAGAATTCCTTCGCGTCGTCGAGGTCGGTTCGGAAATAGTCGCGTGCGTCAAACCATACCGAGCCGCGAAACGCGAGGGGGACGGCTTCGGCCACGAGCACCTTGATCGTGGACCACGCCTTCAACATTGCGCAGCGGGCGCCGCGGGGGCCAAATGCCTTCGCTTGCAAGCAGCCTCCGGAACGCTTGCTCATCCGCCGCGTTCGCCGCCCACAGCATTGCGACCCTCGCGCAGAAAACGCCGATCCTGGCCATGATGTTCGCCTTGGCGTACGCGAGAGATGAAAACCGAGCCAGGGCGTTCGAATGGGCCAAGCACACAAACCGCGACTCCGAGCCCCGGCCACACGTTCCGGGATCAACCCGACTTTCAACAAATCCAGATTACAATCGACTCGTGAGAACCCCTCGATCACACTTTACGTTCCTCAACAAGTTCCGGCCACCTGCCGCTCTGAACCATTTCTTCGAGTAATGTTGGATCCTTGGCGGCTTCCTCCGCCCAGCGCCTAGCCGAATTCCGATCGCCAATTCTTCGTGCGGACTCCGCCAACAAGAACGCCGAACCCAATCGGTCCGCCACGCGCAATTTTAAGGCCCGAGGTTCAACGTGCCGGAGGACTGCTTTGGGTCGCCCACGCGCCATCAAAGCCGTCGCTAGAAAAAAGATGCCAGTTGGATCATGCTTGTTGAAACGAAGGAACCGCGTCGCGAGACGTTGCGCATACCGCGGTCTGCCCTCCAACAAGGCCCATTCCACGTCGTCGATAGAAACGCCCGGTCCGTAGCGACGAAGCGCAACCAAGGCCAAACCCGGAACGCCAAGAATCAGTGAGACCCAGAGCCACGTGGGCGACTTGGCGGGTTTCGCGGCAGCGAGCTCGGGACGCGGGTCCTGCGCTTCCGTGATGGCTGGCATCTGCAGGCCGAAAATGGTAGGCTCGCCCTCCAAGTGACCTTGGAGCGTGGAGCCATTGGCGACTGGGTTCCACACCTGCACGACGAGCGCTCCCGAAATGGACCATTGGGATTCCATGAGCGGCTCCTCCTTTCCTGCATGTTTAAGGGCGCCCTCCACATCGCGAAAATTCGCGGTCAGGTTTGCGGTCATGGCCAGAGTTGGCGTCGCGAAGGAGACTGCGCGATCGGAGGATTGGACCTCCATCTTGGCATTTCGGGCGTCAAGCCGAACGCTTTGCTCATGCCGTTCTCGGACCGGGCCGCCCTGACTCCAATTCCCGCTCTCAAACGTCGCGGTTGTCGTGTCGTTGCGGACTGAGACCACGGCATCCCAAATATCGATTGAAAAATCTCCTTGGAAAACGACGAGACCGTCATCGCCGGTCGCCCAGGTGGCATTTGCCGGAGCCTTCTGAGGGTCGTTCTCCGGCAGGGTGGCAGGCTCGCGGTTCGGCCTCGAAGGCGTCAGGGATAGGGCCATGTCAGAGCGATCCAAAATGGGGATTGATGCGAGGTCGGAAACCAGGCTCGAGTACCAACTCCTGCTCGTAGAATTGAGTAGCGCGTTGGCGAACTCGTACTCCGATTTCTCCGGCGGACCCGTCGCAACCCGGCCCAGAGCCTGCGAAGGATCCGTGGGATTGGCCGCCTCCGCGAAGGTTTGCCTCGTTACATTGAGGGTCACACGTTCAGCGTTGAGCCGCCACGCAAAAGATCCAGGGCCATTCAGAATTTGAAGCAAGTATACTGGCGTGGCGTTGAAGGAAAGATTTCCAGTCACTTCGACGTAGGAGAATGAAATATCGGCAACGACCGCCTGGGCCGCCGCCGCAGCCGGAACCTGAAGTGTCAGGGCGAGGAGGAGAATACCCACGACGGAAACAACCGCTCTTGCCGGCGCGCCCCTAGACGCATTGGTTGAGGGGGCGGCTCGCAATGCATACGTGAGGTCCTTCCGATGACGGCCAGGGATCAACCTCAAAGCACGCGTCATCCGCCCAAGAACCGACGCCCACACATTGCGCCGTGGCCGCCGGGGCCGCGGCGAAGGCGAGGCCAAGGATCGCGATCGCGAGGCAGGCTTGTCGGAGGATTCGCTTGCTGGCCACCAGAATCTACCCTGAGGCCGCGCACCTGCGCCCCCTGGTTGGGGCTGTTGGTTTCCCTTGCCCCGGCCAGAAAGTCCTTCAATCTTGCTATCGGCACGTTTGGTTTGGCTAACTTGCCGCATCGGGTACATCCTCCGCCGACTTCTTTTCACTCGAGACTCCGCTCGCGGACCCGTTGGCTTGCGTCAGGAAAATGTCCTGCAACCGCGTCGTGGCCTCGTAGCGGCGCTTCTTCCCATCGCGCCGCTCCTCCACGAGCCCGTTCTTGACCAGCATGTCCGCGCCGCGGCGGAACACTTTGCGACTCACGCCCAGCGTCGACGTCAATTCTTGTTGGGAGATGTTCGGGTGCCCCGCGATGAGGGCGGCCACATCCATCGCGCGGGGCGCCCGCATCAACAACGCGTGGGCCACCATGTCGCTTGAGTGCCCATTGGGGAAGTAGGCCGTAACGTTCCGGACCAACACTTTCTGGATCAGGCCGCTGCGCGCCATGATCGTCAGGTGGTGGCGGGCCGTGTTGCGCGATACGTGCGCGAACTTCCAGACCTCATCGTGCCGCACACCAGGCCGGTCCAAAATCAAGTCGAGGATTATCTTGCGCACCGGGTGCTTCTTGGAGTCGGGGCGGGTGCGGCGTTGGCGGCCCATGCCGAAGGCTGCGACGAACGCCTCCAACACTTGGCCGACCAGTCCCGCCCACATTTTCCCGCGAACCCAGGACTGAACTTTTCATGGCGTATTAACGAGAAGGTCGTCGTGTTACCCCTGGGGCGCACAAGCTTAAGAGAGACTTGGCGGCCGTAGCAGCGAATCGAGGGCGTGGTGGGCTGGCCCGCTTTTAGCTGCTGGAAAGACGAAAAAGACGAGAATGGCTTTTTCGTCGTGCCGGCCATTTATAGTTTTACCAGAAATCCGCGGTTTTGACCAAATGGCTGAACCCGGATTCATCGCGGACACGAAGATCAGCGCCGGATGGCGCATGAACCTAGTTGCGGAAGCGAAGGCCGCGCTGGAGAAGCTGGAAAAACGTCCCATCAAGATCGGGACACGCATCGGGTTCTTCCTCGAGGGCGGACAACTCGTGATCCGAATCCCCAAGTAGCCCTCGGGACCGGGCTGATTCCGTTACGAATCGTTTCTTCGGCTCCGTTCGACATAAGAACGCAGACGGTGCAGTCCCATCGTGCGCCAGGTCGGGACCCAGCACCTGCACCGACGCGATGCGCTGGTCCGCCACCTGATCGTCCTGCGCATCATGGACTACTGGGACCACCACGAGCTCGACTGGACCCCACCGCAGGCCGGACTCGAGGCGCACATCCAATTGGATGCGCCGATCACCTTGCATCGGGAAACGATACGGGATGTCCTGGGCGACCTGGTCAGCGTGGGGATCCTCGGACGGCGCCGCCTGGGGATTAACAACGTGTCGTACCGGCTTCGTCGGCGGTACGCCAACATCCTGGCGCCGGGCTACGCACCCGAAGCCGACGACCTCTTGATCGACCCGATTCCGTGGGTCACCGCCACCGGCGCGTTTCTGCGCGTCGGTCGACCCAACCCGCCCTACGCGCGGACGATCGTCTTGCCCTCGTTCCCGCATTTCTTCGCCCAGCACGTGTGGCTTCGAGGCTGGATCCACTCCTTCAACCTCGGCGCCTTCACGCACCCCGCAATCGCCCTGCAACTCGTTGTCGAGGCGACCCGTGAGGCCCCCCTGCGCGCTCTCGTCGAACTCTGGTCCGACGACGGCCGAGCCGATGTTTCGGCCCTTCTTGGCGAAACACGCCTGCTCCGAGCCGTACGCATGGCGGCCGCCCGACCCAACCGTGTCCCCCCGTCGGCGTCGGGGGGTGGGCGTTGGATGCATGATCGGCCCGAGGAGGGGCTTGCCATGCTGCACGCCTTGTGCGGGCACGACGCATTCCAACGCGTCACGGGTGGCCCCACCGAAATCATCCCTCGACGCGTCCTGACGGAACGCCTCGTTTACGATCTGCTGGACAAGGCGGCCTCTGACGGTGTGAACGAGAAAATCGCGAAACTCCCCCCCGACGTCCGCGCGAGTTGCCGAGAATTCTTTTTAGCCACGTCATCGAACACGGAGCGGGGACTCGATGGGCCCGAAGCCAAGAGGTCGCGGCAGGAGCGTTTGGCACATCCTTCGCCGATCCGGCTCGAACCCGGCATACGCGCGCTCGATGACGCGATCCGTGGCACCATGTGCGAGTATCGCCGGGCATGGCCGCGCGTGTTGCACTCGCCCGCCTGGTGATTTCCGATGAGCAAAGGTTACGCGACATTACTTCTTTACTTGTCAGGAAGGCCCCCAATGTCTCTCGAGGATGACTTCGTCCGTCTCCTGACGACCCCCGGCGTCGGCGACTTGGTTCGACGCGAAGGAGCGCCCGAGAGGGGCCTCATGATGTGGCCCGCGCCCGAGCGACTTGGCGAAGTCGAAACCGAAGTCCATGAACTATTGAAGGAGGCTCGCACCCCCGCGGACTTCATGTACAAGGAGGCCGAGGTTTGGTACCGCCTTCGGCAGAGCCTGTTCCAGCTGTTTTGGGAAGGCAATCCGACGCCAGACCAGATCCGGGCGGCATGGTCGGCGCTTCGAGCCTCCGCCGTAGCGCCCGTTACGGACTTCGAATTCGTAATCGGACTCGTCGG
This sequence comes from uncultured Halobacteriales archaeon, assembly GCA_964408365.1. GTDB lineage: Archaea > Thermoplasmatota > E2 > JACPAO01 > JACPAO01 > JACPAO01. The sequence goes on along the minus strand of CAYOZB010000068.1, from coordinate 6,114 downwards.
TCTCAACCTGAAAACCGTCGTTGACGTCGACCACGTCCGGCTTGGACCCTTGGATCGCATCGTATCCGAGCGGCAACTAAGCCTTCCTTCGGCGCCCGAAAAACTGGCGGAACAAGTGTTCGCCCACATAAAGACCCAGGCACCCGCGGCGAACCACGCGTTGGCCGAGGCTCAACGCGACGTTGAGCAGGCGCTCGATCTCCTGGTCGCTGGCTACCCACGACTCAGATTCAACCACGGCGACCCCACCCTCATCGGTCTCGGCGTCAACTACGCAACGAAGAGTGGAGGGGAAAACGAGGGCTGGGGATGGGCGTGGCGAGTGCAAGTGCGGCGCGTGGGCACCCCGACCTTTGAGCCCGCCGACCGGTTATGGATGGCGAATCCCAAGGATACGCGATGGCTGGCCCCTCCGTTTGGTTGGCAAGCCGTGCAAGCGCCACGGCTGCGCGACGAATTACGCGTTGCCTATGGCAGGATCGGCCGAGCCGTGCGACGGCTGGGCGACCCGATGGATTCCTTGGTGAACGCGGTCAGCGGCGTCGAATCGATTCTGTCGAAGCGCCCGTCCAAGTTGGCCGTCACGTTGGCGCGCGTATTGGTGGCGTGGGCCGCAGTTTCGCCAACGATTCCGCGCCCGCTCGGGCTGGCGAATGATTACCTGGCTCGCCACGCGGTTCTGCACGAGGGCGAACAACTGCGCTGGAGCGAAGACCGCTCTCGCGAAGCCATCCGCCGCGCGTACAAACTGATTGACCTGTTTGCGAGCCTCGCAGCGACGTCTGGTGCCGCCGACCGAGCGGATCTCGTACGGCGGCTATTCACTGCATCCACGGTCGCCTTGGTGGCCCACGGCCTGGACCGCGAGATCTCCCAACTCCACGAGCGAATCGAGGCGTCGGTCACTGGACACTACCGGGGCCGACTGAAATTCTCCTTGGATTTATTGCGCGGAATCCGGACCGCACTTCGCGAAGAGTCGGTGGCCTACCGGTTGACCATTCCCGCGGTAGGCGAGACTGATGAAGCAGTGTCAAGAACTTAGCCAAGGGCGTCGAGCAACTCTTTTTTGAGCCCGGGCGTCAGGGCCGTCTTGGCGTTCGGGTTGGGCACCAACCGAAGTTCGAGCACGGGTGGGGTGGCCGCAAGGTCTCGACGATACAGTAGCACTGCGCTGATGATGGCGCTCGTGGGGTCTTCGTCGCCGAGGGCGTCCGCGTCGTGGTGGTCCTGAACGCGCACGGCTTGGCCGGTCTTGTTGTCCATCCAGACCGTGGTCTTCTGGGAGCCGAGAAGAATGCGTTCCACGTCCCATTCGTCGAACGGGCCTTGGCCCCCATGGATCACAAGCACGAGGGGCTCGGTCGGAGCCTGCGATTTGAGTTGGTCCCGGAACTTGGAACGGACCTTCTTCATGAGCAGGTCCGGGTCCAGCGTGACCGCTCCTTGGGCAACCATAAGAATCGGGTCGGGCTTAGGATTGTACACTTCCAGCACCACCGAGCCGCTGGGGCAGCGGATGCGTGCGTCGCGGGGCGTGGTGAAGCCGTTGCCGGTGGCTTCGGCTTCGACTTTGAGGGTGCGGCCGGCGCGGCCGAGAAGTTCCGCCTCGCACCACGTGTCAATGGTCTGCGTCGGATTGAGGAGGTTCCTGCGAAGTGTTCCCATGTTGGAGGGCAAACGGGAGAACACTTCCTCAACGTAGGGAAGCCAATTCCTTTCGCCAGCGTTGTATCGGTAGAAAAGGGCGGCTCCGGCGCGTTCGCTCGGCGTTTTCGCTGCTTTGAACCGAAGGGCGCCTTGGTCCAGGCGACTCTGCGGCGGTGGCCGTGAGTGAAGCATCCTGGCCAGGGGGTGGTCCGTCTGAGCCGCGAGGATCTTTTGGAAACCGGGGCCGAGGAATGTTACGAGGCTGGGAACTGCCTTAAGATTCTCCTGGAGTTGGACCCAATTGAGCGTTGGCGGGGGCCTTTTGAGTTCCTTCGCGAGCGCCATCGCGCCCACGTAGGAATCGCGAATTCCCGAGACCGCGGAGCCGACGGTACGACCCGCCGCCTTGGCGATTGCAAGAGTAAGCGATTGCGCTTTCAAGGCGGCCGGATGGCCTTGGTCCCTGACGTGTCGCGTGAGCGTCTTGTGCAGGATTTCCAAGACGATGAACTTGTGAGAATCTGTTTTGCTTAGCCACGCGTCGACTGCGTCAATAAGTTGGACCTCGTCGGAACCGAACGCGTTTTCGAGGATGTCCGCGACCTGCAAAACGAGAAGCGGCGTGGGCGCGCTTCCGAGCCATTTCTCGCATGCTTGGAGAAGCGACTTCCGATGGGGTGCCAGTGTCTGGGCGAGGCTGTCACGCCCGCCGATTCCCAGGAAGTCGCCAACTGGCGCGACTGTGACCAACTCTCCCAGCGCCTTGATGCCGTACAACGGGTCTTGAGCGGCGATGGTGTCAATGAGTTCGGATCGCGCCTTGGGCATCTGCGGTGATTCGTCTCGTAACGTCTGCTCGTAGAGCCGCTTCTTGTCGGCTGGACTGAGAGCATCGTTGAGGGCGGCTTCTTCGACGAAGAGCGCCCGACCCGCTGGTGGGGTCTCGTTGAACTGGAGAAGAATGTCGTCGGCCACGGGGTGCTTACCGGTGTTCGCCACTAGAATAGTTGTTCTTGACGGCTTGCTCGCCGTTTCCGTCGGTTGGCGAAGATCTTGGATCTCGATGTGACGCGAGGAATCCGCGGGGCTTTCTTCTTCGCCCCTCCTTTGAAAAGTGTTCCGCGTCATTTGGCAGTGCATCGTCGAACTTCGAATTCGCCCGCCGATCATTCGCGCGACTGCGGAGCGCCAGGCATTCCTGCGCGACCCGCCCTGGCGGGCCAAGATTCCGCGCCCCATTCCAAGAGCCATTGATAGCATTAGGCGTCAATTCATTCTCAAAACATTGCGCGCCGCCAAGAGACGAGAAGGCGACTTCTCGCGCGCCAAACAGAAGGTGTGGACGCGTCATCACCGTGGCTGGGCCCTAATCGCGTATGACAATCGCGTTCACCACTTCGGGCCCGAATGGTTTCCTGAAACGGCATGCGGCCGGTGGCGACTTGATGTGCGCGAGTTCCGAACGTATGATGATGGCGCCGCTCGCCTGCAGTGCCTCGATTGCAAGGCCAACATGGAATACCAGCACGCCTTGAAACACCAAGACCAATGGGAGAAGGCGCGCGCTTGGCGCCGAAGCCGAACCGGCGCCCCACCGCGCGAAGGCCCTTGGCGCTTTGGGAACTGATTCTTCATTGTCAATTGTTCGACACCCGAAGAAATGGATCGTTCCTTGTACCGATCTCGGGGGGCCCGTCGAATCCTCCGCGTTCCGATAAGTCGTGTAGGACGCCCGCGACCCACATTGCATCGGATACGATGAACTCGCACAGGGAGTCGTCCGACCGAATCTCGCTCGGCTTGAGGCGCGTTGGAGGGTCGCTCCATCGACGAAGCTGGAGGCGTTGATGCGAAGCGCACGCACGCTGCGGGATCTTGCCATCACGATTTACCCCGCGATTGAGCGGGAATTGCAGAAGATACCTGGGCGACGAGCCTAGGGCACCGCTTCCATTATTGGGCTGGGGGGCGGGGATGCCGTTCTCGGACCTTGGCGAGCCAATCTTGCAGTTCCTTGACTTCCACTTGCATGGCTGTCCGCGGACCAATGGCAGGAGTGACCACGAGTTCGAGCTTGGTGCCGGCGGCGTCGATCGCGTGGGGCAATTCCACGATGACAATGAAGTCTCGCATGCGGCCCGGCTCAATGACTTGGTCCCCTGGCGCCACATCAGACCAGTCAGGCTTGAAATTGCTGTGAAAGGCCACTGGCGGCCAGAAGGTTGCATTGAGCCGGAGCCTGGAACCGTATTTGTCGAACGCGCGCACCCATGACTGGCCGCCCCAGATGACGGAGGGCGTGCCTCCCGTGTTGATGATTCGGCAGGCGAGTTTGAACTCGTCGGGGTTGTGAGGTTGAGGCGACTCATGGACGCGAATTTCGTCCACCACGTACTGAGCCCGATCTCGCTTGGCCTCGATTCGCAGCACCACAACGCTGATCCACAGGAGGGCAAGCCCGGAGAAAGCTCCGGATACAAGGCTAAGGCGGTTGATCGTGTATTCGTCTGCCACGAAGAACCACAACGCGACCAGCAGGACGAACAGAAGCACGAATGTGCCGAAAAAAGCGATGAGGCCGCCCAGCATCATACCCTCTCCGGTGCTGGTGAAGACCCGAATGAGGGCTCGGCCGCGGGGAGTTTCTTGGAGGCGGTCACGAAGCTTACGCACAGCCATTACCCCGATCCAGGAGCGTTTCGTTCAACCTCGATTAGGGGCCACAATGACGTCGCGAGCGACACTTGCTTGCCCCGGGCATCTTTTCGCGGTTCGACGACGGCCAGCCCGAACGCTACCAACTGGTCCACGAGTTGCGTCACGGCACCTTGTGTGACCCGCAAGGAGGAAGGCAAATCCGCGAGCGGCACCTGGCCGCCCCGTTTGGCCGCTTCGTCGATGATCCGTCGCTGGTTGCCCGGACTATGCAGTGCCAAGCGAAGGCGGAACATGTCGATGACGTGGGTTTGTCCAGACTTCCGGTTCAGGTAGCGGCATTCGGCGCCGGTAAGCAACCCGAATACGCTCGCCGCGCTGTTCATGACTTCCGTGCCCCCGCTGGCGTTCACGATGATGTCTTCGTCGGGTGCGGTGCGGTAGGAGGAGCAAAACGCGTCGAAGCAGGCTCGAAAGTCCCAGGGCTTCGGGACCTCCACCAAGGTGTACCGCAGTGGGGTTTGACGAAGCTTGGCCACGGCCTCCTTGTTGGAGGCCTTCTGTGCCCGGTTTAGATCCCCATGAAATACTGTCACGTCGGGCTTGCGATCCACGAGGGCGTCCAGGTCGTCGAGCACGCTCGGCGTGTACCCAAGCGTTGCGAAGTATCTCATCCATCCAACAGCCAAACTCGAGTATTTCACTTTAGATGGTACTAAAGTAAAATATCGCGCGACCCATCCGATGGACCGGTGACGGAGCCGGAGCCTGGTTTCGCCGACGAACTCGACGAGGTACCCTCGGAGTCCTTGGAGGAGGCCCTCGATGGTGTCGCGATCGAGGAGATTCCGGAGCTCGCTGACGACCTAACGACGACGAGCATGGTCCGCCTGCTGCGCGGCCTTTCACAAAGCGTCGTGGATTTCCAGGTTCGGTTCGCCGCCATCCAGCAGCTTATCGCGAAGGAAAACAGCTTACGAGCCCAGGGAGACGCATCGGTTAGCCGCGACGATCTGGACCGAATGCTCCATTGGTTGAAACCCCACTGGCGGCAGCGCACGATCGCCAGCCTCCAACGGTGGGGCTGGTGGCACTTCGAAGGCAGTTCCTGGCGAACCAGCCAAGCCGGCCTCAACCTGTACCGCTACCTCCTGTCTGCCGTGCAGTCCAAGGACGACAACGCCATCCTCGAAGCCCTCGTGATGGCCGACGCCAGCCAAGAACTCGGCCATGACCCGATTCGGGCCCTGCAGGCACTCCAACGCCAGGTGGACCAACTGTTCGCCGAGATCGAACAGGCGAACGAGCTGCATAGCAGCATCCTCATGCGGCAGGCAAAAGCGAAGATTCCCAAGAGCCTCAAAATGGGGGAAGCTCTCGTCAACTTCAAGCCTGGCTTGTTCGGCGACCCGGCGATCAACGCCGAGATACGCAAGACTCACACGACGATGAGCCGCCTTTCCAAGGCGTCTTCCCAGATGGAGAAGAGCCTCAACATCTTCGAGAGCCAACAAGTGACCCTTCCCGAGCACTGCACTTTGGACGACGTGATCCAGGCCCTGATGCTGCGGGACAAGGACGACATCGCGCGGGCCGTCATGCCGGCAATCCACCGGCCGTACGTGCCCACCACGTACCTGAACCCGTCCCGGATTGTCTACGCCGCAGAAGATTTCCTTTCCCGCGCGCGAGACGAACAAGTCAAACCCGACTGGGACAAGCCCGACGAGGAGCCGACCCCCGCGACGATCCACGATGAGTGGCTCGCGGACGCCCGACAACTGGTCCAAGACATTCGGAACATCCCCG
>CAYOZB010000067.1:0-15876 GCA_964408365.1 uncultured Halobacteriales archaeon | reverse complement strand
CGTCGCCGGTGGATTCCCAACTGTTGCTCGTGACCTTGTAGATCTTGCCCCAGCCACCCGTGGCCATCACGACGGCTTTGGCTCGGTAGAGCACGAATTTGCCGGTCTCGCGGTAGTAGCCGAACGCGCCGACGACGCGTCCTTGCTGGGTGACGAGTCGGGTGAGGGTGACTTCCATATGCACGTCGATGCCCTGGTGGACACCACGGTCCTGGAGGGTACGGATGATCTCCAACCCCGTGCGGTCGCCGACGTGGCACAAGCGTCGGAAGGTGTGGGCGCCGAAGGGACGTTGGTTGATGAGTCCCTCGGGCGTGCGGTCGAAGACGGCACCCCATTGTTCGAGCTCGATGACCCGTTCGGGTGCTTCTTTGGCGAAGATCTCGACCATTTTCCACTGGTTGATCATCTGGCCGCCCTTCATGGTGTCCGCGAAGTGGACCTGCCAGTTGTCCAACGGGTCGACGTTGCCGACGGCGGCGGCGACGCCGCCTTCGGCCATGACGGTGTGGGCTTTCCCGAGAAGCGATTTGCAAACGAGGAGCGTCTTGACTCCTTTCTGGGACGCGGCGACGGCTGCGCGGAGTCCGGCGCCGCCTGCGCCGATGACAAGCACGTCGGTGTCGAACGTGTCGTAGTCGTCATTCGACATCAGAACAGCCTCACGTCTGTGACGATGCCCATCGAGCAGAGGCGGATGTAGAGGTCCGCGAGTCCGACGGAAAACATGCTCACCCACGCCCAGAGCATATGGTTCTTGTTGAGCATCGAGACGAATTTCCAGCCTTTGTAGCGGGTCTGGGTGAAATTGTCGCAGCTGAAGCAGTCGAGTTGTCCGCCGACGATGTGACGCGCGCTGTGGCAGCTGAACGTGTAGGCCGAGAGAAGCACCACGTTGAGGAGCAACACGAGGGTGCCGACGCCGATGCCGAACCCATCGGGCCAGATGAACGCCAGCACCAGGTCGTAGGCGAGGAAGGCGACGACGATGACGGTGATGTAGAACATGTAGCGGTGGAAATTCATCAGGATGAACGGGAACCTGGTCTCGCCGAAGTATTTCTTGCGGATGCTGGGTTCCTTGACGGCGCATCCGGGCGGGTCGGCGAGGAACGAACGGTAGATCGACTTGCGGTAGTAGTAGCAGGTGAGCCGGAACCCGAGCGGGATCCAGAGGATGAAGAACGCCGGAGAGAAGATGTTGAACAAAATCCCGTCCTGCGGCAGGCCGATCGAAGCGAGGAATGAGTCAGGGATGTGCGGGGAGTAGAATGGGCTGAGGTAGGGCCCGAACTCGTAATGGGAGTGCTGCCAAGCGGCCCAGAACGAGTAGATGCCGAAGATGGTCAACGCCGAGACGACAAAGGTCGGTTGGAGCCACCAGTTGTCGGTTCGGGTCCCTGTGCGGCGCAGAACTGGGCTACCCAGGTTGGCCGTGGTAGTCTCATCCATTCAATCCCCTCAGTGTGGGCGAACACGGCGAACAAAATCGCCGCCGCGCTGGCCGCTGGAAAAAAGGGGTTCTTCATAAGACTTGGGGGTCGCGATGCGCTTCGCAATCAGCGAGACCGAATGGGTTCGAGTCGGTCGTGCGGTTTGTGCGATCCGCCACCGCAGACGGGGCACATCTGGCCCGGATCGACGTCGCCGCAGGACAAGCAGAAGCCACACGAGTCACATCGTTGCATAACACTGGATGCGTCGCTTCGGGGCTAAGTGGTTCACGAGGGGCTCGGTGAAAGTCGCTCGCGGCGCAAAACGTTCAAGTGGGGCCCCTGTTTCGCCGCCCAAGATGCGGGTCCCCCTGCACGACCGGCACGCCCAACTCGGTGCGCGTTTCGTCGAGTTCGCAGGCTTCGATATGCCCGTGATGTACGCCGGCATCCTCGAAGAACACGAAGCGGTGCGGACGCGCGCCGGCATCTTCGACGTGTCGCACATGTCGAACCTGTGGATCCGGGGTCCGCACGCGACCGACCTGCTGCTCAAGACCGTCGGCACCAACGCGTCACGCATCAAGGAAGGACGGGCCTCGTACACGGTCGCGATGCGCGATGACGGCACCATCATCGATGACCTGATCTACTACAAGTTCGGACCCGAGGAGTATCACGTCGTGCCGAACGCCGGAATGAACAAGGTCCTCACGTCGTGGTTCCAGGCCCACGCCAACCCCGACACGGTCGTGGAAGATGTTTCGCGAGAATATTGCATCCTTGCGTTGCAAGGTCCCAAGGCACGCGAAGTCGCCGCCCGCGTGCTTCCCGCTTCGGCGGCGGAGACGAAAAGGTTCCAGTTCACGGAACTCAAGGTCGGAAAACGCAAGGGGTTCGTGAGCGGCACCGGGTACACGGGCGAGGACGGCGTCGAGATCGTCGTTCCCAACGATGAAGGTCAACGCGTGTTCGGCGAGATCATCGAAAAGGGCAAATCCGTGGGTTTGCAACCGATCGGGCTCGGCGCGCGGGACACGTTGCGGCTCGAAAAGGGCTACTGCCTTGCGGGCCACGAGTTCGCCGGAGGCCGCACGCCGCTCGAGGCCGGGTTGGAATGGACGATCCATTACGACCATGACTTCGTCGGCAAGACCGCCCTCGAGAACCAGAAACGCGACGGCACCTACGAGCGGCTTGTCGGGTTGCGGATGGAAGGCCGGCCCATCCCACGCCAAGGCTACGCGATCCTCGCGGAGGGCGCCAAGGCGGGCGTCGTGACGAGCGGAACGATGAGCCCGTCGCTCAAGTCGGGCATCGCATTGGGGTACGTGCCGCCCGCTCAGGCGGCGGTGGGCACGCGGCTGGCGGTCGAGGTCCGAGGCACGGCAGCACCGTGCTTCGTGACCAAACTTCCGTTCCTCTGACGTCGTCCCCTTCCAAGTCCCCAACCTTTAAGCGAAGGGTCCGAATCGGCCGGCCACAGGAGTCGTTCTCGTGGCCTCGAAGATTCCGGCGGAACTCAAGTATTCTGAATCCCACGAATGGGTCCGCATCGAAGGCGACATCGCCACGATCGGCATCACCGATTTCGCGCAGCACTCCCTCACGGACGTCGTGTTCGTGGAGCTACCGAAGAAGGGCTCGAAGCTCGTGAAGGGAAAAGCGTTCGGCGTCGTAGAGTCCGTCAAGAGCGTTTCGGAGCTCTTCGCGCCGGTCTCCGGTGACGTGACCGACGTCAACGACGGGCTTTCCAAGACGCCGGAGAAGATCAACGACGATCCGTACGGGGCGGGTTGGATGCTTCGGGTGAAGCTCTCCGCAAAGGACGACGTCAAAGCGCTTCTCAACGCGGCCAAGTACAAGGCCACGATCGGCGAATAGTCGTCACCCATTCTTGCGGTGGGGCGACACCTCTTCGAACTGGACGAAGTCCTCTCGAAGTGTCTTGTCGACCGAGAGTTGTTCGTTCCTGCCCAAGACGGCCAAGGCGGCCTTGGTGCCGACGACCTCGACGAGCACCGTTTTTTCCGGAGCGTCGAGCGATACGTGTGGGTTGTCGATGCCTTTGGCGAGGGTGTTGACGATCAAGCCGCGATCCAGCGCGGAGTTGTGGCGTTCCACGACGATGCCCCAGGAGGCCTCGTTGCCGATCTCGGCGCCAGCCAACTGTGCGAACTTGGTGAGCTCGGCGGCGTCGGGGGCCGCCCATGCTTCGACGGGCAGCCAGCGGTGGGTGTGTTGGAACGCGAACGGGGTGTCCATGAGGATCTCTTTTAGACGCGGGATGCAGGCGCGCGAATCGGCGGTCTCGATGAAGACGCCGATGAGCCCCGGGCCCGGGGAGGCCGTGATCTCGCAGTTCGAATACCCTGCGCGTCCGAGAAGAGAAATGATCTCTTCGTCCGCGCGCGCCCGGTGACGTTCATCGATGGTGACAAGCATGTTCGGCGCACGCGAGGGCGCCGCCATCTGAGGCTCTGCCTGCGGCCGTGACTGTTTCATCGCCCGCGGCGCTGCGACCTTTGCAGTGCGCGGCTTCTTCGTCGTGATCCGGTTCTTCTTGTGCGGCTTGGCAGCGGGAGCGCTACGAGCCCGGCGCAGAGCTTTGGCCATGCCTCCGGGTTCTCTTGGGGGTGCCTTAATGATGCTCGCCGGAAAGGGTTATCAACGTGTTTTTGTGGCCCTGGGCTTGTCGCCGTCGAGGAACGTGTCGACGGCTCGCCGGAGTTCGCGACGGAACCCGAGAAGCTCCCTGGGTTTGACCATGAACCCGTCGGCGCCGCCGGGACGGAAAACCGGTTTTACCTCCTCAAATAGGCAGCCGGTCGTCCCCGAAACGAGCGCCGCTTATAGGCCACCGCTGATGCCCAGAGTTACTGCCAACTTGGCTCCTGGGGAGGAGAAAATTGCAGCCATTCGAGTACCTCTGGGTACGCCTAGTCACAAACGACTGGGAATATACGGAGCGGGTAAAGTAGCATCATCCTCGGCGCTCGGCGCGCCGCAAAGCCGGATCCATCCGGCAGCCGCAGGCCACTCGTCGGCAAGGCTCAAGTAGCGGGACGGGTCGTCGCATCTCGGGGTTTCCGAGGATGGTCGACCGTAGTCTCCTTTGGGTCTTGATCGCGTCGTTGAGCGGAGCTGGGTTGGCAGGTTGCCTGTCGGATCCGACGCCGACGACCGGTACGCCGGGCAATCCGCAAGTGGAATTGCCTGTCACGTTCCGGGTCGAGGACGCGTCCTCGTCGAAGCCGGTCTTCCTGGCGCAAGTGACGGTCCTAGGTGATGACGGTCCTGTCGTCGTGGTCACGACCGACCAGAACGGCACCGCGCCCATCGCCGTGCCGTCCAATGCGGTCACCTACGAGGTGGCCGCCCAAGGCTACGGCATCGCCACCGGTTCCTTGTCGACACGCCCTTCGGTCGTCATCGTCCGCTTGAAGCCGATCGCGAACGCGACCGACATCTTCTCCGGATCCGGACTCAATTTCCGACCTGCCATCGACCTCGGTTCCCGCGCATACACGGCCGCGGCCGGCACAAGTTGCCAGGACACGCAGCAGGATCGCGACGGCGACTGCGGCCTGGGAGAACCCAGCATCGAAGTCGACGGTCTAGGCCAGATCTACGTCACGGGCGTGTGCTGTATCGGCAATGCGCCGCCCATGTACGTGAGCCGCGACGATGGCGCCACGTTCCAGGAGCTCACGACGCCCACCGGTGTGCGTGAAGCGTTCGGCATCGAAGCCGACCTGGCCGTCGACGCGAACGGCGTGTTCTACATGGCCGACATCGAACTGGCCGGATCCTTCCAGATCACGGCGTGGGACCACGAAGGAGCCTACCTACGGCACATGAAGTGGCCCGCGCCCCCGCTCGTCGACCGCGACTGGCTTCGCGCGGACGGCGACGGCAACCTTTACTTTGTCTACAACACGGGCACCCAGACGAACGTGTACACGAGCACGGACGGAGGCCAGACGTGGAGCCCCGCGCCGGTCTTTTCCGCGCCCTATGGTTTGGGCAACGCAGTCAAAGGCATCAAGGACGGTGAACTGTGGCTTCTGAGCCCCGGCGGCGAACGTCGCCGCGCCGATTTCACCCTCGATGGCGGCGCCACGTGGCGCACCGAGACCACCACAAGCCCGTCGGGGCCGAATGGCTTCGCCACCGGCACGTTCGACGAAGCGGGAAGCCTGTACGTCATCGGGTACCGGCAAAACCAGGTCTTCGTCACCCGACGCGCCCCCGAAGGCGTTTGGGGCGAGCCGCAACAGGTCACCCCGAACTTCGGCCACCACCAGGATGCCTGGATCGCAGCCGGCGGCCCCGGAAAAGTGGCCATCTCGTGGTACGGGACACTCGACGAGAACCGGGACTCGAACTGGTACCTGTTCTCCGCCGTCTCCCTCAACGCCGACCAGCCGACCCCGACTTGGCAATTGGCGATCGCCGACCCAGAACCAGTCTCCGTGGGGGAAATTGGTCGTCGGCTCCTCGACTTCCAGCAGATCGAAGTCGGGCCGGACGGTTCGCTGCACATCGCGTACTCGAAGCTCCGTCCGACCGCAGACAATGGCGAGGAACGGCTGCATTACGTCCATTCCGAGCCCACGTTGCCGTTGGCGGCGACAAAGTATCTGCTCGGGCCTAAGCCGTAGTTACAGCTGATTCAAAACAGCCTAGCGCAAAACGCGCGTTTTGCTTTGTGGTGTTGCTGCATCACGAAAACCCAACCCCAGGCAAATCACGTCAGACAAAGGTTTGGCGGCTACAAAATTTTTGTAGTCAAAAATACAAGTGCTAAAGTTAATGGTCACACGCTATTAATGGTGGGTCCATTTGGCAGTTAGGCACTATGAGTTGGCCACCCATCCCGATCGACATCCAGGGATTGGCCAACAGGGGGAAACATCGAATTTTCCCATCGGTTTCAGTGCCCGGGTCAGGCCCTGATTTTCTGGCGAAATCGACGCCGCGGAAATCAACGACGTTCCAGAGACAAACGGCGAACATCCCATAACCGGGAAAGTACCCCGCGGCCGATGGCAGCTTGAGTTTACCTAAATCAGGAGGGACTCTAGCATGCGCACCAAATTTGCCGCGATTTTCATTCTGTGTGGAACCTTGTTGTTGGCCTCGTTCGTCAACCCGACTGCGGCGCAAGTGGGAGGCCAGGTCCAGACTAATCCCCTGACTTTGTACTTCACGAATCAACATCCTCCGATCAATGCAGACACACTGGATTCCGTCATGACTCCCCCGTGCGGGAACGGAGGGAGCTACAATCTCACGACCGCCCCGCCACCCACAGGCGCGACACCCGGAAAGGCGTATCTCAACCGCGCCGCTCTCGTGGCCGGAAGCCTCCTCGAATGCAAGACCGACTGGGTTTACACCTCGACTTCGAACGTCACGATGATTGGCCACGCGAACGTCACATTCCAGTTGAATTGCGACCACCCCGGCTTGATTCAATCCGGCCTGGAATCCGTCGTGATCGGGATTTACAGGGGCACGAAAAATATTGGCGACAAGTCGTGGGACGCGGGTCTGCTAAACGGCATCTGCACCGGCGCCGGCGCCCCTTACGACGTCGCGGCCCAGATCCCCGTCAACGGGACCACGCTTCAGCACGGCCAAGCCGTGACCGTACGCGTCGACCTCAGAGCCGTCAACACCGAACAACAAATTGTCCCATACTGGTACATCATGACGGCGCCACGCGCCAACATGACAGTCCAGGTCGAGGACGTTCCCGAATGCAGGGATACCTTCGACAACGACGGCGACAACCTCACCGATTTCGGTACAGCGGAGACCAGCGACCCCGGCTGCACTTCGACGGAAGATGACGACGAAACCGACGAACACGACCCGGGACCCGCATGCAGCGACAACGTCGACAACGACGCCGATGGCAAGGTCGATTTCGGGACCCAAAACAGCAACGATCCGGGGTGTACGACCGCCGCGGACGACGATGAGACCGACGTCACGGATCCCGAGTGCAGCGACACCGTCGACAACGACAACGATGGCAAGGTCGACTTCGGTTCCGGCAGCAACAACGATTCCGGCTGCACGTCCACCGAAGACGACGACGAAACCGACGACACCGAACCCACCGGCGGCGCTCCCAACTGTGCACGCGACGACCCGTCTGAGGCGGAAATCGTGCGGCCCGTCGGCCAAGCCTTCACCTTGATGGCCGTCTGCGCAGATCCCGACGACGACCTCGGCAGCGCCGAATGGACCGTCGACGACCAACCCCACGCGCCAGACGAACTGGGCGCCTCCCCTGCCGACGTCGACGAAGAATTCACCTTCGACGCTCCAGGAAGCCACGTCATCGAAGTGACGGCCACCGACCAGGAAGGCCAAGGGGGTGGACCCGCCAGTTGGGTCGTCCATATCGTCGACGATTCGAACGACGGGGACGCTCCTTCATGTGCGCGGGAAAGCCCCGGCCAATTCGACGTCACCCAGGGCAAGGGCGAAGCGTTCACGCTGACCGCGCGCTGCACGGACCCGGACAACGATCTCAACAAGGGCAATTGGGTCGTCGACGACGAACCTGCCGCAGAAGACGACCTCGGTGAATCCCCTGCCGCCGCTGACGAGGAATTTCAATTTGACGAGTGCGGCACCCACCACATCCACTTCGTGCCCACCGACGAAGCCGGCAACGTGGGCTCCTCTGCGTCCTGGCGCGTGACCATCAACGGCTGCCCGTCCCCAACCCCGAGCGAGTCGCCTGGGCCCAGCGAGTCGCCGTCCCCAACGCAAACCACGCCGATCCCGGTGTTCCCCTCGAGCCTCGCCTTCGTGCTCGCGGCCGCCGGCGGACTCGGTGGCGGCTTCCTCATCCTCCGCCGTCGCGGCGCGTAGACGAGGCGAACAAGTGGAACGCGCACGCGGCGGTCGAGTGTACATCGGCCTAGGCATCCTGGGATGGGGCCTGGCCATTCTCCTGCAAGTCGCGCCCCACGAGGACCCCCTCGTGGGCGCGGGGCTCGCCGTCTTCGGCGCAGCCCTCCTTGTGACGGCTCCCGTGTGGCCTCAGGTCCGCATCTCCTCCATTTTCACCTTCGCACTCGGACTCATCCTCGCCGGCGGCATGATTGCCTACGATGTCCTGTTCCGCGCGCCGCTGAACCTGACGAAGATCGCCATCGTCCTCTACGGCCTCGCGCTCCTGACCGCGACGCCGTTCCTCGGCAAGACCCTCAACGTCCGCAACAAACCGATCCCCGTTTCTACCCTGGTCGCCGGCAGCCTCGCAGCCGTCGGCGTCCCGCTTGCCGTCTGGGGCTTCCAAGCCCTGTTCAAGTCCGCCGTCGGCGCCACTCCAGTCGAGGCGTTCATCCACTTCGGACTATTGCTGCCAATGCTCGGCTTGCTGCATCTTCTTGGTTGGAACCCGGTGGTCGACGGACAGATCCTCGCCTACTCCGGCGCAAGCGGCCCGCTCCGGGTCGAAGTCGGCGCCGCATGCTCCGGCGTACAAGCCATGGCGCTCTTCTCCGGCATCCTCGCCCTCTTCCTCCTCGTCGAACGACCCAAAGCAGCACGCCTCGCGGTCTGGACGTTCATCGGACTCGCCGGCGTCTACGTCACCAACCTCCTTCGACTCGCCACGCTCATGGCCGTCGGGTACCAATGGGGATCCGAAGCATTGATCCAAACCCACGAACAAGCCGGGTGGATTTTCTTCGTCGCGTGGGCGCTCGGGTTTGCCGCGCTCGTACGCGCGACCGGTTCGCGCCGCACGGAACCGTCCGCGACGCTCGTCGGCCCCCCGGCGCCGCGCGGGATGGACCATGCCCGTCAATCGACGCCGTGAGTCCAAAGGCGGGCGAAAGCCTCAATAATGGACATCCACGGCACCGCGACGGTCGTCGGCAACCTCACGAACAACGCCAGCGCCAACGACACGGCGACCTTCGGCCTCGAGCGCGTCCCCGAAGGCTGGAACGTCGAGGTGCGCGTCGGCCAAAACGCCACCACCAACTTGACCCTCGCCGCTTCCGCCGCGCAGGACTTCGAGCTCGTCATCTCCAACGCGCTCACCCCGGGCGACTACAACTTCACCCTCAACGTGACGAGCACCCTCGGCTTCGCAGAGGCCCGACAGCTCAACGTGACCGTTGCCGCGGCGGAGCCATCGCCCACGACGAGCGGCCGCACTGACCTCCACCACCCCGACGAGCGCGTCGAACGAGACCGTCGTTGCGCTCGAAGAAGACTCGGGAGCGATCCCCGGACCCGGCGCGGTCATGACGAGCCTGGTCGCGCTCGCGTTGGTCGGCGCCCTGTCGCGCCGGCGCCGGTAAACGCGCCGCATCGCGTCCCAAATCGGGGGGTTTTCGTCGAAATAGGCCCGCCCAGGGGATTTCTCCTTAGGAAACGCCCCAAGCGGGCCAAAATCTGCCCCAAACGCCCCTAGCAACGGCCAGGATGTCGCACAACATAGGTTGTGCGACATAGTAATCTATGGCTCCCGCTGTCCCCGTGATGGCTACGCGGAGACGGTTCGGCTAACTTATCTTAGAAATCAGGGGTTGGGTGAAAGTAGATGGGTGCACGCGTGGAACGACCGACCGACTCCGACCTCGCGCGGTTCCGCCAGGACCTCGAGATCCAGAAGCGCAGCCCCTACACGATCAAACACTACTGCCTCGTCGTCCACCAATTCCACCGCTGGGTCAACCAACAACGGGGACGGACGATCCCGCTGCGCGCCGTCACTCCCGCCGACCTCAAGCAATACCAGATCCACCTCACCACCCAGCGCAAGTACGCGAAGAACAGCCTCTACCACGCCGTCAAGGGTCTCCAGTCGTTCTACCGGTTCCTCAACACGACGACGGCCAACGAGCTCCGCCCGCCACGCCGCGGTCAGGGCCTCCCAAAGTATCTGACCGAAGCCGAGGCCGCCCGGTTGCGCCGAAGCGCCGTGACGACGCGCGACCGCGCCTTCGTATCCATGCTGCTCTACAGCGGCGTGCGAGTCGGCGAACTCTGCCGACTCACCATGGAGTCCGTCGACTTTGCCGACATGACGGTGCATGTCCGAAGCGGCAAGGGCGACAAGGACCGGCTCGTCATCGTCGCCGAGAGCTGCCTCGAGGACCTCAAATCGTGGCTGAAGGAACGACCCGCTTCCGGCGAGGATTACATCTTCCCCGGCAAACGCGGGCGACGCAACGTCACCGAGCGAACCGTCCAACGCGCCGTGCTGAAACTCGCGAAGACCGCAGGCTTGGAGAAGACCGTCACGCCGCACGTCCTTCGGCACACCCTCGCGACGAGCCTTCTTCGTCACGGCGGCGACATCCGGTTCATCCAACGAATCCTCGGCCACGCTTCCATCGCGACGACGCAGGTCTACACCCACCTCGACGACGCCGAACTTCGTCGGATGTACGAGCGCGCGAAGCCCGATTTCTAAGGCAAACCGTGGTGCGTTCGTCGCCTGCACCAGCGCTGCTTTACATCGACACGACGCCCCGCCTCTGATTGCATGTCAAAGATCCCTGTTGTCTTGGCGGTCGGCGTTCTCGTTGGATTGACGCTTTCGGTGGCGACCGCGCAAACGGCCGAACCTGACGAGGAAGCGGCCCAGCCGCCTTCGAAGGAAATGAATGTTCTCTTCGCCCACGGGACCGGGGAGAACGAATTCCTGGGCTTCATGAACACCCTCGACGAGGACGGGGACGACACGACGATGGGCTCCGGACAATACTTGAACGGCGCAAAAACGTGGACCTTCCATCTCGAGCCCAACCTCGCGACCGGCCTGCTCCTTGACCCGGAAGACACCATCGACGCGTACGCCTACATGGGAGGCACCCAAGCGGGCCGCCTCACCGTTACGACCCAAGTCTCGAGCGGCGACGACGTGCTTGCAAAAGGCGCGGGCAAGACGCTCCAGATGACGGGAAGCTACAGCCTCCTCACGTGGGAGATGGAGGTCCTCAATGAGACGATCCACCCGGACACGAACCTGACGTGGACGATCCGCGCAACGGGAGTCGCCTCAGGAGCATCAATGGGAGTCGGAGGCGATCGAAAGAGCAACATCACGCTCCCGATCATCGAGGAGGCCGCTGGCAGCGGATCCGGAGTGACCACGACGTACACCGACATTTCGACCGTCAACATCAACGAAACCCTCGAATTCGAAAACGCCACAGACGCCCGGTACCAGTACAATTGGACCCTGGAAGGCGAAAACGGAGCGAGCGGCGAACTCATGGTGGACGGCGTCGGAAACGTCTCTCTGACTGCCGTCGACGGCACCGGAACCGAGGTCCTCAACGTCAATTCCACCGCCGGCGAG
Organism: uncultured Halobacteriales archaeon; assembly: GCA_964408365.1. Taxonomy (GTDB): domain Archaea; phylum Thermoplasmatota; class E2; order JACPAO01; family JACPAO01; genus JACPAO01. Next base: position 4,095 of record CAYOZB010000067.1, on the reverse strand, counting down.
GAAGGGAATGCGTCGTCGGGAGACGACAATTCTTCTTCTGGGAACGGAACGACAAACGGCGCCACGATCGCCTTGGACGCCCCCGAGGCAATGGCCGGCTACTGGATGGTCAACGTGACCGTTTCCAACTTCGCCGGCACGATCGTTCTCTCCTTAGGACCGGCCGTCGAGACTGTCATGGGCCCGGACCCGAATGCCACGACCAACGCGACGACCCGTCCCCCTCGTACATCTGCCGCGACGACGCAAACGACCAATGAGAACGCCGAAGGACGCGGCGTGCCCACCGTTGGCCCAGTCGCGGCCGTTGTCGTGATTGCACTTGCCGCCCTGGCGGCGCGCAGGCGTCGAACCTAGTGCCTAACTGGCGCTCGCCAGTGGAGTTGTTGGTCAACGCATACAACGAAACGTGTTACGCGAAATTGGCGTGGCTTGGTGAATGGTCGGCACCAAATCGTGGCGCTTCCCTTTGGCGGGCCCTCCGCCTAGTGCCTAACTGGACGCCCCGCCGCCCTGCCTTTGATCCAGTTGACGGGGCTTCTGGCCGAGGCCGACCGCACCCCTGTGTTGCCGTGTAAAACATGTTTCCGGCCCGGCAACTCACTTGTAAGACAAGGAGGACACCGTTTACTCGTCTGGCTTGACCTACGTGTAACGCTCGGCAAACTGGTCAAACAGGGTTTTCCAAAATCTTGATCGAGCCTCACGAACGGGGACGCTTCCCACCCGGGGTGCCACGCACGATCCCAGCCAAGGCACCCTCGATGACCGCATTCTCGGCATTCCGCAGGCGCTCCTCAAACGCAGACCGCGACACGCCCAACGACGCCGCCACCTCCCGCGTGGTCGTGTGCCGAGGCTGCTGGTAGTAGCCCAGTTTGAGCGCTCCCAGGATCGCTTCCATCTGCTTCGGCGTCAACGAGCCAAGCACAGGGTTCAGCGGCACGAAGAACGAACTGGCAAGTTCACGTCCCCCCACGCGGCCGCGGTATTCGATCTCAAGCGGGAATTCTTTCATCAATTTGCCCAAGTAGTCCTGGAACGGCTCCGGCTGCGGAGAAACCACGTCGAAATACTCCCAACCGTCGCGGCAGCGAAGCGGTTGGAGCCAGAGCGCGTGATGGGACTCAAGCTGCCACGAGATGGATTCCTTCTTAGGCCACAAAATCGGGTGGATCGCCAAGACCCCGCCGTCGAACGTGATGGTCTTGCATTTTGGCAGCTTGTCCATGAACCGGGCAGCGACACGGCCCGAGACGTCCTTCGATGAGCTCACCGCCTGCACGATTTCTTGGCGATGGGTGGTCCAGGAAAGGAACAACACGTCGGGAAATTCGCGGGAAAGGGTGGCGAGCGGGCAGTTGTGCCGTAGGCGGAACACGACGTGGCTAAGGAGTTCGGGCCCAGGAACGACGTCCGGCATGCCCGTCGATGGACGGGCCGGTAGTAGAGGCTTCGCCTAGGCGGTTTCGGTCGTTAGCGTCCGCGCCCGTTTCGCGGGGGTGCGATTGGCAAGATCATGCAGGGCATCGGCCAACGTGTCGATGTCCGCTTCGTTGTTGTAAATCCCCATGCTCGCGCGGACCATGCCGGGCACGAGTTCTCGGTCGCCGTCCAGAAGCTTCTTTTGCACGGCTTCCACGTCTGATACGCCGAGAAGATCCACCATGAGCGGGTGCGCGCAGAAACAACCGTCGCGACAAGCGACTCCCCATCCATCGTCCAGCGCGGTGGCGAGGGTCTCGTGGGTCCAACCATCCAGGTTGAACGGTTCGACGCCCAGCTTGTCGAGCGCGCCGCCCACCTTGTACGAGCGCAGGCCGGGAACGGTTTCGAGTTTCGCCCGAAGGCGCTTGACCAGTTTTCGCTCGTGCTCCTCGATCGCGTCCATACCGATCGACGCCAGCCATCCGACCGCGGCCGCGAACGCGACGGCGCCCGCGACGTTGGGTGTACCGCCTTCGTGACGGTCCGGGCTCGGACCGAAGTGCGCGTTCTCCCGGTCGACAAACAAAACCGTTCCCCCGCCCGGCGTCGTGGGCGGGGCGGCGTTGAGAAGGTCCCGCGGCCCGAACAGTATGCTAGAGCCGAAAGGCGCGTAGGATTTGTGACCCGCCGCGACAAGGAAGTCGATGTGTCCCGGATCGGAGTGGCTGCGGACCTGGATCGGGCGATGTGCGAACCGTTGGGCAGCGTCGACGAGGATCTTTGCCCCGTGGTCATGGGCGACCTTGGCGATGGCGTGAATGTCGGGCGCTTCTCCCGTGACGTTGCTTGCGCCGGTGACGGCCACGAGCTTCACGCGGTGCTTCGAGAGCACCTCATCGATGTGGGCGGGCAGTTGCTTGAGGTTGCCGCGCGGATCGACCCGGTGCACGCGTCCGCGTCGGCGATGGGGCAGGTCGTTGCTGTGGTGTTCGAGGTGCGTGATGACCGTGTCGCCGGGGACGTTGGCCATGATGTGCGCGGCCATTTCGATGGCGCTCGTCGTGTTCTGCGAGAACAGGATCTCGTTGTCCGCGGTGTCGCCGCCGATGAACCGGAGGAGCGCCTCGCGGGCGCCTTCGAACGCGTCGGTCGCGGCTCGGCTGAGATGGTAGTTGCCGCGGTGCACGTTGGCATAGCCGTTTTCGGCCAGATCCACGACGGCCTCAATGACTGGACGCGGCGGGTGCGTCGAGGAAGCGTGGTCGAAGTACCGAAGAGGATTCGGGGTGCCGTTCGAGGATGGCACCTTGACGTTCAGAATCGGAAACTGGGCGCGGATCTTGCCAACGTCCATCAAGAACACCAGCCGACGCCGAGCCGCTTAGGCTTTCACCCGTCCATGGACGGTCAGAGCCGGACCCGGATGCGGCGGTGGGCCGCGTACGCGTCCGCGATCGCCTTTCCGGGCGGGCTGTCGCGCTTGACACGGATCTCGCCTTTGTGTGACACCGTGGCGTTGAGGACGACATCATCGTCCACGAGGATCTCCGCGTCCGTGTCCGCGAACTCGGGGGGCAACGCCAGGATGAGGCTTTTCTTGCTCCGGACGACTTGGGGCGTGATCTCGGCGTTCTTGCGGGAACGGGACGTTTGCTTGAACCCCTCCGGCAACGGCTGGACGTCGAGGGACATGCCGACCTCCTTCTCGATCTCGCGGATCGTTTCCCCACCTTTGCCGATGAGGCGACCGATCTCGTCCTCGTCGACGAACACCTTCGCCTTGTTCGGGCCGATGATCTCGACCTTGACGTCGCTCGAGGTCCAGCCTTGGAGGAGCTGCAAAAGTTGGTCCTCGGCGAGTTTGTTCATGCCCTTCGTTTCGCGGCCGGCCTTGCCTTCCACCGGCATGACGACGACCTGTTCGCCGTACGTGTAGATCTCAAAGAGGTCTTTCTTCGTGCGGAAATCGTTCACGACGATGACCGGTCGGGCAAGGTCGGCTTCCGTCATGCCGGACGGGACGCGGACCATGAAACGCATCTCGAGGACTTGCTTCACTTCGCCCTTCTCGAGGAACAAAACGGTGTCGACGACCTGCGGGATCATCCCGAGCTCGACGCGGCCGATGAGTCGTTGGATCGCGTCGATGGCGCGGTTCGCGTGCGTGACGCCGATCAAGCCGACACCTGCCAATCGCATGTCGCCGAACGTGATGAAATCGCTCGTCTTTCGCACTTCATCGTAAACGACGTAATCAGGACGCACGAGAAGGATGACGTCTCCCGTGAGCTCCATTTGGCCTTCGAGCGGGGCGTACTGGGTGACTTCGTCACCGACCTGCAGGTCGCGCGGCTGCTCCATCGTCTTGACGACCTTGTTCTGGTCATGGAGCCACACCGCGACGGCCTGCGCGAACGTCGATTTTCCAGAGCCCGGCGGCCCCGCGATGAACACGCCACGAGAATGTTCCAGGAACCGCTTCACCAACGTCTCTTCGAGGCCGTACTCCTCGAGCTTGAGGTACTTCACAGGCCGCACGGCCGTGATCTCGATGGCGTCGGAAAACGGCGGACGGGCGATGACGATGCGCATGTTGCCGAGTTGGACGACCGTGACGCCGTGCCGCTCCATCTCGACGAAGCTCTTGGGATCGCGCCGCGCGGCCTC
>CAYOZB010000066.1:0-16178 GCA_964408365.1 uncultured Halobacteriales archaeon | reverse complement strand
CCGGAGCCGTCGTCACCTGGACCGAAGCGGGCGCGACGACGGTCGTCGAGACGATCTACGCGGACAAGGACAAAGGGATCTACGGCGGCAAGGGCCCGATCGTCGAATACCGGGACCTCGGCACGCGCACGCACCGGTTCTGGTGGACCGTGCCCGCCAACGGCGAGCGCATCCTCCACGACCACCACGGCAGCGGGAGCGCACCCGCCGACGCGCCCGAAGGCGGCTTTGTTCCGGTCTATTGGGACCTTTCTTACCCATCCGCAGTCCAGTGGTCGAGCCCGAGCGACCGCAGCTCGCACACCACGCACACCGGCACGACGGACCACGGCACGCCGATGCAGGTCGGTCCCGTGACCGTACCGACGCAAGGCGAGACGGGCGAGGCCAACTCGAACGTCGTGTACCACTACCCGACGGCGACCTTCAGCTTCGGCGGCGTCATCCCAGACGTGACGATCGACTACGAATGGGTCCACTGAGAAAACGCGCGGCTTAGACCGGGAAGCCCATCGCCGTGAGGAGATCCTTCCCTTCGGGCGTGAGTTTCTGCGGGCTCCAGGGCGGCTCGAAGACGATTGCCACGTTCGCTTCCGTGACGCCGGGTTGGGAGCGGATCTTTTCGGCCACGGTCTCTTGCATCCAACCGGACACGGGGCAACCGACGGCGGTGAGCGTCATGTCGACGTCGACTTTGCCTTTCTCGCTGATGTCAAGACGATAAATGAGGCCTAGGTCGACGATGTTGACGGGGATCTCGGGGTCGTAGCATTCCTTGAGGGCCTTGAGGATCTCGTCTTTCGAAGGGGGTGCCACGTGGTTTCCATCACGACCGGGCGTATAAAAAGCCGAGGTAGCGGTGGGCGAGGGTGGCTTCACTACGCTACGCATCAGGGATGGCAGTGAAACCCTCTGGGCCCTTGGCTCCGTAGAACAGGGAATTGTAGACCGTCGCCCGTTGCTGGTAGACGAGGTTCAACCCGCCGGGGGCCGAAGGATCGCCCTTGGTGAAGATCGCGTCCTCCACCTTGTTGGTGTCTTCCGTCAAGCCTTCGAACGGGCCGTCGTACCGGGTGACAACGGGGCTCGCGCCCGTGGATTCTCCGTAACAGTAGTCGCACACGAGGACGCCTGTTCGCGCGCCTCCTTGCCAGATTCCGAGATAGAACACCTTCGCGGTGAAGCCGGCGGAAGGGGTCCAAACCATTTCGCCGATGATGGTCTCCACGTCATTTCTGACGTCAAACGGCAGGAAAATCGAGCCTTGGCCGGGGCAAAGCGTGCCAAGCGTCAAGGTCGTCCCGCCCACGAAGACCTGGAAACACACGAAGCCTTCCTTCACGATGAGTTCGTGGAAGGCCTCCTTGACGGCGAGCGGATCAAGTTGGAACGTCAGTTCCGTGGATCTGCCGGCTTCCACCTCGATGGCTTTTCCGACGCTCGCGTAGCCGAGGCTCTGGACGATGATCTGGTGCGGTCCCGGGGCGACGTTGCGGAACTCGAACCGACCATCCTCGTCCGTCTGGACCTGGGCGTCTTCGTCGAGGGCGACGGTCGCCCCCGCGATGGGCGCAAGGTCGAGCGATGTGACGATGCCGCTGACGATCCCGCCCTCGCCTTCGAATTCGAGCGTCGCGATGCCAGAAGGTTCGCTGCTGGCCTCCGCGGGGTTCGGTTTTTCCGCGCAACCGGCGCCGAGGAGGAGGCTGAGGACTAGCGTCGCGGCGAGAGAGCGCACAGGCCACCCGTGTCGTTTCAACCCTAAAACCGTTTCGCCGAACGAACCCGCGCCCGCCTTTGAGGGGCGGCGCCCGCACCAGCAATCAGTGGCTTGAGAAGAAACTCGACAAGAACGAGGGGCCGAAGGCCCCCGTAAGTAGAGTCTTTTGAATGCCGCGGCGAAAATGAGAGCCCTGATGGCCCGAACGTTACGCCCGCACGCGATCGCGCTCGAACCATTCGTCGATCTGGCGGCGCCCCAACACTTTTTGGGCCGGCGTGAGGACCTTGTCTTGCTTGAGCGCGTCGAGGAAGTGCCTGTGTTCCCATTCGGTGACCCGCCCGTCCGAGGGCATTTCGCGCCAAACAAGAGAGTCATCTACTGCCAAGCCTTCGTCCCTCGCGTGGGCAACGACTCGTTCCTGCGACGCTGGACCGTCGATGTACTGTCGGGGATGATCGCGGGCTTCGTCGCGCTCGGCATCGGGTCCCGCCTCGCGATGCGCATCGCCGGCGCGTTCGCGCCGGCCGAGTCGTTCGGCGCGTCGACGGAGGCGCAGGCGAACGTCGGGATCATCACGGCGGACGGGACGCAGTTCCTGATCTTCATGGGGACGTTCATGGGCGCCCTCGCCGCCCTCGCGTACCGTCCGCTCTTCGGTCGGCTACCCGGCGCCGGCTGGCAGCGCGGGCTGCTGTTCGGAATCGTGTTGCTGTTGGTCTTCGGGAGCCGGATCATCGAGCCGGCGAACCCGGATTTCGGCCTCGTGGCGCATCCGATGCTTAACACGAGCACCTTCGCGGCGCTGTTTCTCCTATTCGGCGTGGCCGTCGGGTTCGTGCACGAACGGCTTGACGAGGCAGTCGGGATGGGCACCTCCCTTGCGACGAAGATCAGCCTGGGCGTCACGGCGGTGGCCACGATTCCTGCCCTCTTCGTGGGTGGCGTGTTCGTCGCGTTCGAGCTCGGCTCCGACGCCCCGCCGCTTTACTTTACCGCGATGCTTGGGGCTGTGGCCGTCGGCGCGGGAATCGTGTGGACCCAGAGGCGAATGCAAGAAAAGAACGTGTGGCGCCGACTCTTTCCGTTCGCGCCCGCGTGCGCCGTCGGCGCCGCATTCTTGATGGTCTCGATCTGGACGATTGCGACCTGAAGAAAAAATGAAGACACGAAAAGAAAGGCGAGAACGAGGGCCCGAAGGCCCCCGTTGGGTAGAGAGTGAGCTACTACTGTCTCGAAGGATCGTTCGCTTAGAAGCGTCGGGGTCCCTTGGGCTGGTAATGCTCTTGGCAATACACGGGGCGTCCTTCGGTCGGTTTGAAGGGTACCGTGAACTCTTTGCCGCAGGTCGAACACTTTGCTTGGTGCATCTCGCGTGGTCCACCGGGGGGGCCGCGTCCGCCGCCACCGCCGCCGAAGCCACCGCGGCGCTCATCGCCGTAGGCCATATTCCCGGTCAAACCGGACTTGGTTCATAAGGTAGGGGGGTCGCCCTTCCTGGAGCGCGTTCGGGACAGCGATGCGAGAAACCGCGTCAGCTGAACCAACGATGTCTAGAAAGGCGAGAACGAGGGCCCGAAGGCCCCCGTTGGGTAGAGAGTGAGCTACTACTGTCTCGAAGGATCGTTCGCTTAGAAGCGTCGGGGTCCCTTGGGCTGGTAATGCTCTTGGCAATACACGGGGCGTCCTTCGGTCGGTTTGAAGGGTACCGTGAACTCTTTGCCGCAGGTCGAACACTTTGCTGGATGCGATTCGCGTGGTCCGCCGGGGGGGCCGCGTCCGCCGCCGCCTCCGCCGAAGCCACCGCGGCGCTCATCGCCGTAGGCCATATTCCAGGTCAAAGCGGGCCTGGTTCATAAAATAATGGGGTTCGCACCGTGACGTTAAAAACCAGTCATTGGTGTCTCATTTTAGCACGCTCGAGGAGGGCTCGAAGCCCGTCATCCGCCCCCGGAGAAGCGGCGCCTTCACTCGATGTACCGCAACGCCTCGGCCGGCGGGGTCCGGGCCGCCCGGAAGATGGGGGAAAGCGTGGCAAGCGTAGTCACGACGAGTGCGATGGCGGAAATGGTCGCCACTTCGGCCCAGGGAACGATGAACGGCAGCCGGAGTTCACGAAGTTGGCCGTACCAGATTGCGTACGCTACGATCAACGCCACGACAAGACCGATGAGGATCCCCACGACGACCGTGGTGAGCATTTCGAGCAAGAAGGTGCGACGGATGTGGCGGCGCAAATAGCCCAGGGCGCGCATCATGCCGATCTCTTGTCGACGCTCGATGACGCTTCTGGCGGTGACGATGCCGAGGCTCAGGATGCCGACGATGAGTCCGAGGCTCAAGAAGAGTCGGATGAGGGTGAAGATCTGCCGGAAACCTTCGTTCTGCTCAAGGACCAGGAGTCGGATGGAGTTGGCGTCGAGGCCGACGTCTTGGTAGTTGGATTCGATGCGTTGCGCCATGGTCTCGTCGGCGGTGGGATCGCGCAGTTTGAAGAGGACGAGCGTGTCGGTGTTGGCGTACAGGGAGCGCATCACGTCGTCGCGGATGAAGACGGCGGGCAGGTGGAATTGTTCTTGGATGCCGATGATGCGGAAATTCCGAACGTCTCCCTTGGCTTTGATCTGCAACGTGTCGCCGACCTTGAAGGCGCCATCGCGTCCTTCCTCATCGGTCGAATATTGGTACGCGATGATCACCACGTTCGGGTCGTTGGCGACCGCCTGGTATGCGGCGCGGTCCGTCGGGTATTGCGGATCGCGGAACAGTAACGTGAACTCGTTTCGATCCGAGAACGCGCGATCTACGCCCAACACTACATTGGTGGGCGCGCCGAACTGTCCGGTGGATTGGTTGTTGACGGTGATGATGTCGGCGCCGTACCGGATGAAGTAGGGAAGCACGTCGTGGAATTCGACGTCGTCGAGGATCGTGGGATCGTTGCCGCGGCCTTCGAGGGTGTCGAAACTGAGACCCGATAATGCTTCGACGTGGTAGCCGCCGCTTTCCTTCTCGACGTCGGGCTCGAAGAGCGAGCCGAGGATGCTGAACAGCATCACGACGAGGAGGATGACGCTGAACATGGCAAGCGTCAACCCGGTGCGCACTTTCTTGTGCAACGGGTACGACATGGCGGGCAACGCGACGGGTCGGAGGGGTTTGATGTAGGATGCCATGCGGCCGAGGAACCGGGCGAAGGGTTCCGTGTACACGATCGCGACGACGACGGCGAGCGTCATGACGACGGCGCGGATCGGCCCCATAACTTCAGCTTCGGTCGTGTCCGGATCGTCGATGAGGAACAGGGTCGCGGTGAGGTAGCCGAACAGTATCAGCGCGACGACGGGGTACACGCGTCGGCTCGATCCGATGAACCGGAACAGGAAGGCAATGCCGAGCGCGAGGAGCGTGGGTCCGATGAGTTGCCATGCGAACGAGTTCGCCGCGACGGCGAACACGCTACCCGTGATGCCGGCGGCGAGGAGGAAGATGGCGGAGAACATGTTGAGTTTGCCGCGGATGTGCTTCGGGGGCTCCAGGTTGCGGATGGCGGAGACGATGTTGAGTCGGCTGACGCGTTGCGCGCCGAGGAAGACCGTCGCGATGGTGAGCAGGATGCCGACGGCGAAGGCGAACGGGAGGCTTTCGGGCTCGAGCCGGAACGGGATCGCGGGGAACGTGCCGCCAGGGTTGAACGTGTTGAATCCCCAGATGAGCACCTGGGCGAGACCGAGGCCGAAGAAGACACCCAGGATGGCGGCGGGCAGCGCGTAAAAGATCCCCTCGAACGTGAAGAGTTGGATGAGGTGACCGCGTCGCAATCCGACCGCGCGGGCGATGCCAAGTTCGGCCTTTCGTTCTTCGGCGAGCATGGTGAAAATGTTGATGATGAGCAGGAGGCCGCTGATGATGCTGAAGCTGCCGACGAAGGTGAGGAAGACGCCGAAGAGTTCGCCGACGCGTTCGGCTTCGGCGAGCCAGAACTGTTTGTCGTTGTTCGCGCGCAATGCTTGGACGCTCAAGTCGTCGGGGTAGGCTTCCTTGGTGGCGTTGAGGCGTTCCCAAAGGACGGGGTAGACTTCATCGGTGCGTTCGACGCCGGTTTCGCGTCCCCCGATGTTGGAGACTTTGAGGAAATTGACCTGGTCCTCGCGATCGAGGAGGTCTTGGAGGACGTCGAGTCGGACGAAGAGTGAGAGTTTGTTGGGGAGTTGGAAGTTGGGTCCTTTTCCAGCGTCGGTGAAGCGGACGACACGGAACTCAGTGGTGAGTCGGGCGGGTTCGCCGAACTCGGTCACATCGATGCCCGGGAATTGTCCTTGGAGTGCACTAAAGCGGCGTTCGGCTTCGCGCAGGTCATACACGGCGTAGAAGGTCGCGATGGTGCCGTTGAAATTGGTCCGGGCGGCGTTCTTGCCGTGGACGCGGAGCGTCCAGTCGCCGGGCTCGACGGGGTTGGAGACGCTTCCGTTGACGAACAAGAACACGGGCAAGTCGGGATTTTGGATGGTGCCGTTTCGGTTCGCGAAGATCTGGCCGGACTCGCTTACAAGTTCGACGTCGAGGTCTTGCTGGACGCCGGGCGTGAATTGCCACGCGAGGACCACGTTGATCGACACGGCGCTCGGGTCGACCGTGAAGGGAATCTCGGCGGGCACGGGTTCGAGGGCCGGTGTGCCGACGACGGGGAGGCTGGGTCCGGTGGCGGAGACGTTGAGGGTGCCGCTGTAATTCTGGATGGCTGGGATGAGCGGATCCTGGGGTAGGGTGTAGTTGACGATGATCGTGTCGCCGAGTTCCACGTCGAGTGTTTCGCGGAGGTCTTCGTTGACGATGACGTCGCGCGTGCCGACTTCGGATCCGTCGAACGATTCACCGTTGTATCGGAAGTCGCCCCAGGTGTCATCCTCAGCGGGGTCGAAGCCGACCGCGCGGGCGCTGGGTTCGTATTGGCCACTGCGTGGATTCACGACGGCAATGTCCCAGAGGATGTTGGCTCCGACCGCGTCCGTTTTTTCGACGAGCGTGGCGTCTTGGGCAAGGGCGCCGACGACGGGTTCCGGGAAGAAGTTGTATCCGTCCAGGAAGACGGTTTCGTCGATCTCCTCGAACGCGTCGAGGCTCGCCTTCGTGATCGCGTATCCCATGGAGTCGCCTGCGACCTGGGCTCCGGCGACGATGGCGGTTCCGACCATGAGTCCGGCGACGATCATGAGGCTTTGCCGTTTCCGTCGCAACGCGTTTCGGAGGGCCATCGCGACGAGGATCCGGTGCCGCAAGCCAAGAAGGAGTGGGACGAGGAGTGCGAGGAGCGACAGGGGGAAGAGGAACTCGGCGCTCCAGAGGAAACTGTAATCCATCAGGCCACCGGGCGACGGGTCCGCGGGACGTTTTCGACGCTTTCGATCTTCCCGTTTCGCATCTTGACGAGGCGATCACATTCGCGTGCGACTTCTTCGCTGTGCGTGACAATGACCTGGGTCTGCTTTCGTTCTTTGTTGAGTCGCTTGAGGAGTTCGATGATGTCGCGGCTCGTGTTGGAGTCGAGGTTCCCCGTAGGCTCATCGGCCCAGACGAGGGCGGGTCGGTTGACGACGCTTCGCGCGATGGCGACGCGTTGTTGTTCGCCGCCGGAGAGTTCCTTGGGTCTGTGGTGGAGACGGTGACCCAGGCCGACCGAGACGAGGGACTCAGTGGCCACGCGTCGCGCTTCGCGCACGGAGTGGCCGCCGACGAGGAGGGGGAGTTCGACGTTCTCGACGGCGTTGAGCACGGGGAGCAGGTTGAAGGATTGGAAGATGAACCCCATCGTTTTGGCGCGGAACCGGGTCCGGTCGTCGTCGGACAATTTGTGCACGATTTCGCCTTGGACGCGCACTTCGCCGGAGGTGATGTCGTCGAGGCCGCTGAGGCAGTTGAGCAGGGTGGTCTTGCCGCAGCCGCTCGGGCCCATGATGGCAAGCATCTCGCCCGAGTAGACCGAGAGATCGACTCCGTCGAGGGCATGGACGGCGACGGGGCCCGCATCGTACGTCTTGCGGATGCTCTTCGCGTGCACGATCACCGAGTTCGAGCTCGCCACGGCCCGAGGGGAAGACAGCCTTGACTTAACCCTATTTCACGAGCCGGTTCTAGGCAGCGTGGTCGACGTTGTCGATGATCCGCGAGGCGGCGCGTTCGGCCTCCGTGAACACGGAATCCATGTTGAGGGTCCGGTACTCTTCGCCGAGCTTGAGGATCCGCCCGTCGACGATCGTGGCGAACACGTCGGACCCGTGCCCTGCATAGACGAGTTGACTCACCGGATCGTGCAGAGGTTGCATCCGCGGGGAACGAAGACTGACGAGCACCAGGTCGGCTTGTTTGCCCACCTCGATCGAGCCGACCGCCTTGTCGAGGCGTAGCGCGGCTGCTCCGCCGCGCGTCGCCATATCAAAGCTCGTCTGCGCGGGGATCACGCGGGCGTCCCAACGCAAGTGTTTCGGCAGAAGGGACGCGAATTTCATCGTCTCGAACATGTCGAGGGAATTGTTGCTCGCACCACCATCGGTTCCCAATCCGACCGCGACGCCGGCCGCCAGCATTTCGGGGACAGGGGCCGTGCCACCGGTTGCGAGTTTCATGTTCGACACCGGGCAGTGGGCGACCTTGGCGCCTGCTTTTGCGAAGTCCCGGACCTCGTCCTTGGTGATCCAGCCACAGTGGGCCAACACGGTGCGGTCGCCCATGCCGCCCCATTCCTGCAACACGGCGGGCGGTCGCTTGCCGCGTTTGGCTTCCGTGCCGTAGACCTCGTTCCGGGTCTCGCTCATGTGCGTGTGGAAGACCGTGTCGTACTTCTTGGCAAGCGCGTACATCTGACGGATCGTCTCGGGACCGCACGTGTACGTGGCGTGCGGTGCGGGCGCGCCGCGCACGCGCGGCTTCTTCGCCCATTTTTTCACGAATTTTTCGCAGTCCGTGATCTTGGGGTTCGGGTCCTCGTCGCCTTTCGTCTTGCCCACGTCGACCATGCCCCACCCGGCCCAGCCGCGCAAGCCGGCTTTGTCGGCTTCTTCGGCGATCGCTTCCTCGAAGAAGTACATGTCATTGAACGTGGTCGTGCCGCTCATGATCATCTCGAGCGCGGCCAAGCGCGTGCCGACGCGCATGTCCATTTCCGTCATCTTCTCCTCGGCGGGCCAGATGCGGGTCTTCAACCACTCGTCAAGCGGCAGGTCGTCGCTGTAGCCTCGGAACAACACCATCGGCAGGTGCGTGTGCGTGTTGACCAAGCCGGGGATGAGGAGCATACCCTTGGCGTCGATCGTCTCGGTGCCGCGATGGGCTTTGGCGTCGCCGATCTTCGCGATCTTGCCGTCTTCGACGAGGACATCGCCGACGATTGTTCGCCGCCTCGCGTCCTGCGTGAGGATACGCGCGCCTTTGATGAGGACCGAGCCCGACGATGCCGGCATGGGCTACTTGCTCCGCCGGACGCCGATCGTGACTTTCTCGCCCTCGATGTCCCATTCTTTGACGAGACCGGTTCCACCGGTTTCGCCGTTGAAGGAGACCGACCTGCTTCGGGTCTCGTCGCGGATGTAATCGGTCCAGCCGGTGGCGTGCTTGGCGACGAGAGGGGACGCTTGGATCCGAGTCTCGATGAAGTCGTCGAGGTTGAGTTTGGCTTCTTTGCGCATCTCCTGGATGCGTCGCACGAGCTCCCGCGCCCAGCCCTCGGCTTCGAGCTCCGGGGTCATGCGCGCGTCGAGGATCACGGTGCCACCGCGCGGCAGGTCGGCCTTCAGCGTCCCTTCTGCGGCGACGGTCATCATCTGGAAGAACTGCACGCCGAGTTCCTTTCCGGCGAGGGTCGTCTTGCCGGTCGTTGCAAGCTCTCGTCCGAGCTTCTTGGGATCGGCGGCGCGAGCGGCCTCCATGATCGGCTTTGCTTCGTTCTTGAATTCGCGGCCGATTGCTTGTTGGTTCACTTTTGCTTCGTAGTCTTGGAGGCCTTCGGCGCTTTGTACGACCTGGATCTCCTTGATGTTGCCTTCGTCGCGCACCAAATCGAGGAGCGCCTTGAAGTTGGGCTCGATGGCGCCGCGCACGAGGGTGAGTTTGGCGAGGGGGATGCGGGTCTTGATCTGCGCTTGGTCGCGCAAGCGTCGGGTGGCTTCGGTAATGTCGCGGATCTCCTCCATCGTGGATTCGATGGGTTGCGCGGTCGGGATGCCGGGCGGATAGTTCGTCAGGTGGACGCTGTCCGGCATCGTCGGCGTGCGCAACTTGTGGAAGAGATGCTCCGTGACGAAGGGAGAGAACGGTGCCGCGAGGGCGACGACCGTGAGGAGTGCCTCGTGGAGGGTGGCGTATGCGGCGGCCTTGTCGGGCGTGTTCTCTTCCGACCAGAAGCGTCGTCGGCTGCGTCGGAGCCACCAGTTGCTGAGGTCGTTGACCAAGAATTCTTGGATCGCGGTGGTCGACTTGTGGAAATTGTACTCGTCGCCTTCTTTCACGACCAAGCCGGAAACGGTCTGAAGACGCGTGAGGAGCCACTGGTCGAGGACGGGTCGTTGGGCAAACGGGGGCGGCCGTGCGCCGGGTTTCCATCCGTCCAATTCGGCGTAGCTGAAAAGGAACTGGGCGGTGTTCCAGAGCGTGAGGAACATCTTGGTGTGGGTTTCGCTGATCGCCTGTTCGAAAAACCGTTTGTCCGCCGTGACGGAACCGCTCGAGAGGAGGTACCAGCGCATCGAGTCGGCGCCGAATTTTCGAAACATGTCGTTCGGGTCGGTGTAGTTCTTTTTCGACTTCGACATCTTCTGGCCTTTCTCGTCGAGGATGAGGCCGAGGACCAGGCAGTTGCGGTAGGCGGGTCGGTCGAACAGGATCGTCGACGTTGCCAGGAGCGTGTAGAACCAACCGCGGGTCTGGTCGAGTCCCTCCGTGATGAAGTCGGCGGGGCTCACGGTATCGATGAGTTCCTTGTTCTCGAACGGGTAGTGCCACTGGGCGAAGTGTGCCGCGCCGGAATCGTACCACGTGTCGATGACCGCGGTCTCGCGTTGCATCGACTTGCCGCACTTCGGGCACGTGAGTTTGATGGTGTCGACCGCGGGTTTGTGCAGATCGAGTTTGCCGCTTTTCACGATCGCCTCGACCGACGCGCCGCCCATCTTCGTGAGTTCCGCGACGCTGCCGACGGCGTGCTGGTGTTTGCACGACGTGCAGTTCCAGATGGGAAGAGGCGTGCCCCAGTAGCGGTCGCGGGAGAGGGCCCAGTCTTTGACGTTGGTGATGAAGTCGCCGAAGCGGCCTTCCTTGACGTGGTCGGGCATCCAGTTGACGGTGTTGTTGTGGGCGACGAGCCGGTCCCGGAGTTGGGACATGCGGATGAACCACTGGTCGCGCGCGTAGTAGAGTAGTGGCGTGTTGCAGCGCCAGCAGAACGGGTATGTGTGTTTGTGCAGTTTCTGACGGTAGAGGAGACCCTTCGTACGGAGATCCTCGAGGATCTTGGGGTCGGCGTCCTTGACCCACATCCCGGCGTACGCGGTCACCCACGGCGCGAACTTTCCGTCGAGTTGCACGGTGTGCTTCTGCGGGATCCCGTGCTTGACGCCGAACTCGTAGTCGTCCTCACCATACATCACAGCAGTGTGGACGATCCCGGTGCCGTCGTCGGTCGTGACAAAGTCGGCGGTGTCCACGAACCAGACTTTGGCGTTTTGTGCCGCGAACTCGGGTTGTGACTTGAGGAACGGGAAAAGGGGTTCGTATTTGGTGCCGCGCAATTTTTCGCCTTTCATCTCGGCGACGATCTTGTGTTCGCCGCGGATCACGCCGAGGCAGCCTTTTGCGAGAGTGTACCGTTCGAGGCCCTTCTCGGTCTGTTGTTCGACGGTGACGTAGTCGATGTCTGCGCCCACGGCGAGTGCGCAGTTGCCGGGCAACGTCCAGGGAGTCGTGGTCCAGGCGAGAAGGAACTCGTTCGGTTTGCCGAGGACTTTGAACTTGACGAAGACGCTCGGCTCCTCGACGTCCTTGTACCCGAGGGCCACTTCATGCGATGAAAGCCCTGTGCCGCAACGCGCGCAACTCGGGGCCACGCGGAACCCTTTGAAGAGGAGTTTTTTCTCCCAGGCTTGTTGGAGGCTCCACCAGACGGATTCAATGTAATCGTTGGTGAGGGTGATGTACGGGTTCTCGAAGTCGACCCATTGTCCGAGGCGGGTGCAGGTGTCTTCCCATTCTTTCTTGTAGCGGAAAACGGATTCGCGGCACTTTTGGTTGAACGCCTCGACACCGTATTTTTCGATGTCTTGCTTGTTCTTCAGGCCGAGTTCTTTTTCGACTTCGATCTCGACGGGCAACCCGTGGCAGTCCCAGCCGGCTTTTCGTTCGACGTAGTAGCCGCGCATCGTCTTGTACCGACACACCACGTCCTTCATGGTCCGCGTCAAGACGTGTCCGACGTGCGGCATGCCGTTGGCGGTGGGTGGTCCTTCGAGCCACACGAACGGGTCTTTGCCGCGTCGGTTGGAGATGGATCGTCGGAACGTGTCGTTCGTGTTCCAGAACTGGATGATCGAGCGTTCCAGCTCGTCGGCTCGGTAGGCGCGGGCCTCGTCGGTCAAAGCGGGCCCGTGAAATCAGGGCCGGTTAAAAACGGACCCGGCCCGCGAGCCGTTAGTAAACCCTCGCATGAAGCCGTATAAAGGGGCCCCGAGCGAACCCTTGGGTAGCACGAACGGGGCTCGTCAACAGGCGGGCTGGTTCGCGGAGGGTGTGTAGAGATGCCACGAATTGCAATCGCTTCGGTTTTCGCCTGTCTTGTTCTTGCCGCCATGGCGGGTCCCACGTGGGCCGCGCCGGAAAGCCGCGACTACGTGGTCGCCGTGCGTTCCATGCCGTCGGATCGTGGAAGCTACCACGGAGAACCCGTGACTTCGTCCAACGATGCCGTGAAATTCCTGGTCGTCCGCGCGGGCAACGCGGAAGCCTTCGAGAAGCGCCTCGCTAACGACCCGAACGTCGTCTCGTACGAAGAGGATCTCGAACAATACAAGATCTCCCTCGTCCCGACGGACACGCACTACGCTTCCTACCAGTATTCTCTCAAACCGTCCACCACGGGGATCGAATCCGCGTGGGACATCACGATGGGCAGCGCCGCCGTCAAGGTCTGCATCGTCGACACGGGACAATACCGCGCCCACCAAGACTTCGCGGGCGCCCACTGGGCCGAATGGAAAGACTTCGTCGGCGGCAAACTCGCCGCCTACGACGACAACGGCCACGGCACCCACGTCACCGGGACGATCGGAGCCGTCGCGAACAACGGCAACGGCATCGCGGGCGTCGCGCAAGTAAGCCTCGCGGGCGCCAAGGTGCTCGGACGCACGGGAAGCGGAACGAACTCCGCCGTCGCCAACGGCATCACCTGGTGCGCCGACATCGGATCCGACATCATCAGCCTCAGCCTCGGCGGCGGATTCTCCCAAACCGTCTCCAACGCCGTCACCTACGCGAGCGGCCAGGGATCGCTTGTCATCGCCGCGGCCGGGAACGCCGGACCCTGCACCGATTGTGTCAGCTACCCCGCCAAACTACCGCTTGCGCTCGCGGTCTCCTGCACGGATTCTCTCAACCGTCAATGCAGCTTCTCGAGCGAAGGCCCCGAAGTGGACGTTGCCGCGCCCGGCAAAGACATCGCGTCGACCTACCCCAACAAATCGCCGTGCGGCAAGAAGAACACCAACTGTTACCTACTCATGAGCGGCACGTCGATGAGCACGCCGCACGTGGCCGGCCTTGCAGCGCTCGTGAAATCCGCCGACATGACTCTCAGCGCGGATGACCTACGGGCCCGCCTCATCTCGAGCGCCTGGGACCTTGGACCGGCAGGCGCGGACTCCGACTACGGCGCCGGACTCATCCAAGGAAGCGCCGTGCAGCTCCCGGCCCTCCCGTAAGTCGCGCATTGAAGCCATATGGGCTGCGGCCCGGCTCAGATCGAGAGTTTCTGGATGACCTGCTGGATCTCGGCGTAGTTCGGTTCCAAGTCCGAATCCGGCAGCACATCTGCGTAACGGACCACTCCGTCGCGCCCGACGATGAACGTGGCGCGCTTCGCGACGCGACCCCACCAGAACGGTTCCTCGAGGCCCCATTCCCGCGTTGCCACTTTTTCGAAGTCGGATCCGAACGGCACCTTGTAGCCGTGCTTCTCGGAAAAGGCGCGAAGCGATGGGAAACTGTCGACGCTCACGCCGATGACCTGCGCGCCGCTTGCCGCGTACTTGTTCCAGTCGCGCGTGAAGCACGCCATCTCGCTGGTGCACGTCGAGGTGAACGCGCCTGGAAAAAACGCGATGATGACGGGACCTTTTTTCACGGCTTCGTGGAGTCGGAACCACGTCGGCCGGCCGTCGGGGCCCTTGCCCGTGACAAGGTCCAGCCGGGGCGCTTTTTCGCCCACGGTTGGGGGTTTTCCGGCGGGCTTTTCCATGTTCGCCAAGGTGTTCCGCAGCCAAGCGACCTGGACCCGCAATTAAAACGGTTTCCGCGGCTTCGGCTGGAAAAAACACGGGCAGATTTGCACAAGCACGCTTTAATACGACGACCGAGTCGCAACGATCCCTGACGGGAGAGGTGAACCAACCTGGAGCTCGACGCGACACCGACAACGAACGCTCCCTCGGAGCCGGGCCTGGTGGGTCGCATGGTTCGCTTTGGGATCGTCGGTGCCTCCGGCGTCCTCGTCAACCTGGGACTCTTAGCGCTCTTCGTTGAACTCCTCGGTTGGCACTACGCGTTCGCCTCGGTGCTCGCCATCGAAGCATCGATCCTCACGAACTACGCGCTCAACCACATCTGGACCTGGCGCGGCGGCGACAACGGCCTACACACGTTCCTCAACTTCCAACTCGTCAGCCTCGTCGGCATGGCAATCCAATGGGTCGTCCTCACCCTCGGCGCGGGGATCCTCGACGTCCACTACCTGCTCGCGGCCCTCGCAGGTATCGGACTCGCAACGATCTGGAACTTCGCCGCCAACCATTGGTTCACGTTCGCCGAAAAATCCAAGGACGCCGTCCGCCGACATCGCATCGGCTGGATGTACGTCGGAGCCGCAGCGCTCCAAATCCTTGCCGCCGCGTTGCTCGTCCACTCCTGGGACGGGTTCGTGTTCACGCGGACCGTCGAGAATTTTGTCGCGAGCGGCGAAACGCCCTACGCGACCGCGGAACGCAGCCCCGCCTACGTGTACGCCAACGCCCAGGTTCCCGCGTTCGCACAATGGTACGCGTACCCGCCCCTCGCGTTCCTGCTCCAATCACTCACCTACGGCCCGTACTTCCTCGCCGGACTCGGCAACCAGATGCTCGGCCGCCTCGTCCTCAAACTCCCGATCATCGCCGCCGCGCTCCTCTTGCCCCTTGTCGCCAAACGGTTCGCTCGCGCGACCGGAGCCAACGAAACCGCCACCGAGCGGATCGAAAAAGTGTTGCTCTTCTCCCCGATCCTCCTCGTGATCGGTGCCGCGTGGGGCCAGACCGAAGTCCTCCTCGGATTGTTCCTCATCGGAAGCCTCTACGCGCTCGCGAAATGGCGCTACGACCTCTCCGCGGTCCTGTTCGGCCTCGCCTGCTTGGTCAAGATCTTCCCGCTCTTCGTCTACCCCATCCTCCTTGCGTACTTGTGGGGACGACGCGGCTTCGGCGCCGCGTTCCGTCACGGGCTCATCGCCGGCAGCGCCGCCCTCGCCGTGTGCGCTCCGTTCCTCATCGCCAACCCGCGCGGATTCTTCCAGGTCGTCGTGCTCATGCACTACGAGCGACCCGCCGGCGGGTTCAGCCCGTGGATGATGCCCGAATGGGCCGTCGACCAATGGCTCGGCGCCGGACCGCGAGACATTGCGAGCACGGTCCTCAGCATCATCACGCTCTCCGCGTTCCTCATCTTCCTCACCTCCCAGGGCCTTCGCGCCTACCGACACGACGCGTCCGTCGCCGACATGACGCGTCGACTCGCCCTGACCTTCCTCGCGTTCCTGGTCGTCAGCAAGGTCGTCCACGAACAATACATGGGACTCGCCGCCCTCCTGCTTTTCGTCGCCTCCTTCGTCGGCATCACGTCGAACGAACGACTCGCCCGAGCCACCCACCTCTTCGCGTATGCTGCCACGTTCGCCACGTTGACCCGTGGACTCCAAGTCATCCAACTCGTTCCACCCGACGAAGCGCGCGTCCTCTTCGGCGCCACCGGAGCTGAGATCGTCGAACGCATCCGACAGGGCATCGGCGTCACCGCGGGCGGCTTGGATTTCGTCACACAATCCCTCGGAGCCGGATTCCTCCTCTACGCTATGGTCCGCTTCACGCCCCTGTGGCGGCTCGTTGCTGAGGCCGCCTAAGATGTGTCGCGCTGGCTCCACAAACTGCCCCACCCCGTGCCCCACTGGACGAGC
>CAYOZB010000065.1:0-16288 GCA_964408365.1 uncultured Halobacteriales archaeon | reverse complement strand
CAACAGGAGAGAATGAGTCAGATTAGTTAGAACTTCCGATTTTCAGGACAATCCCACAAGCGACTTTCATCCACCCCTGGGAAAACCATATCCCATTCACCGACGCGTCACTATTGCTGTGGGCGACCGCATCATCTTCCACCTCGACCTCGACGCCTTCTTCGCGTCCTGCGAGGAGATGCGCCGCCCCGAACTGAAAGGCAAACCGCTCGTCGTCGGAAGCGACCCCATGCAAGGACACGGGCGCGGCATCGTCACAACGGCGAACTACGAAGCACGAAAATTCGGGGTCAAGAGCGCGATGCCGATCAGCATGGCCTGGCGTCTCTGCCCCGACGCCAATTTTGTTCCCACCGACCACACGTTCTACAGTTCCGTCGCCCGAAAACTCTTCGACGCATTGCGCCAGCGGCATCCCGTCTTCGAACGCGCCTCCATCGACGAAGCGTATCTCGACGTCACCGCCGACTGCACCTGGGACACCGCCGAAGCCCTCGGCCGCCAAGTCCAACAATTCATCGCCGACGTCAGCGGCGGCCTCGGCATCAGCATCGGGATCGCGCCGAACAAACTCGTTGCCAAGATCGCGAGCGACTTCCGAAAACCACGCGGCATCACCCTCGTGCGCCCCGAGTTCATCCAACAATTCCTCGACCCACTCACCGTCCGAAAGATCCCGGGCATCGGCCCGAAGACAGAGCCCGAACTCCACGCCCTTGGGATCCGCACGATCCGCGAACTGCGCCTCGCCGACGCCGAGATGCTGCGCTCACGGTTCGGCAGCCACGGCGAATGGATGCTCCAAGCCGCGCAAGGAAAACACGGCTCCACCGTCAACACGTTGTGGGAACCCAACAAGTCGATCAGCTCCGAACACACCTACTTCGAAGACACCCGGAACCCCTTCGAGATCCGCGCGACACTGCGACGCATCATGTCCGACCTCGAGCACGAACTGAGCGACGGCTACTGGTGGAAAACGGTCGCGCTGAAGATCCGCTACGAAGACTTCGAGACCATCACCCGGCAGGCAAGCATCCCGCGCCCCGCCAAGGACACAACGTGGGCGCGAAAGACCGTCTTGAAGCTTCTCGAAGGAGCGCTCAACGACCCGCGACACGTGCGACTCGTCGGTCTGCGCCTCGGCGACCTCGTCTACGCGCCGGGACAGCCGGATCTACGGAAGTTCGAGCAACCTGTCGCGGCTTGAGGCACCCGCGAAATATTCGCGTGCAAGGTCGATCTCGGTCGGGAATTCTGGATCCGAAAGGATCATCGCGCCCTCTTGTCCGGCGGTCGAGGCTGCGAATTCGGCGCAGACGCCTTCGAGGTTCTTCGGGTTCTGGACAGTGGGCGGGATCCGCTTGTGCGTCGCCTGCTCATACGCGTACGCGTACGCGAGGAGTTTGTCCTCGGTGAACGCCTTGCCGAAGAAACTGATCCCGACCGGGATCGTGCCGTCCCCGGAGTAGCCGCTCGGGACGACAACCGTGGGGTAGCCGGCCGCCGCGCCCAACCCAGTGTGAGGTGCGTTCTGTCCGATGATCGCGTCCACGTCATGGTCGTCGAACATCTGGTCCGCGCCCATGCGCGCGCCGGTGACGACCGGCAGCGCAAGCGCATCGACGGCGGGCTTCACGAACGCGCCGCCGAACCCCGCGTTCGGCTCTGACGCGATGATGAGGTTCTGGCCGTACTTCACCTTGTCCGGGTGCTGACTGTTGAAGAGGATGATGGCACCGAGGTCCGGCGCGAGGATGTCGAGCGCCTTCTGGCGCGGAGTGTTGAGCAGGTAGTCGTTGATGCCCTGGTGAAACTCTTGCGGGATCAGCCCGATCTCACCGGTGCTCGCGGAGGTGAGTTGGTTGCTTTGAATCTGGACCACTTCGGCCCCCAGCTCCGTTAACGTCTTGCGCGCCTCTTCGAAGACGGTGCTTCCCGCGTTGACGTAACCGAGACGGACTCCCGCGAGGGAGCCCGGACCGGACTTCAGACCCGCGATGTAATCATTGTTGACCGGCAATTTGCCCTGGCTCGCTTGGGTCTCCGGATCTTTGGGATCCGCCTCGCCCACCATCGCGCCCAGCATGGCGGCCGCGTCGTACACGTTACGGACCATCGGGCCCGGCACGTCGAAGTTCTCGGCCAACGGGATGATACCGGCGCGGCTCAAGAGTCCCATCGTGGGTTTGACGCCGACATTGCTGTTCGCGTTGCTTGGCGAAAGGATGCTGCCCGACGTCTCCGAGCCGATTGAACCGGCGGAAAAGGCCATCGAGGTGAGGACGCCGGAACCAGCGCTCGAACCACTCGGCGTGCGGCTCCAATTGTACGCGTTGATGACCTGGCCGCCGAGGGAGCTGTAGCCGCTCGGCATCGACAAGTCGACCCAGTTTGCGAATTCGGAGAGTTGCGCTTTGCCGAGGATGATCGCGCCGGCTTCGCGGAGCCGGAACGTGATGGTGGCATCGTCGATGGGCAGATTGTTCTCGAGCGCGATGGAGCCGGCGGTCGTCGGCATGTCGTTCGTGCCGATGTTGTCTTTGAGCATGATGGGGATGCCGTGGAGCGGCCCGCGGACGTTCCCGGCGGCGCGTTCTTCATCGAGTTGCTTGGCGATGTCCCAGGCGAGCGGGTTGAACACCTGGATCGAGTTGAGCGTGGGACCGGCCTCGTCGAACGCGAGGAACCGCGCGTAGTAGGCGTCGACGAGCTCGACGGCGGTCAAGCGTCCCTGCGTCATCGCGGTCTGAAGAACTTCCATCGTCGCCGCTTGAAGATCGATGCCGCGGACGGCGTCGTTGCACACCGCGGGCTTGTTCGCTTGGATGACGTCTGCCGGGTCGGCTCCGGTGCGGCTTCCGACAATCTGACGCGCGGACGAAGACACAGACGCGGGTTCGGCGGCGTCGAGGCATCCGGCAAGGATAAACAAAATCAGCACGACAACGGGAACAGTTCGGCCAACGCTCATGGAATCCACAACCAACGGGTGGCTCCCATTTGGGACAGATTAAGTTTGCCGTGTCTCCGCTGCGCGTCAGACGGCGGCCTTGGGCGTCCCTTTCGCCATCGGCGCGCTGCCCGAGCGTGAGGCCCGGACGCTTCGCCAGGTGTCGAACGCCATCAACCCGGCGAGGAGAACCAAGCCCATTGAGATGGCAACCTGCAGGACCGCGGTGATCGCCCCGCGCGTGGTCGCGAACGCTTCCGGATCCGTGAGGGCATCCCAAGACAGCACACCGAACCCCGAAGCGGTGACGACGAAGAGCAGGACTGCGGGGACCGCGGTGGTCCACAACTGTTTCTTGGCGTGCATGGACGCGAGCCACGCGGTGAGTCCGAAGAACGCGAGCGCGGCGAGCAACTGGTTCGCGCTTCCAAACAGCGGCCACAAGGTTTCCCACGAGTTTCCAAGCGTGAGAAGGTACGCGGGAAGCAACACGAAGATCGTGGCGGTGTGCTTGTTTCGAAGCAGCCACAAGGGGCTGAACACGGCGCGGCCGACGGGTTGGCTGGACACGTCGGCCGGGGCGGGCGCCAATTCGTGCAACAGGTATCGCCCGAGTCGCGCGACCGTGTCCAGCGTCGTGAGGAGGAAACTCGCAAGGACGAGGGCCATGAACGTGGCGCCGAACCCGAGCGGGATGCCGAGGTGGTTGAGGAAGATCGCGCCGCCCGCGGCGAAGCTTGGCAAGGCGAAATCCAATCCTGAGCCCGTCACACCGGAAACCCCAATGACTGCGATCGTGGAGATGGCGACGACGGCGACGAGGCCTTCCATGAGCATGCTGCCGTAACTCACCGCGCTGCCGTGCGTCTCGCGGTCCAATTGCTTCGATGTAGTGCCGCACGCGATCAGGCAGTGGGCTCCACTCACCGCACCGCAGGCAATCGTGACGAAGAGGAGCGGGAAGAGGGGACCGTATCCGTTGCCCATGAAGTTCGTGTAGAACGGCAACCGCACGGGGTCGAGGCCTTGGAACCCGCCGATGAGGATGCCGACGACGGCTCCGCCCAAGCCGCCGACGAGAAGGAAACTCGAGAGGTAATCGCGGGGTTGGAGAAGACTCCAGACCGGCAGGATGCTTGCGATGAACGAGTACAGGAGCAGAAGCGGGAGCCAGATCGAGGCGCTCAGTTGGATGGGGAACAGCATGCCGATCCAGACGGAGACGAAGATGAGCGGGACGAACACCATGCTGCCCCAAAGGAGCGAGCCGTGGAACTTGTAGAGGTAGAACCCGAAACACGTGGCGAGCCCGATGGCGATGAACGAGGCGGTTGCCGCCGCGGGGTAGGCCTCGAAGATGTCGGAGATGATGACCGCGAACACCGCGACGACGAGGATGCTCAGGAGCAATGCGAAGCAGATGAAGAAAAGGCTGCCGCGGGCGCCGACGTAGCGTCCGATCACGGCTCCCATCGATTTGCCCTGGGTGCGGACGCTGCCCATCGTGGTGACGTAGTCGTGCACGGATCCCATGAGGGGATTCGCGATGAGGATCCAGATCAGGGCCGGGAACCAGCCGAACGCGGCCGCAGCGACGATCGGGCCCACGATAGGTCCCGCCCCGGCGATCGACGCGAAATGGTGCCCGAACAACACGGCGGGTTTCGTCGGGATGAAGTCGGTCCCATCACGTTGCGTATGGGCGGGAGTCTTGTTGGCGTCGTTCGCGCCGACCAGTCGCGCCACGTAGCGACCATAGGTCCAGTACGCCAACCAGAAAACGGCGAGCGCAGACAGGACCAGGGCGACGACGAGCACCATCGAAACGCGAAGGGCGCTCGAGCGCAGTTATAGCTTGCTGCGCGGAGACGGTCCTACGCGAGTGGTTTCACTGTGCGTGCACCGGGCGCGACCGGCACCTCGGCAGTCACCGCGTCGTTTTCTTCGAGGAAGTCAAGGTCACGGTGATACGTCTCCTCGAGGCTCCGCAACGACACGAGAGCGATGATCGTGCTCAACGCGGCCAGCACCATCGCAGTGCGCACGAGGCCGAAGGACGTCGAGAAGTAAACGAACGCGATGTTGATCGGCACCGTGGTGCCGCGGATGAAATTGGGAACGGACGTTGCGACCGTGGCGCGCAGGTTCGTGCCGAACTGCTCGGCTGCCATGGTGACGAAGACGGCCCAATAGCCCGTGCCGACGCCGAGCATCGCGCAGATGAGATAGAAGGCGATGGCGGGGATCCCGTACGCGAAGAAGTACGCGAACACGAAGAACGCCATGAACGCGAGGGCGGCGATGGTCGCGTTCTTGCGTCCTTGGATCACTTGGCTCACGGACGCCCAAAACAGGCCACCAAGCGACGCCGCTCCGTAGAACCACATGATCGCAAACCGCTGGTCGATGCCGGCGATGCCGTTGTCGCGCGCCAAGTCCGGGGACTGGGTGATGAAGATCGCGATGAGGCACCAGATCGGCAGGCCGACGAGGGTTGTGCGGATCAGTCGGCTGAGGCGCGTCCAGTTGCCGAAGAGCATGAGGATGTCGCCGCGCTTGACGCTGTCCCCCTCTTTGGCGGCGCTGAACATGAGGGATTCGCGCATGCTGAGTCGCGTCACGAGGAGGACGAGGCCCAAGATTCCGCCGATGATGAACGCGATGCGCCAGGCTTCGAGGCCGAACATGGCCGGGATGTACAGTGCGACCGCGCCGCCGAACACGGCGCCCGCGATGCCGATCGCCGACACCACACCGGTGCCATACCCGCGGTGCTCCTTCGGGAGCGACTCGCTTACGAGTGTGATGGCTGCGCCGAGTTCGCCGGCCAGTCCGAGGCCCGCGAAGAACCGGGCGGCCGCGAATTGCGGGATGTCGGTGACGAATGCGTTCGCGAGATTTGCTAGCGAGTAGAGGATGATGCTTCCAAAGAGGACCGTGAGACGTCCGCGCTTGTCCCCAAGGATTCCCCACAAGACTCCGCCGAGCAACATGCCGCCCATCTGCCAGTTGAGGAGCATCGCGATCGTCTCGCGTGCTTCTGGCGTGCCGGGCGTGATCCCGAACGACGGGACGACCTGACGGCTGAGAAGCGGGAACAACAAAAGATCGAAGATGTCGACGAAGTAGCCGAGACCGCCGACGATGACGGTCGTGCTGAGGATGGATTTCCAGGCGGTTCGGTCCATGAAAAACGGTCCGTGTCTCTTCCCCCGAGTTCCGAAATGGTTCTTTTAGCCTTTGCGGCGATTTTTCAGGAACGGGTGACGAAATCTGGCGTGAGGTCTTCGAGGCTGTGCGCGCCGAGGATCTTCATGCTGGTAAGCGTCTCCATGCGAAGATGCTCTAGCACGGTCTTGACTCCGTGCCGGCCGCCGAGGGCCAAACTCCAGAGTGTTGGACGTCCGATCATCACGGCTTTCGCGCCGAGACACAGCGCTTTGAGAACATCGGTGCCGCGTCGGATGCCTCCGTCGAGGATCACGGTCACTTTCTTCCCGGCGGCTTTGGCGACCTCGGGCAACGCGTCGATGGACGCGACCGAATAGTCGAGCTGCCGTCCGCCATGGTTCGAGACGATGATGCCGTCCGCCCCGTGCTTGACCGCGAGTTCCGCGTCGTCGGCCCGGAGGACTCCCTTGACGAGCACGGGAAGCCCGCTCAGTTTCTTCACCCACCGGATCGATTCCCACGTCAAGGTCGGGTCGAACTGGTTCGCGATGAATGCTGCGAGACTGGACTCGCCGCCCATCTTCGAGGCCAACCTTCCGACCTCGAAATTGCCCATCTTGAGCGGCGGGGGCAAATGGAATTTGTTCCGGATGTCCCGTTCGCGCCGGCCAAGAACGGGGACGTCGACGGTGAACACGATTGCCTTGTAGCCGGCCTTCTTGGCACGTTTCACGAGCCCTTCGGTGATGTCGCGGTCGCGGAACACGTAGAGTTGGAACCATTTTGGACCGGCGCTCGCCGCGGCGATGTCCTCGAGCGACGTCGTGGCGATGGTGCTCGCCGTGTAGATGGTGCCGGCGTCGTGGGCGCCTTGCGCCGTTGCGGCTTCGCCCTCCGGATTCGCCAACCGGTGAAAGCCGGTGGGAGCGACCAGGATCGGCATCGTGACGTCGGTGCCCATCACGTTGGTCTTGAGATCGATGCTCGACACGTCCACGAGGACACGCGGCCGAAGCCGGAGCTTGCCGAACGAGTCGCGGTTGCCGCGAAGTGCGATCTCATCCTCGGCTCCGCTGCGGATGTAATCGAACGCCATGCCGCTCATGCGGTCCTTGGCAAGCGCCTCGAGCTGATCGAGGTTCTCGAAGGACGGCATCGTGGACGCGGTCGCAGCCCTTGGCATCGCCGCGTCGAACACCGCGCGCGGGGAAAAACCTAGGCCCCCCGCGCGCCAAGCGACCTGCTCTAGCCCATCTGGCAGTTCCCGTGCGGTTTGAGGAGCAAGCCTTCGCCGGTTGTCGGCTCGCACGAGAAGAGCCAAACGGCCGCTGCCTCGACGAAAACGCTTCCCGGACCAACCACCGTCGGGACGATGCGCCACGTGCCCGGCGACCCGGGGGCAGTGATGATCTCCATGTGGGTGCCCGGGTCCGTGGACGTGAACGTGCGGCCGCACGAGAACGCGGGTCCTTCGCTCGGCGTCACCTGGACGCGGAACTCTCCCACGATCCCTTGCGCCATGCAGCCGAGCATGACGTGGCTGACCTCGTCCGGAACCTCGAACTCCCGTGTGACCTGTGGGTCCGCCTCGGTCGGGTCCCCGAAGCCGCCGAGGAACGCATCGTCATACATCGGAAGGAACGAGGCCAGCGCGAAACCCTGACCCGACTCGACGAGTTCCAGCGTCGACCAGGAATGCGTGTCCGATCCATAGTTGAGCGTCGCATTGCTGAATTGAGCGACGGCGGGATCGTAGACGTACCGGATTGCCAACCATTCCTCGTCGTAGAGACCCGTCACTTCGAAGGCGCCGGACGGAAGCTTTCGTGCGGCGAAACCGATCTCTTGGCCTTCGATCGAACCGGTCCAACGGGCACCATCGGCGAGGGGGAACCGTAGGATGGACATCGGTTCGTCGTGCGCTTCCCAGGAAAGGTCCGCGCGCGAGACGATCCCGATCGGGGGCAGGTGCCACCAGATGCTCTCCAGGGCGGTCCGCTCTTCCGAGGCAGCGACCGCGTAGGACGTGTCGTCGACGCCCACCACCACGATTGTGATGTCGCGTGCGGGGGCGTAGGTGCTGCCGATGCGGAACGTCCACCAATCACCGACTACCCATTCGGGCGCTTCGGCAGCGTCGTTCGCAACCGGCGCTTCTTGAGAGTCGGATTTCGTTTTCGACTCCGGTGGGGAATCAACAGAACCGACGGGGCGTTCGTCGATCGCGGCGGGGCCCGTGCAACCCGCGAAGAGCAGCACGAGCATGACGAGGGGTAGTAGGTATTCCATGACGAAGGCGACGACGCGGGAGTAATAACGGAGTCTCTTCACGACCGGAACACTAGGTCGAGGTTCGATAGAGGCAGGTGCGGAGTGCCTCCTTGCGAACTTCGACGATCCCCGCGCTGGCGAGGGTCGCCACGTGGCGGTGGACGCTGCTCTTTGCAAGCCCCGTGAGGCGAGCGACGTCCGACAGACGAAGACCGGGCTGATTCGTGATTGCGTCGAGCACCGAGCGTCGCTGAGGCGCGTCTTCGACGAGCAGTTCCTCACGAGTGGGCGCGCCCGCGTCCTGCCGGTACCACACCCGCACGCGGCCGACCCGTTTCGAACGCACGATCTCCAATCGTTCCAGGAGGCGAAGATGCCAGAGCAACGTGCCGCGGTTCATCCCCAGTCGGTCGCGCAACTCGTCCGTCGACACGACGCGCTGCCTCTGGAATTCGTCAAGAAGCGTCGCGCGGGACAAATGGTCCCCCGCACGCCCCGGAGCGACGCGGACAAACAGCGCTAGCCACGGTTGGATCCAACCCACTCGCCACACCAGCCAGCCGACGACTCCCGCCGTGGCGACGCCGCCCGCCGCGTAGGCAAGGGGCCCATAGTCGGTCAGGAACGTGAGGAGGGTCGGCAGCAACGTGTCTCGGCCGCTCAAGCTACCCGCGTCGAGGGCTTAAATCGGTTCTGTGCGCGAGTGGAACCACGGGCGCGTTAGTCCGCGCCGAAGAAGCCACGAAGCACCGGGTGCATTTCCATGGCTTGTTCCTTGGCGATCTGCTCGTACATGCGGATGATGATACCGACCGTGAGCAGCACTCCTGTACCGCTCGATTGGCCCACCGTCCCTACCATGTCGGCAAGTGCCGCCAGGGCGCCGACGACGACGGCGCCGATGATCGTGACCGTGGGGATGTACCGTTCGAGGATGCGTCCCAGGACGCGGGGGTCGCGTCGGAAGCCGGGGATCTGCATGCCGGACTTTTGGATCTGGCGAGCGACGGCTTCGGGGCCCATGTTCGTCGTCTCGATCCAGAACTTGGCGAACACGACACAACCGCCGACGAAGATGGTGAGGTAGATCGCCATCCGGAGCAACAGTTGCCAGATGTTGTGACCGTACAGGATCGCTCCATAGCGTTCGTAGTCAAAGAGCGGCAGGAGCCATTCTTGCACGCCGTGGAAGCTTGTCACATACCATGCGCCACCACCTGTGGGTGTGGTCTGTTGGGGTGGGAAGATGCCGACCCACCAAGCGCCGCCGATGAACGGGGTCTTGCTGAACACCGGGTGCGTGGTGAAGAGGAGGGCGAAGAGGTTGACGTTCGCCAACAAGGCGGCCATCAAGATGACCGGGATGTTGGAGGCGTAGATGAGACGGATCGGGTAGCGTCCACGTGCGCCGCGGACCTTGCCGTGCGCCAACGGGAGTTCGATGCGGCTTGATTCGGCGTAGACGACGAAGAAGAACACGACGATGGTCCCGATGAGGGCGATGACGGGGTTCGGGAACGCCTGGTTCCCAAGGAACACGTCCTCGAAACCACCTTCGTACACCAACCGACCGATCGGTCGCTCCGTGAACACGTACCACACCTTGGGCAACGTGCCCGAGGGCGGGTTGCTGATCGGGTTGAGGGCCGTGCCGGGCTGGACGGGTTGCCAGTTGAACGTACCCGTGAAGATCTGTTCACTCACACCCGCCGCGATGAAGAGGGAGATACCGGAACCGATGCCCCACTTGGAGATCAGTTCGTCCATGAGGAACACGACGACGGCACCGAAGGCGAGTTGCGACACGATGATCGTGTTGGCCCACCCTTCGCCTGCGCGGGCGATCAACCGGTCGTCCGGCGCCAAGAACCCGAACACTTGCGGGATGGATTCGACCAGGATCATGACGAGCACGAGGATCTTCTGCGTGCCTTGGTAGATCGCTTTGTCCTCTTTCTTCGTCAGGTCGAGGTTGATGATCTTTGCGCCCGTGAAGAGCTGCATGATGATCGACCCCGTGACGATGGGACCGATACCGAGGTGCATGACCGAACCGGAAGCGCCGGCCAAGATGGCGCGGAACCCGGCGAAGATGTCGAGCTGGGTTTCGCTGACACCGTAGAGGAGGACCTTGGTCAGGACGAAGTAGACCATGAGGCAGAAGACGGTCCAGAAGATCTTCGTCTTGAACGCGACGTGACCCTCAGGCTTCGTGACGGCGGGCCACTTCTCGATGAGTGGCTTCAGAAGGTAAAGCTTGGACTTGTGTTCTCCTTCCATTTAGCGTCCCTCCTGGTGCGTCGCGGAACTCTGCCTTCCTCTTAAAGGCTCACTTCTTCGGTTGCTCGTTCGGCTTCTTCTCCGCGGGCTTCGGGGCCGCGGGAGCGCCCCCGGGCGTCTCACCCTTAGGTGCGGCCGGAGCGCCCGCAGGTTTCTCGCCCTTGGGGGCCGCCGGTTTGTCGCCCTTCGGAGCAGCTGGCGCAGCCGCTTTGGCGGGAGCCGGAGCGCCCTTCGCGGGGACTGCCTTCGGCTTCTTGACCTTCTTGACGCGCGACGTGGTGACGTTGCCGCCCTTGGCCTTGATCTTCTCGATCGCTGAAGCGGAAGCGGCTTCGACCTTGACGGTCACAGCGCCCGGCACATCGCCGGCGCCAAGGAGCTTGCTGATGCCGTGCTGCGCGAGATCGAGGTTGTTCTGGTTGGGGAAGCGTGCGGCGAGGTCGCCGACGTTGATGACGGTGTCCGCGACGCCTTGGACTTCGACGGGTTTCATGCCGACGCGACCGAAGTGGAAGTAGCCTTCCGCTTGCCACTTGACGGTCGTCGCGTACTTGTGCTTGTGGAGACCCGCGTTGCCCTTGCCTCCGCGAAGACCCTTGCCACGTCCGGCCTTGCGGCCGCGACCGTGCTTTCCGGATCCACGGAACCTCTTCGTCTTGGTCTTGCCCATCTAAATCATCCTCGTGAGGAGTTTCGGCATCTCTTTTCCCCGGTTGCCCAGGCTGCCGTGCGCCTGGACGCTGCGCTTGATTCCGCCCTTGAAGCCTTTGCGGGGCGGGTTGAGGCGGAAGATCGGGGTGAACGCCTCGATCTTGCTGTACTTGATCTTGCCCGCGTGCAACGCGCCGGCGAGGTCTTTGATCGTCTTGTACTCGGTGGCCTTGGCGACCTCGGCGTCCGTAATCGGCTTGTCGCCGACCATCTTGCCGCGGTTGCGGATGAGGTTCTCGATGTCCTCGACAGTGACTTCGCCCCACGTCACGTAGTCCTTCGCCTTGTGGACCATGCCGATGACTTCGGGTGTGTCCTGGAGGACGACGCAGTGGTTCGTGCGCGTCAATCGGAGGTTCATCATGGTGTCCTCGATGGTCTGCTTGATGCGCATGTGTCCGCGGATGCGGATGACTGCGATGGCGGCCATCAGGCACCGCCTCCGGGTGCAGCGGGAGTGGGCGCGGTGACCGTCTGCACGGCTCCGGCGGCTCCCGTCATGATCTTGGTGCGGGCGGCCTGTTGGGCCGTCACGCGGGTGACGACGGTGCGTCGCATCGCGTCGTAGGCGGCCTGCGCGGCGTTGACGGTCGTGCGGGTCTGTCCACGGGCGAAGCCCCATGCGTCCTTGATGCCAGCAAGGGCGAACACTTTGCGTGCGATCTGACCGACCGCGAGTCCGACGCCACGGGGCGCGGGCTTGACGGTGATCTCCGCGCTGCCGGCCTTGCCGACGACGAGGAAGGGGACGGTGTGCGGGGTTCCGCAGCCGCATTCCCAAGAACCGCAGCCGCGGCGGATCTCGATGACGTTGAGCTTGGCGGCGTCGATCGCGCGTCGGATCGTGGGACCGACTTCCTTGCCGGTCGCCATGCCGATGCCGACGAACCCGTCGCGGTTACCGACGACGGCTTGGATCGAGAAGCGGACACGTCGACCACTGTCCGTCATGCGTTGGACCATGTTGACGCTCGTCACTTCATCCCCGATACCGGGGAGCAGCACGTCAACGATCTCAGCCTCGCGAAGGCGAAGACCCGAGGCGAGCGCCTGGCTCATGCTCGTGATCTCGCCGGAGCGCACGAGGCGCCCCAACCGCGTCTTGGGCGTCCACTCGGTGCCGCGGCCTTCTTCGACTTTCTTGAGTTCCGCAGCGAGGTCGATGCGCGGCCGGATGCCGGCTTGGACGAGCTCCTGGACTTCCTTGGAATCGTCGACCGGTGCAGCGCCTGCGTCTTCGGGGACCGGCTCGTCGTCCGGGTTCGATACGGGGGGTGGGGTGGGGGCGGGCTTGGCCATGTGGTTACGCTCCTGCTTTGAGGGTCGCTTGGATTTTCTTGAAGAGAGCAACCGGCGCGTCGGTGAGGTGTTCACCGGACAGGCGGCTCTCCGCGGGCAGGACGTCCTTCGAGTGGGGCACCTGGATGCCGCCGTCGATGACGCCCTTGAGCGCGGCGAACAATCGTCCGCCCTTTGTCGGTTCGTTGCGTCCGATGTCGAGGATCGCGCGGTCGACGCCCTTGCTCTTGGCGCGCTTGGCGGCCAAGAGACCCGTCAGGTACGCGGCGGGGGTCGCTCCGGTGGACTTCGTCCAGCCGTGCTGCGCGAGGTCTTGACTCGTTGCGCCAGCGCGGACGATGTCGCCCTTTTCATGGAAGTCGATGAACTGGACGGTGATCGTGCGGTGGCTCTTGCGGACGACGAGTCGCGGCTGGCCGCTCTTGACGAGGGCGAGTCGCGTTCGGTAGTCCGTCTTTCCTTCTCGGCGGCGTCGGCGTCCGACGCGGAATCGTGGTCCATCGGCCATGTTAAGCGGCCTCCTTCAGCACGCCTTCTGTGCGCATGTGCGACAACAGGTGGTTCCGGCTTCGGAACTGTCCACCCTTGGCGCGCATGTAGTAATTGCGGTAGGTGTGAGCGTCGATCTTCTTCTCTTCCTTGAGTGTGCTGAGCTGGTCACGCAACGCACGGATGAGACGCATCCAGTTCGCCTTGCGGGGCAACCGGGCTTTCTTGGCGCCCTTGCGGCTTCCGTGTCCGCGTCGTCGTCCAGCCTTCTTGGCGATTGCGACTTCACGGGCGCGGCCGCGGCTGTTGCCGCGCTTGGCTTTGATCACGATGGCGCCGCCCGAAATGAGGCGGCGGACGTCGGCGCGCGTGACGGCGCTTGCCACGTCGGCGAGTCGGTCGGGGTCGATCCAGACTCGGTCGTAGCCTGATTTGCCGATCGCGGCGGCCATGCGTCGTTGGTTGCGGAGATCCGTCATTGGTTCTGGCCTCCCTTCGCGGGGGTGGCGGGTTTCGCGGTCGCGGCCTTGTCCGTCGCGGCCGGCTTGGCTGCGGCCTTGGGCGGGGCGGGGAGTACGCGTCGGTTGAGGATGCGAACGCCCATCTTGTCCGCCGCGTCGTAGAGGATGCGGAGCTTGCGGGTGCCCAAGGTGCCGGAGAGACGCGCGGCTTGCGTCTTCGTGTCGATTTTCTTGAGATCGGAGAGGACTTCGATGTACACTTCTTCGAACCCGCTGGCGTGGAGTCCGCGGACGCTCTTGGGGCTGGCGAACCCGACGCGCACGACGGGCTGCTCGTAGCCGAAGTGTCGACGCATGGCGCTGTCGACGCCACGGGGTCGGCGCCAGCCGGTGTTGGCCAAGCGCTTGTATTCGTACCACTGGGTGCGGCGGAACCACGGTCGGCGTCCGGCGATGGTCTCTCGCAACGAGAGTGCTTTGCGCTGCTCGTCGGTGAGGGCCGCCTTCGCGCGGGCGACGTGCTTCTTTTCCGTCGGCGTGTCGACGATCTTCACGTCGTCGGTCTTGGGAGCGGGTTTCTTGAGGTTCTGGGGGCTCGTCTTGCCGCCCGTCTTTCCGGCTTCGCGGTGCTCGGCGGCTTCGGTCTTCTTGTGGGCGCCCGTGGGCTTGTCCGATTTTCCGACTGGCTTCTTCTCGCGGTGCTCGGCGGCCGTGTGGGATGGCTTGTGCTCGGTCTTGTCTCCGGCCGGCTTGTGAGCGGGTTTGTCCTCGCCCTTGTGCTCCGCCTTGTGTTCGGCCGGCTTGTGAGCGGGTTTGTGTTCGGCCTTGTGCTCTGTCTTGTGCTCGGCCGCCTTGTGCTCGGGCGCCTTGTGGGCGGGCTTGTGCTCGCCCTTGTGCTCCTCGTGTTTCTTGTCCGAGGGTTTGTGGGATTCGGATTTCTTGTCTTCAGCCATGTCGTTCACGCCGCCTTTTGTGTGATGTAGATGCCGTCCTGGAACACGCGGATGTCGCGGTTCCGGACCTTGGTCGCGGATTCGATGTTGGCCGCCGTCTGGCTGACCTTCTCGAGGTCGATGCCGGTGAGCAGGATCTGGTCGCCCTTGACGTCGACCTTGACGCCGGGGAGGATCTCCGCCTTGCGGGCGGACCGTTCGCCGAGGAAGTTCTCGATCATGAACACGGGGCCCTTGACGGTCGTCTTGATCGGGAAGTGCGCGAACACTGTCTTCATCTTGTACTCGAAGCCCTCGACGACGCCGAAGATCATGTTGCGGATGTGGCTCGCCGACGAGCCGAGTTCGGCCTTGTCGGCGCGACGCGGCATGTCGCAGTGAAGGACGAGGCCGTCGCCTTCGACCTTGATCTCGAGCCGGCTGAGCTTCAATTTGCGGGTCAGTTCGCCCTTGGGTCCTTTGAGGGTCAACGTGCGGCCCTTCAAGGTCGCCTTGACTCCTTCGGGGAGTTTGATGTGGTCGCGGGCTTCGGGAAGTGTCACCATGTCTTGTTCACCTCAGTAGACGTACGCGAGGAGGCGTCCGCCGGTCTTGATTTCCTTCGCCTGGTATTGGCTGATCACGCCGCTCGTGGTCGAGAGGATGAGTGCGCCGAAGTCCTGCGCGGGCAGGTACCGGGCTTCCCATTTCTCGAACTCGACGCGTTGGATCGCGTAGCGCGGCTTGATGACGCCGCAGTCGTTGATGCGTCCGAGGAGTTCGACGCGGTACACGCCGCCGCGTTGGTCTTCGACGAATTCGAACGGGCCGATGTAGCCCTGTTCTTGCATGACCTTGAGCACGCGTCCGATGAGTTTGCTCGCCGGACGGATAAGGACTTCCTTCTTCCCGACCTTCTCGGCGTTGCGGATCTGGGAAAGGGCGTCGTTGAGTGGATCTTGTAGCATGTTGTTTTCCTCCCTTACCAGTATTTCTTGAAGCCCATCAGTTTCGCGACGTCGCGGAAGCATTGTCGGCACATGTGGAGCCCGTGGTAGCGCATCATGCTCCGCATCTGTCCGCATCGCTCGCAGCCGAAGACCGCGCCGTACAGCCGTTTCTTCTCTTTGAGTAGAACCATTTAGCTCACCTACACGATCTCCACGCCGAGGATGGTCTTGAGGTACTCTTTCGATTCTGTCCGCGTCACTCGGTGCCGCGGCGGGACGCGTCGCTGCAAGAGGCTGCGGTGTTTGATCCGGAAACCAGGTCGTTCGATGGTGACCGCGATGTCCATCCCGAAGATGCCGATCTCGGGGTTGTACTTCTGGCCCTCGAACGACGTGTGGTCAGGGATGCCGAACTGGAGGTTGCCTTCCTTGTCGAAGGACCATTCGGCGACGCGGTTGTTGCGCGTCCACAAGGCGCGCTTGACGAAGTCCACCGCGTTGTCGCCGCGGAGCGTGACCTTGACGCCGATCGGTTGGCCTTCACGAAGGTTCCAGTCACGCACCGCGTGACGGGACAGCGTGCGCACGGGCTTCGCCTTCGTGAGACCGGCCAAGACCTTCTCGGCCTTCTCGAGACGGTCGCCGGATTGACCGACGCCGATGTTGACGGTGACCTTCGCGACCTTGAGCCCGCGCATCGGGCCCATCGGGAGGACTTTCTCCTTCGGCGGGAGCTTCGGTGCGGACTTGGGCTTCGGAGGCTTGGGTGCG
>CAYOZB010000064.1:0-16297 GCA_964408365.1 uncultured Halobacteriales archaeon | reverse complement strand
TTAACGACCGATCGCAGCATCCTTCGATTAGTCAACGAAGTGCCCTGATAGCACACCCAGTACGCCGCCGGGGTCAGGGTCCGGGGTTGGGATGGCTCTCGGCGGGGGTCATCTGCTTGCCCTTGGAGAAGTGCTCTTTCCACACGTGGATGAAGCCGTGGACCGCCCCGAACCGTTGCTTGGGGGCGAGCATCACCATGGGGGTGAGGATGAGGTAGATCACGGTGATCCACTCGCGCAAATACGCTGGGTGCGGGGTCGTGAGGTGCGAGCTCGGTTCGAAGAAGTACGGCAGGTTCGGGAATTGGGCGAAGATGTACGGATCGACGAGCGGGTCGATGAGTTGGATGGCCCAGAGTCCGAGGATGGTCCAGGCTTCCCATCGGTGGAGTTTGAGGTTCATGAAGCAGCCGGCGGCGAACATGCCTTGGGCGGCGGTGAGGAGAATCTCGAGTTGTTGGGCTTCGTCGAAGTTGAGGGACCAGTCGGGTCGTCCGAGGTTCCAGGTTCCGATGAAGTACACAATCGGAATCATGGCGATCAAGAGGGTCCACTGGTTGACCTTGCTGGAGATTGCGTTCGTGAGGCCGAGTTGGGCGCGGCCGGTCTTGCCCCAATAGACGATGGTGACGAGCTCCGGGAATTCGGAGAGGAGCGGGGCGAGCCACTGGAACAGGAAGTACGCGGGGATGCCAATCGCGAGGCCCAACGCGACGGTGTTGGTGTAGAACGGGTGGACGCTCACGAAGAGCAGGGTGCCGCCTAGGATGAAGAGGAGGGCGACGATCATTTTCTGGCGAGGGACGGGCTGTTTTCGGATCGTGCGTGGTACGAGCGGCAGATCCTCGTGGCTCTCGTCTTCGGGCGGGAGTTTGTAGATGATGACGAGATAGATGGCGTACATGCCGATGAGAATGACCGCATCGACGAGCGTGACGTTGCCGCGGAAGACGAAGCTGAAGCTGTAGAGCGTCGCGGTGATGAGGGCGATGACTTCGATGCTCGATTCGACGGGCATCTGGATGTGGCCGATGCGTTCGCCCATCTTTCGCGCGCGGTACGACGCCATGAAGAAGACGATCGGGAGGAAGAGACCGACGATGAGCCGGTTGGCTCCCGTGAAGTTGGCGGTGACCAAGTAGAGGTTGTCAGGGTTGACCGCGGCTTCGGTCGTGATGACGGCTTCGACCGCGAACTCCGGGAGGACCTGAAGGAGGGCCAGGACGGCGAAGGCGAGTCCCCGGGATAGGAAGAAGGAGAGCACTTCCGTCGCCCAAGCGATGAGCATTGCGCCGGTTAGGACGCCCCCCATTGGCCACAGCGTGCCGAGAACTGTGACCTTTCCTGCTTCCCCGGCCAAGTGTTCGCCGCAGGAATGGACGCCTTTTAAACGGCACGTATGGGAAATTTCCCCAGACCCGACATTACGCGGATTTCGTAGGAACGTAGCCCATGCTTTCGAGCTGCTTCTCCACCCGATCGTCGAACAAAATCACGGGATTCGTGACCTTTTCGCGGGTCCGGGCCTCGTCCTCTTTCTTCACGTTGTAGAGGACCATCGGCGTCTCCTTGTACGCTTTGAGACTGCGCACGTAGCTACATGATTCCCGCGCGTGGCTTGCTTGCTTGGAGCAGTCGACGACGAACACCTCCGGCCCGGGGTTCTGCTGCTTCAACAGATCGTGGAACGCAGGGTATTTCGGTTCCGTGATGGCGACCTTGTGCCCGGCGTTGCGAAGCTTCTTGATGAGCGGCGTCTGCCCGGCGCTGTCGAACGCCATGATGAAGATGCGCGCCATCGGATCCCGCGCTTAGAGCCGGCTCGGGCTCACGTGGGTCGGCGTGTACGCGTTCTGGATCGAGTCCGGCGAGAAGTAGGGGGCCACTTCGCCCTTCGTCGCGAACCGGTAGAGGGCGACCTTGTACACGCCGCTCAAGGCGGTGCCGAGGATGGCGAGGAACACGAGCCAGAGGACACCGAGGACGACGACGGCGATCATGATGGTCGGGTTGATGCTGGCGGTGAGGAACGCGACGAACCCGATGCCGAGGATGCTGAGGAACGTGAAGAGCCCCATGATGGCGCCGATGCCGTAGTGGCCGGCGAGGGATTCGCCCCAGCGTTGTTTGAAGAGGCTTCCGGACCGCTTGAGGGAGGCAAAGGGTCCCTTGTTCTCGAAGACGACGATGGGGATCACGAAGAACGTGAGGAGGGTCCAGGCGGTGCCGAGGATCGCGCCGATGATGCTCGCGGCGATCTGGTTTCCGGCGCGTCGCAGCGCTGCCTCGAGGGCTTGGATGAGGAGGCTGACGGTGGCGGAAAAGAGCGACCACACGAAGATCTTGCCGAGTCGCTTGTTGGCTCCCCTCAGGGCGCTGCCGATGGTGGGGTCCCCGCCCGCGAGGCGTTGGTCAGCGCCGAACATCAAGGCGCTTTGGAAGTAGATGGTGATGAAGGAGAGGATGAGGTACAGGACCAGCATCAGGCCGTACACGGTGTATTCGGCGTTCTGGTCGGTGCCGCTCGCGGCGCGCTCGAGGAGTCCGACCGTGTAGGCGGGGAAAACGAAGCTGAGGAACATGATCAACGAGGCGATCCCCGCGATGACCGGCAAGAGAAGGAGCTCCTTGTCCTTCTTCAAAACGGTCAGACTCTGCTTGAATACGTTCCAGGAGTTCGCGAGCCGACCCATGTTGTTCCCCAAGGCGTCAAGTTCGAGGCAGTAGACAAAGGTGTATGGTCACGGCACGGGGCGGCGATCCCGGAACACGGCTCGCCACGCTTTCGGTGCTTGACCCACCGCGTTGACCAAGGGGCCGGGGAAGGAAGAGACTTCGATTTCGACGGTGGCCATCGCGGTTGCGAAGTTCTTGGTCAGTTCGGTCTTTGCGATCCGGTTCGGTCCCCAGTCGCCGGGTTCGTCTTCGTGGAACGTCTTGACGAGAAGGTGCCCGCCGGGCCGCAGCCAGGTGGGCACCAAGGACGCGTACCTGGCGCGGGCCTCGGACGGGAGGGAGTGGTAGACGCCGCGGTCGTGGATCAATTGGAACCGGTTCGGCCAACGACAGGTGAACAAATCTGCCGTGACCCACTCGATGACGGGAGCGTAGCCGCCGGAGCGTCGCATGGCCATGTGGATTGCGCTGGGGCTGATGTCGCAGGCGACGACGTGGAATTTGCGTTTGGCCATCTCGATCGCGAACGTGCCTGGTCCCGTCCCGATGTCGAGGATCGGGCCGTCCTGCGGTCCCGCTTTGAGCCGACGGATCGTCGCGTCGGTGTCTTTGTCGAGCGTGGAGGAAAACCAAGGCAGATCCTGTTCGCGTGCTTCGCGGTAGGTCGCTTCCCAACCCGCTGCGTCGCCTCCCATGGCGAAAGGCATGGGTCGAGCAGAGTTCTAGGCTTCGGCCGCGGTCGCGTTGGATACGCCGATGGGATCGATGGTGAACGTGGGACGCCTGCGAACCAAAACTTCTTCGACGCGCACGTGACGTCGCCCCAAACGATCGATCGTGATGATGCGCTGGATGCTCACCAGGTTCGGCATGCCAAACAGGCGGCAGTCCTCGTTCTGGCAATACTTCGCGAGCGCAAGCTTGTCGGCGCTCCAGCGCTTGGCTTTCTTTCCGCCGCACACGCCGCAGTGTGTGCGCCAACTCAACGGTCGGGCGTGTCCGCCGTTCATCTCTGCATCCCGAGACCAGGAACGGTCGCTGAAGATACTTAAAGAACGCGAGTTGCGCGCGCACCGACAACTATGATTCTTTTTCTTTTGTGTCGTCGACGTCCAGCGTCCCGAGCGTACGTTTTCCCTTGCGCGTCTGCTGCGCGATTTCCACGTCGCCGAAATCCATGAGCGACGCGTCGAACCGCCGTTCCGGTTTGTCTGCCGTGACTTCGAAGGAATCTTCACTGCGCTCCTCGCCTTCCGCGGGCATCGCGGCGGTTTTCCCGCTCTGTGATGCTTTCTTGAAACTTCGTTGCAAATAATCAGGACTCGCGTTCGCGACGGTCTTGTCCGTCGTGCCTCGCTGCATTCGAAGCTCAATCTTGCCCAGGTCGTCCCTCGTGGGGGGAGCTGACTTTTTCCCTTTTGACGGAGCGGCGATTTGGAATTCTTCAGATTCTTTTCGCTTTGGAACCGCCAATTTTCCGGTCAACGGCTCCATCTGCGGCGGCACGCGCCCTTGCTGGATCGGCCGCGGCGGCGTCGGTTCATTCACTTCTTCGAACTCGGCGAGCTCCTCTTCGTCCTCGGCTTTAGCGGCGACACGCTTCACGGACCCGCTGCGCACGTCGAGCTCTTTCGACTTCTCGACGCCGGCGCGCGCTTCGTTGAACGTGCGGACCGCCACGGGGGCCACTTCTTCCTTCGTGACCTGTTGAGCGAACGCGGCCATGCGTTTGGCGAGAGCATTTCCGCCGGGGCGCGTGGGCGCAGCTGCTTGCTGCGGCGGTTTGCCCTTCGGTCGTGGACGCGGTGCACGCTTCGCGGGCGCGCGCGTGCGCGGCTTGCTTCCCTTCGCGGGCTTGGCGGACCGCATGTTCCGCGCAACGGGCCGCTTCGCCGTCTTTCGCGACGACGGTTTGGCCCGGGTTGGTTTCCGACCGACGGATTTCTTGGTTTTCTTCGCCATAGAGGCACATGGAAGGAGCCCGCGGCCTTCCTACGCGTCCGAGCGGGTGGCGGGTAAAAATCCTACGCCCCGGGAATCAATGGACCTCTTGGACGGTCATGAGGTTGCTCGATTGGCCTTCGGGCGGGAAACCGGCCGTAAAAACGACGCGATCGCCCGAGGAGGCCAACCCACGTTGCTTGACGTGCTCGATGCCGAACCGGATCATGGCCTCGAGGTTGCCCAGGTTGGGCGTGTGAAGGGGTTCGACGCCCCAGCTGAACTGGAGGAACCGCGCGGTCGGCAGTCGACGCGTCAACGCGACGATGGGGACCCGGGGACGTAGTCGTGCGACGAAGCGGGGAGTCGCGCCACCGGAGGTGGGTGTCAGGATCGCGGCTGCGCGGATCGCGCGCGCGACGCGCACCGCGCTTTCGCTCACCGCGCCCGCGACGAAGTGCGGCGTCTCCGAGCGTTGGGCGAAAAGATCCGGGTCGATGGCCGTCTCGGTACGTCGGGCGATGCGGGCCATCGTCTCGACGGATTGGGCCGGATATTTTCCCATCGCAGTCTCTTCGCTCAACATCACAGCGTCGGTGCCGTCGAGGATCGCGTTGGCGACATCGGCCGCCTCCGCACGCGTCGGGTGCGGCGCTTCGACCATGGATTTCAGCATCTGCGTCGCGGTGACGACGGGTTTGCCGAGACTGTTGGCGAGTCGGATGATGCGTTTCTGAAGTAGCGGCACTTCGTCGTAGCTGGTCTCGACGCCCAGGTCTCCGCGGGCGACCATCGCGCCGTCGGAGGCGTCGAGGATCGCGGCGAGTTGGCGGATCGCTTCGCGTTTCTCGATCTTGGCGATGATGGGGATCTGTTTCGAGCCGATCCGTTTCTTCGCGAGTGTCACGTCTTTCACGTCGCGTACGAAACTCAAGGCGAGCGCATCGAAACCGGC
This sequence comes from uncultured Halobacteriales archaeon, assembly GCA_964408365.1. Classification (GTDB taxonomy): domain Archaea; phylum Thermoplasmatota; class E2; order JACPAO01; family JACPAO01; genus JACPAO01. The sequence continues at coordinate 10,725 of CAYOZB010000064.1, read as the reverse complement.
GCGCACGGCGTACTTGATGTCCGCTTCATCCTTCTCGGTCAACGCGGGAAGGCGAAGCTTGGTGCGCGGGAGGTTGACGCCTTTTCGTGGGAGAAGGAGGCCGCCGTTGAGGATCTTGCATTCGACTTCGCCGCTGGAGACGCGTTCGGCGCGCAGTTCCAGGCTGCCATCGGCGAGGAACACAGGTTCCCCGCGTCGGATGTCTTGGATGACGCGTGGTTCGGTGACGGACAGTCGTTCCGCGGTGCCGGGCACGTTCTTGGAGGTGAGGACGACGCGTTTGCCGGTCTGAAGTGTGACCCGGCCGCCTTCGAGGTCGCCGATGCGGAGTTTGGGTCCGGCGATGTCGCCCATCACCGCCACGTTGATGCCGACGCGTTCGGAGACGCCGCGGACGAGTTCGAGGCGGCGTTGATGGTCGGCGCGTTGCCCGTGGGCGAAGTTGAGCCGGGCGACCGTCATGCCGGCCCGGAGCATACGCTCGATGATCTCGGGCGTGTCGCAGCTCGGGCCGATCGTGGCGACGATCTTGGTGCGCGGCTTGGCGGCCATTGAGTTGGGGCGGGGGACGCGTGGTTTGGCTCTTAGCCTCGCCGGTTTCGACGCCTGTTCTAGAGCTCGTTTTAACCCATTGTTGCGTCGACGGTTTCCCACCGTGCGCGCGCTCGTGTTCCTTGCCATCTTCGTGTTGCTCAGCGGCTGTCTTTCTGCCCGTGGCCCGATCGGAGAATCCACCTGTCAAACCGGACCGACGGGGATTTTCCTCAAGGTCCGTCAGTACGGTGCGTTCACGTCTCCGGACAGCGCGGTGCAGGACTATTTCCTCGACCGGGGCGGCGCATTGTACTATTTCAGGGGCGGGCATGACGGCGATTCCGGAACCGGCGAGGTCAACACGTCGGAGGCGCGGCTCTACTTCATCGACGATGGCGATGTGAAACCGCAGCTGCAACGCGCCGGGTTCTATCAGCCCGGGAAGAATTTCCGACTGGCCGTCGCGTGGAAAGTCCCGGTCGATGCGGCGGACTTCCGAATGGTCTGTGACAATGCGGGCGCGCCGTTCTACAAGTTGCAATCCGAATATGACGACCCCCGCGTCGCGGACTGCGGATGGACGGAGATCAACGCCAACACCCAACGCGGCGACAAGACGGTCCGCGCATGGTGCGATGCGGGACCGGAAGCGTTCGACGACCTGCGCGAATCGTTCTTCACCGTGGCCGAACGCGCTCGGTTGGCGGCGAACATCCCCGAGTGACGGTCGTCGCCGAATCCTTTAACTCGGCGCCCAGTTCCGCCTCGAAACGCAATGTCGCCCGCCATCGCAACACCGAAGGCAGCCACCCGTGTGGAAAAGGATTCGATGGGACCCATGGACGTCCCCGTCGACGCATTGTGGGGCGCAAGCACCCAACGCGCCGTGTTGAATTTCCCGGTCAGCGGCCTGCCGTTGCCGCGCGAATTCATCCGAAGCTTGGGACTCGTGAAGTGGGCGTGCGCATTGGCCAACCGCGACCTTGGGCTTCTTCCGAAAGAGACCGCGGATGCGATCGCGAAGGCCGCTCGATCCATCTTTGACGGACAACATGTGACGCAGTTTCCGCTCGACGTGTTCCAGACCGGCTCCGGCACGTCCACGAACATGAACGCCAACGAGGTCATCGCCCGCCTCGCGACCCAAGCCGGCGGGAAACCGGTCCACCCGAACGACCACGTCAACTTCTGCCAATCGAGCAACGACGTCATTCCGACCACGATGCACGTCAGCGCCGTCCTCCAGATCAACAACGAACTCGTCCCTGCGTTGCAGCATCTTCACAAGTGCCTCGCCGAGAAGTCGAAGGAATTCGATGGCATCGTGAAAGTCGGACGCACCCACCTCCAGGACGCGGTGCCGATCCGGTTGGGCCAAGAGTTCAGCGGCTACGCCCGCATGGTCGAGTTGGGGATCGAGCGCGTCAAGGCGACGCTGCCCGGCTTGTTGGAACTCGCGCAAGGCGGCACCGCGCTCGGCACGGGCCTCAACGCGCATCCCGAGTTCGGCAAGCGCGTCGCTGGCCACTTGAAGAAAGAGACCGGCTTCGACTTCCGCGAAGCCGTCAACCATTTCGAAGCCCAAGGCGCACAGGACGCGTACGTGTTCTGCGCGGGCGCGTTGGACACCGTCGCGGCGAGTCTGATGAAGATCGCCAACGACGTGCGACTCATGGGCAGTGGCCCCGAATGCGGATTGGGCGAACTCCTTCTCCCAGCGATCCAGCCGGGAAGCAGCATCATGCCCGGCAAAGTCAACCCGGTGATCTGCGAAAGCGTCACGATGGTCGCGGCGCACGTCACGGGAAACAACATGGCGGTCCGCGTGGGCGGACAGTGGGGCCAATTGGATCTCAACGTGATGCTGCCGATGATGGCGCACAACCTCCTCGAATCGATCCGGCTTCTGGCCCGCTCGAGTCGCGTCTTTGTGGATCACTGTCTGCGCGACACGAAGGCCAATGTCGAACGCGCGACTGGCAACGTGGAGCGCTCGGTCAGCATGGCCGCGGCGCTCAACCCATTGATCGGCTACGACAAGGCGGCCCAGATCGCGAAGACGAGCCAGAAGGAGAAAAAGACGGTTCGCGAGATCGCGTACCGCGACGCCGGATTGTCGAAGGAAAAAATCGACAAGGCGTTGGACCCGCGCAAACAGACGGAAGCCAGCGCGGACCGTGTCGCGAGCGGCGGCGGCTAGACGAACCTTACTTGCCGGTGTGCTCGGCGCTTGTCGACCAGACCGGTTTCTGGTTCTCGACGGTCGCGGTGGTCGCGACGTTGAGGTTCCACATGGTCAGGACGGCTCGGCCTTGGAAGAGCCATGCGGCGAGCAATGCGATGACGGTGATTGCCCACGCGGTGTGGATGGCTCCGTTTCGTCCGAGGAAGAAGATGCTCAAGAGCACGAGGCCGGCGTAGGTCGCGATCTGCATTCCTTGCAAGACCATCAAGACGCGGACTTGGTAGTGTCGGCGGACGCCGCGGGTCTCGATCGATTTCACGATGAATGTGATGACAAGCAGGCTCCACCAGGGGGACGCGTGGGTGGTCCAGTCGGCGACGTCCGTGAACACTCCGACGGAGAGGAACGGCGCGCGCCACGCGAGCAGGAAGAGGGCGAAGGAGACCAGGATCGCAGGCAACGCGAGGTTGCGCCAAGTCAGGACCATGACGCAGGCTGCTGCGACGACGAAGAAGGACCAGAGGCCGAACGAGGTCCAGGCTTCGCTGTTCGACGCGTCGGCGGGGAGGACCATCGCGGCCTCGGTCGCGAGTGCGACGAGCGCGAGGTAGGCGAGACTGGTCCAGACCCAATGCATGTTCGGTAACTTCGCGGGATCCTGGGCAGCACTGTCTTTTTGTGTTTCCGGTGCCGGGGGGCGGATCGGTGGCAAGCGCCGCGTCAGGGGAGGTTCGGTGGGGGAGAATGCGCCGAGCTTTCGCATGCGCTCCTCGCCCGCGAGGGACACGAATGCGCGGGAGAAATCGGGACCTTGGCGCGGAGCCTCGACGGTCACGATCGGCGCGGGCTGCGGCGTTTTGGCGGTTGTCGCGGCCCGGACCCTGCGCCGTTTTCCCGCTGCGCGGGCTTTAGCCTTCACGGAGGCAAGTTTTCGGCGGACCATCGCGGCCGAGGCCATAGAAAAGCGAGGCTGAAACCCAAACGACGTATGAAGCCCATTCTGGAACAACTGTCGTACGCGGGGGGATGTCCAGAATCGCGGGCCGCGCCCTCGCTACTCATATGTGTTCAGCCGTTAATCATCGGGCGTGGAAAGCATCGAAAAATCCGCCGTCACCACGGTCCTGGCAGCACGGCCCTGGATCGCCACGACGCCCCCTCCCATCGCCGTTAGCCGCCTCTTTGCAAGCCTTTGCGTCGCGCTCACGCTGGCCGGCTGCGCCCAGCCCCCGGCGTCTTGCGAACCGGGCTTGCAGTCGGTCTCGGCCGTCGCCAGATTCCCGGGCGAGCTGACGCAGGAGAACCGCAGCGTCGCACAGACCGCCTTGGAGGACATGGGATTCGCGCCGTCCTACGCAGGCGGCATGCTTGAGATGTCGCGCTTCCAAACGATTGTTCTTGTCGCCGGCGACGGACGGTACACGAGGTGGCGCTATGACTTCGAGATCCGGGAGAATTTCCCGTCCGCCGCCGAGGCTAGCAGGGCCGCCGACGCGCATGTTCCGGACACGTGGACCGCGTTCAACCGCACCCTGGACGACTTCGAAAACCGCACGGGCTGGACGTCCTCTCACCGAGGAAAACCTGGCCCCGTCGTCACCCATTGCATCTGACGTTCCGGCGACCCCAACCTTGAAAAGCGCGTCCATTCCTGGGACGGAACAATGCGCCCCAGCGTCACGACAAACCACCTCCGGGACCCCAAGCACCTTGCCCAGATCGCGCGGCAGATCCGCGTCGATTCCCTCAAGATGACGTTCACGGCCGGCTCGGGACACCCGGGCGGCTCGATGAGCGAGGCCGAGATCCTCGCCGCGCTGTACTACGGCGGAGAACTCCGCGTCGATCCGCAGAACCCGAAGGACCCGAAGCGGGACCGGTTCATCCTCAGTAAGGGCCACTGCTGTCCGGGCCTTTACTCGGTCCTTTCCCAGAAAGGGTTCTTCCCGCGGGAAGAACTCAGCGGGTTCCGACGCGTTGGACGGATGCTCCAGGGGCACAGCGACATGAAGATCCCGGGCGTCGAGATGAGTGCCGGAAGCCTCGGCATGGGACTGAGCTTCGGCAACGGGACCGCCTTGATCGCCCGCGCTGAAACACGCGACTCGCGCACGTACGTGCTGTTGGGCGACGGCGAATGCCAAGAAGGACAGATCTGGGAAGCCGCCCTGACCGCGGCGCACCACCGCATCGACAACCTGGTCGCGTTCATCGACTACAACAAGATCCAGATCGAAGGGTTCGTCAAGGACATCAAGAACCCCGAACCGTTCTCCGACAAATGGGAAGCGTTCGGGTGGAACGCCATCGAGATCGACGGACACGATTTCGAAGCCATCTTCGACGCGTTGGACGAAGCCCGCGAGACGAAAGAGATGCCCACGGTCATCATCGCCCACACCCTCAAAGGCAAAGGCGTCTCGTTCACCGAGAACAAGAACGAGTACCACGGGCGCGCGCTCACCGAGGACGAAATGAAACGTGCCATGGCCGAACTCAAGGAGGCGTGGCCATGAGCGGCGGTCCTCCGATGTTCGAGAAAGGCACGGGCTACCCGACACGCGACGGGTACGGACGCGGCCTCCTCTTGGAGGGACGCAAGAACAACAAGATCCTCGCGATGGACTGCGATCTGGTCGAATCGACCCGGGCGCACTGGTTCGCGAAAGAGTTCCCCACGCGGTTCTGGAACATGGGCATCAGCGAACAGGACATGGTCTGCACGGCTGCCGGCATGGCGGCAAGCGGATACACGGTCTTCGCGTCGACGTTCGCCATCTTCACGGAACGCGCCTTCGAACAGATCCGCAACGCGGTCGCCCGCCCGAAACTCAACGTCAAGATCGTAGGAAGCCACGGCGGCATCATGACCGGAGAGGACGGCGCCTCCGCGCAGGCGATCGAGGATGTCGCGATCTACCGGTCGCTGCCCAACATGGCCGTGATCGTGCCCGCCGACTCGGTCGAAGCGGAGAAAGCGGTCGCAGCGGTCGCAGCGCGCGACGGGCCCGCGTACATTAAGCTCACGCGCGCCAAGGTCAACACGATCTTCGACGACTCGCACCGGTTCGAGATCGGCAAAGGCCAACGCCTCCGAGAAGGCTTCGACGTGACGATCGGCGCGTGCGGTGCACTCGTCGAGCAGGCGCTTGCGGCCGCGGACCTCCTGGGGAAAGAGAACATCAAGGTCGAGGTCCTCAACCTCGCGAGCGTCAAGCCCATCGACCGGGAACTCATCGTCGCGAGCGCCCGCAAGACCCGCTGCTTCGTTACCGCCGAAGACCACTCCATCATCGGCGGACTCGGATCCGCTGTCGCCGAAGTGTTGTCGGAGGACGCGCCCACTCCGCTCGTACGCGTCGGCATGCAAGATACATACGCAGAGTCGGGCACCCCGAAGGACCTCTACGAAAAGTACGGGTTCACCGGACCGGCGCTCGCCGAGGCCTGCCGCGCGGCGTTGAAGAAGAAGCGGTGAGCCGTTGGTTGAGCTCGAGAAACTGCTACGCTGGCTCGAAGCCTCGATGCGGCTTCGCGGCATCAAACGGTACGATTGGGAAGCCGACGGCATCAAACTCTCCTACCACGCCGCAGGACGATCCGGTCGCGAGCACACCGTCGTGTTGGTCCACGGCCTCGGCTCTAACACACTCTCCTGGGTGAAGGTGTTCGGTCCCCTCGCGCGACGCTACCGCGTCTACGCGCTCGACCTGCCCGGCTACGGGCACTCGCCGATGCCCGCCGACAAAGATCACGCGTCGATCCCGGATCAGGTCACCGCCGTCACGAAATTCTTGCAGTCGCTGCCCGAAAAACGCGTGACGCTCGTCGGACAATCGATGGGCGGCTGGGTCTGCGCCAAGGTCGCCGCGCAACATCCCGAGATCGTCGAACAGTTGGTCCTCACCAACAATGCCGGCGTCCTCTACCCTGAGGTCGGAGAACTTCGACGCATGTTGGACCTCAAGACGCAGGACGAGGTCAGACGGTTCTGGGCCGCTCTATGGCATCAGGTGCCCGGGTTCTACCGGTACTTCACGGCGGACTACGTCGCGAAGATGCAAGCACCTCGTATCATCGGGTTCTTCGATTCGCTCAAAGAAGACGATTTCATCAACCGCGACCTGCCGAACCTCACCATGCCCGTGTCGATCATCTGGGGCATGAGCGACCAGTTCATCCCCACGAAGACCGTCGACCTCATGCTTCCGCTCTTGGAGAATGGACGCGTCTATTGGATCCCGCGTTGCGGACACATCCCCGCTTTGGAACGACCACGCGAGTTCGTCCGCATCCTGCACGGTCTCCTGCAACGACGGCCTCTTCCCGCGGAACAACCTGAAATACCGGCCCCAACGACGGTCGCGTAGGACGAACGGTCCTCAGGCAAAGCGCGTTGACACGACGAACAATAATCGTTCGTCACAGAACCGTCTTGAAAGCCTAGCGGGGGTCGCACGCCTGAACACCCATGTCCCAACAGGCCGCATCAAAAATCCGACCCCGAACGTTCCTAGCGCCGCTTGGCCTCCTCGTCTTTATGGTGGCTTTGGCGTTGGGCGGCGCAAGCACCGGAGCCCAAAGTCCGACCGCCACGACCACCTCGACGACGGTGGGCCCCACCGGTACGACGACCAGCTTCCCGACAGGCACCACGACGAGCTCCGCCGAGTGTCCGAGCCCGACGATTATTCCGACGACGGCAACCTCGAACGGCACGACGTCTGCGATCCCGACGAGCGCGTCATTCCCTACGGCGACGACGACCAACGCGACCGGCACGTCCCTGCCGACGTCGACCGAGTGCCCGACCCCTTCAACGACGAGCCGCCGCACAACGCCGGCGAGCACGACGGACGACGGTGACGAGGAGCGCGGCACGCCCGGCTTCATCCTGCCTCTCGTCGTGTTGGCGTTCGCCGCTTTGGCTCTCGTGATCCGTCGCCGTGACTAAGTGCGCGGCATCGCCGAGTTTCCTGGCGCGGAAGCCGTCTGCTGCAAGTTCGCAGCAGGCGGCTTCCCTTCTTTTCCCACGATTTGGTAGCGTCGCGACAAGTGGTGCGCTAAGCTGTTTGCGTAGTAGCGCAAAAAATTGAGGCGTTCAGGACGGAGTTCGAACTCGTGTCGGCTGAGTCGACGTAGGATCTTGTTCCGTCGAAGAACGTCGACGGCGAACTTCACCAAGGTCTCGGTTTCTTCCGACGCAACGAGGGCGCGTTCCACTTCATCGAGTTCGTCGGGTCGTTCCCGTGCCTCGGCGCGTTGCTTGAGCGCGACGAGTGCGTGCCGGAATTTTTCGAACTCGCGCCCCGTCACGACGCGGACGCCTTTGGCCGCGAGTTCCAACCCGGTGGTGCGGGCGATGTCGACGAGCTCGTCGAACGTGAACCGTTGTTTCCCGGAATCGAGGATGCCGACCGAGAGCAGTGTCACCGGCGTGGCGGGGACCGCGTCGCCGATGCGGGCGATGATGTGGGCTCCGAACTCTTTGATGATGGGTTTCCGTTCGTCGTAGGTGAGGGTCTTGAGGTCGACGCCGCGCTCGGCGGCCCATTTTCGCAACGAGACCGGTTCGCCGAAACTCAGGCTCGCGTAGCCGTGGAGTTTGAGCCGACCCGCGAGGAACCGGACGCTGTTGACGAGGAGGAGTCCGAAGAAGATGAACGGCCCCGTGATGATGACCTGGGCTTTCTTCCAGAAGCCGGTCTTGGCCGCCCGGCCTTCGGATTCGGCGACGAGGTTGTAGTCCTCGAGGACCCAGTCGTAGTTGACGCCGACGGGGATGAAAGAGAGTTCCCGGTCGAAGAGCGGGTCGGCTTCCACGCCGGAGAGGAATTGCAGGAGTCCGAGTTTGGGTGGGAGAAGGTGTCCGTCGCGGGTAATCATGCCTTCGGGGAAGATGGCTTGGGCGACGCCGTGACGTGCGCCGAGTTGGACGTACCGTTCGAGGACCTTGTGGTAGAGGTCTTCCTTGTAGCCGCGTCGGACGAGGTAGGAGCCGAATGATTTGAAGAGGTGTTCCAGGGGCCAGACGCGCGCCCATTCGCCCACCGCGTAGGAGACGCTCACTTTGCCGGCGAGGATATAGGCGAGAAGGACGAAGTCGACGTTGCTTCGGTGGTTCATCACGTAGACCGGGGAGACTTTGCCGGAGACTTGGCCCAAGTTCCTTCGACGCTCGACGTCGACGAGGGGGTCGTACAGGAGGTGGATGAACATCCGGGCGATCGAGTAACCGACCTTGTAGTAGCTCAAGAGGTTGAAGTGGGGCAGGATCTCTTCGACGTAGCCTTCTACTTTTTTCTGGACTTCGTCGATGGACTTGTTCTCCCGCTTGGCGAACTCGAGGATCTTCGCGTTGATCTCTGGGTCGGCGAGGAGTTGTTGTCGGATGACGAGTCGGTTCGTGAACTTGAAGTGCTGCGAGTACAGGTCCGGGCTCTTGAGGAACTTGGCGAGGTCCCGTTCGAAGCTTCGCTGGATCGCACGCTTGACGATGCTTCGTAGGATCTCGTAGAGGACGATGGCTGCGAAGGCCACGGCCGCGTAGCTAAGGATGGTCCAGACGAGCGCCGCGGCCGTTCACCTTCGGATGCGCGAAACCCTGTCTACCTAGATAGGGCTCTGGTCCTGGGCCCTCATTCGAGGCGAGAACGTTCCGCGTACGCGGCGAAGCTGGGCCCGCCCGCGGCGACTGCGGTGCGCGCCCGACGCGTGCTCGTGGGCGCGGCGAAGATCCGGACTTCTGCTCGTTCCGCGGCGTCGACGGCGTCTTCGGTTGCATGGACGGCTTTTGAGTGCCCTTGCGGGAATTGGATCCATCCCCAGACCATGCTGACGAGGAACAACAAAAGGAGCGGCACGAAGATCGTGTTCCACATGAGGATGTAAATGTCTTGTTCCGCGCCGAAATCCTCGTCGGCCGCGGCAACCGTGAAGCCGATGGCGTAAATGGTCAGGCCGATTCCGAAGGCGAGACTTGTGAGGACGTTGAACACGATTGCCGTGCTGGTCCCGGCACGCGTGCGGACGGCCGGGTGTTCGGCTCGAACGAGGGGTTTCCACACGCGTTGGACCTCATCGAACGCTTCCGGACCGATGGTGCCCGTAATCACGTGGTCGCGAACGCTTTGGATTCGTTTCTCATAGGCGCGACGGAGGCGTCTTACCCGTTTTCGGTGTCCTGCCCATGCGAAGCCGGCGGCTAGAAGCGCGAAGACCAATAGGACCAGGACGCCGCTAAGCGTTTCTAGAAAGCCGAGGAAAAGCACATTGTTGTTGAGACAGCGTAAGGTGCGTTCGTCGTCGATGAAACGGTCGCCTTCGCACATTTCGTAGACGAAGGCGGGCGCCGCCGCGACGGCGGTGATGGCTCCGATGAGGAGGATGAGGAACAGGAGGAAGTTCCAACCTTTGAGGTGCATAGCGAGGAACGAGAACGGCCGGCTCCAGGGGGGAATGTGAAACGATTCTGGAGGCTCGATGAGCTCGTTTTGAGAATCCATCGACAACGTTCCCGGGGACTTTGCGTCGTATTTAGGATTTGGCGAGAGGGTCGCTTCACGAGCTGGGTTTGCCGAAGCCGGGCAATGGTTTCTTGGTTTTGCCCTTCGATTCGAATTCTTTGATGCCTTCTTTGATGACGATGAGGGACAGGTCGGCGCATTTGACGCGGGCGGGCCGCAGTGTGATGCCGAGGAGTTCCTGGATGTGTTGGATGTTGAGTTGTTTCACGTCGTCGAGTTTCTTGCCTTTGAGGTCCTCATAGAGGATGTCGGCGCTCGCTTGACTGATGGCGCAGCCTTTGCCGCGGAACTTGATGTCGACGAGTTTGCCGTCCTTCACGGTCGCGTAGGCGTGGACCATGTCGCCGCAGGTGGGGTTGTCGCCGTCGTGGTCGATCTCAGGGGCTTTGAGTTCACCGGCGTTTCGGGGGCTCTTGTAGTGGTCGATGAGTTGTTCGACGTAGAGGTCGGCGCCGAGTTCGGCGAGGTCGTCTTTGCTCA
>CAYOZB010000063.1:0-16524 GCA_964408365.1 uncultured Halobacteriales archaeon | reverse complement strand
GGAGTTTGGCGCCGTTGCGGATGATGCCGCCGTGCTCCTGCGACAAGCCGGGAAGGAACCCGGGGACGTCGACGAACGTGACGACCGGGATGTTGAACGCATCGCAGAACCGGATGAACCGCGCGCCCTTGATGCTCGCCTCGATGTCGAGGGCGCCGGCGAGGACGCTGGGTTGGTTCGCGATGATGCCTACCGGGTGTCCGTCCAGGCGGCTGAAGCCGATCATCAGGCTCCGGGCATAGTTTTTCTGGATCTCGAAGAACTCCCCGTAGTCGACGATGCGTCGGATCACTTCGCGCATGTCGTAGGGTTTTTTCGAGTCGTCCGGGACCAGTTTGATGAGTTCGTCGTCGGCGCGGTACTTGTTGTCCTGGCTCGGGAGGACCGGCGGATCTTCGAGGTTGTTCTGCGGGAGAAAGGAGAGAAGTTTCTTGATGGTCTCGAGGACGCCGAATTCGTCTTCGGCTTCGAGGTGCGCGACGCCGGAGCGTCCCGTGTGGATACCGGCCCCGCCGAGCTCTTCGAAGGTGGAGGATTCGCCCGTGACGGCTTTGACGACTTCGGGTCCAGTGACGAACATGTGGCCGGTGCCTTGGGCCATGATGATGAAGTCGGTGACGGCCGGGCTGTACACGGCGCCGCCGGCGCAGGGGCCCAAGATGGCGGTGATCTGGGGGATGACGCCGCTTGATTGGACGTTTCGGTAGAAGATCTCGCCGTAGCCGGCGAGGGATTGGACTCCTTCTTGGATGCGTGCGCCGCCGGAGTCGTTGAGTCCGATGATCGGGGCTCCGTTCTGGAGTGCAAGGTCCTGGACCTTGTTGATCTTCTGGGCGGTCATTTCGCCGAGGGAGCCGCCGAGGACGGTGAAGTCTTGGCTGAACACGTAGGTGAGTCGGCCGTTGATGCGTCCGTAGCCGGTCACGACGCCGTCGCCGAGGAATTTCTTCGCGTCGAGTCCGAAGTTCTTGGATTGGTGCGTCACGAACATGTCGAGTTCGGTGAAGCTGCCGGGGTCGAGCAGAAATTCGAGGCGTTCGCGGGCGGTGAGTTTTCCGGCTTCGTGTTGTTTCTCGATGCGCTCTTTTCCGCCGCCCTGAAGGGCTTGGTCGCGCAGGTATCGGAGTTCTTCGATCCGAGTCCGCTTCGGAGGCGGTGCGGAAGCCTTCGCGGTGGCGTTTGGCAAGGGGGTGGCGGCCTCGGGGCGACCCTTGATGGATGACTCTACCGCTTCGAGTGACATCTTGGCCATTTTACTCCCCTCAACCCACCGTTTCGTTCGGAAACTATCGATTAGTTCACGTGTGGTTCTGATGCAGGAAGGGAGGTTCTAAATAAGTGTTTTCTGACCGGTTGCTCACTAGGCCGCTACTGAGGCCAAAAACTGTACTTTAATGTACAATCTGCAGTCTGTTTCAGGTCGAATCTGTCAACGACCGAGGGGCGGGGGTCGGTAACCCATTCTCCGACGTCAACCTGGCATGAACAGAGCGGTCCCCGAGAAGCGCCACTTCCCACTCCCGGACACAGTCTTCCGTGTCGGAACGGCCCTTGCCTTTCCCGAACACCCGGTCGGGCGCCCAGACGACGGACCAGCGTACCATCTGCTCGAGGATCGGCAGCACGGCGTGACCCTTCTTGGTGAGCGCGTAATGGACCGAGACCGGGGCGGTGCGCGCGACGGTCTTCACGATGAGCTCTTCTTGCTCGAGTTCTTTCAACCGCGCGGACAACGTGCGCGGACTCAATCCCGGCGTATGCGCGAGGAACTCGTTGAAGTGGCTGTGGCCGCGCAGCATGTTCCGGATCAAGTGGACGGTCCATTTCTTGCCGACGACGCTGAACGCGATGTCGATTGGGCAGGCGCAGAAACCCTCGGGCAAGAGCTGGTCGACGGTCCGCGAAGAGGACTTGCGAACCATGGCCCGTCTACCCTAAGTCGACTTCTAGCACGCGTTCTCTTCATTAAGGCTCCCAGACCAAAGGATACCATCCACCGATTATTGCAGGCGAATCAATATACGTGCCCCGCGCAGCATCCGGGAGCGCTGATCCAATGCGACTTCTTCCACTCGCAATCGTAGCCATGGGAATCCTTGCCGGCTGCGCGGGCACGAAGCCCGGCGACGACAACCCCGCCAACGATGTCCTCAAGCCGTTGATCCCGGACGATTGGGCCGAACGCGCCCTTCCGAGCGGCGAGGGACACGATCACTTCAACGCGACACAACACCAGAACCTCTCCACGCCGAACTTCGAACTCCTCGGATGGAACCCGCTCGTCTCCCAAAGCTACGGCATCACGCCCGGCTACCACTTGTGCGGCGACGCGACCGACACCGGCGAACGCCGCTTCGCCGCGGTCCAAGGCGGCGGTGACGTCGCGTTCATCCTCGTCGATGTCACGGACGGACGCGACCCGCAGGTCATCGGCGAACTCCTCATGCCCACCGTGTCGGCGCGCGACATCGCACTCACGCCCGACGGCAAGTACGTCGTTGTCGGAACCTCGGGCGCGAAGCAGCCGGAACGCGCACCCGTCGGCACGGATCTCCCGCCGGCCGCCATCTGGCGCTCCCCGTGCAACTCGCAAGACCTCATCCTCGCCGGACCCGAACAGAACCTGCCGCTCGCCAACGGCGTCGTCCTCGTGAGTATCCAGACCCCCGCGACGCCGGAGATCCAATCGTACTTCCCCTTGCCCGCGCTTGGCGCGCACAGCATCTACGCGCAGAAACTCGGCGAGCAATACTACATCCTCGCGTCGGTCACGAACCTCGCGACCGCGACGACATACTTCCATCTCTTCGACATCTTGGAGACCGAAGACTCCGGCGTTTTGGTCCACGTGAGTTACATCCTGGAGCAGCCGCACGAAAGCAACGCGCCTCTCATCAACGGACACAATGACGGCGTGATCGTGCCCCACCCGATCAACAACCGGGTCTACGGTTGGTTCGCCTTGTGGCACCAAGGACTCGTCATCGTCGATCTCACCAACCCACGCGCCCCGATGGTGGTCGGACGCTGGAGCGATAACCCGCCCGGAAACACGAACGTCGGCACGAACGACTACGGCGACGTCCACGAAGCGTTGCCCCTCAACGAGACGTGGGACGGCAAACACTACACGTTCATCGGCCAAGAGATCCTAGGACGGCCCACGTACGCCCCGTCCGGTTACATGAAGGTCATCGACACGACGGATCCAGCGAACCCAAAAGCGGTCACGCAATGGAACCTACCCGCGGAAGTCGAATGGAACGCGTCGCTCCAATTCTCGACCCACTACATCTCGCGACACAACCAGACCGTGTTCATGAGCCACTACCACGCAGGCGTCTGGGCCATCGACGTATCGAACCTCACCATGCCGCAACTTCCAGCGGTGGGCGTCTTCGTCCCCGCGAACATCAGCCCGAAGCCCCCGCCGACGACCCGCAGCTACGACTGGACCCCCACCGTGATGGAGAACAATGCGTTGCCCAACGGCGACATCGTCGTCTGGGATTCATCGAGCGGCGTCTACCTGGTGCACTTCGACGAGCTCAACAAGGCGCCGCCCGCCATCTGGGAAGGAAACTAGAGCCTACTCAAGTTTCCGCCGAATCCGTTCTTGAATCGAGGAAGGACCCGGTCCTGAAGTCAGCGGTGCAGTCCGGGTTTCCTTGACGGCCGCGGCAACCATAATGACTCCGGCGGCGACGAACCCGATGGCGAACCTCAGCCAGAATCCCGGCAACGCATCGCAGTCCGCCTGGGCGTTCGATTCTGGGTGGCAGAGAAGCAAGAACGTGCCGCCCTGGACAAAGGGCATCAGGAAAAGGAACACCGCAGTTATGGCGAAAATCCGGAACCGCCACTTCGACCGTTGGGTTGGATTCGCAGTCAACCGTACCGGACCATCGCTTCGGCAGACTGCTCGAAGTTGTGTCCCTCGAAGAATTCCCGGTTCATCGGAGTGAACACGGTCCACTTCTTGACGCCGATCAGATCCGGGTGACCAAGGATGGCTTTGAGCAAGCGGGAGCCGACGCCTTTTCCCTGTTGTTTCGTGTCGACAATGAAGTCCCAGATGCAGACGACGTAGGAGTAGTCGGTGAGGACGCGAGCGAAGGCGACCATCTTGGTGCCTTCCCAGACGCTCAACACGATGTCGCTCGAGTGGATCTGTTGCTGGATCTGGGTCGTGGTGCGTCCTTGGCCCCAGTCGGATTGCTCAAGAAGCTTGCGTACGCCATCGGCGTCAATGGTCTTCTTGAGGCTCAGGCTTAGGTCGGCCATCGGCGCCCTCGATTGGCTCCTGGGTCATAGCTTCTTTGTTCGGTCCTCGTGGCTTCTGACGTGGTTGCGGCTCGTCGGGGATGGTCGCCATCGGTTCCACGGCCTCGGAGCGCGAAACCAAGACCACGCCGGCCAACACGAGGAGTGCGCCGAACGCGGTCTGGAGGTTCAAGCGTTCGTCCAGGATGACGTAGGCGAGGGCGATGCCGAACAGCGGTTGGAGGAAGATGTACGTGGCGACGGTCGAGGAGTGGATCCGTTTCAAGGCGTACGTGTTGAGGCTGTAGCTGAGGACGCTCGGGACGATGATGATCCATGCCATCGCCCACCATGCGACCATCGGGACGGTGTCGAAGTTGAACGTCGTGGCGCGCAAAGCGCCCAGCGGCGTCACGACAAACGCCCCGAATATGAACGTCCACGCCACGATGGTGGTCGAGCGGTATTTGCGCAAGAGTCCACGGCTCAGGACGAGGTACATCGAGTAGCTGAGACTGTTGAGGATGATGAACAGGTTTCCTAACGCAAAGTCGCTTCGCAGGTCGAACCCCTGGATGCCGAGGATGGCGAGTGCTCCGAGGAGGCTCAGGGCGATGCCGCCGATGCGGACGATTTTCGGTGCTTCCTGGCCGAGCAGGATCGCGAAGAATGTGGTGAAGACGGGGATGGTGGCGATGAGGATCGACGCGTTGACCGCCGTGGTGCGGGACAAGCCGCCGAGGAACAGGAGTTGGTTGAACACGATGCCCAAGAGCGCTAAGCCGAACAGTTTGGCCGCGTCCATCAAGGGCAGGTGTTCGCGTTGGACGGCGATGGCGATGGCGGCAAGGAACAAGCTTGCGAAGAAGAGTCGCATGGCGGCGACCATGAGGGGCGGGAACGTTTCGAGCGCGACCTTCCCGACGACCGCGAGGCTGGCGAAGAAAAACTGGACGAAAATGAGGGCGACGAAGGGTTTCAGCGTCGCCCGGTCCACGAGGCGGCGGCCTACTTGGGCGCGTAGTTAAGGCTTCGGTGAGCCCCCCTCGGACGGTGGCCTCAATTGCATTTCGACTCGACAATGTTCAAATACGAACCGGCCACATGGGCACTTGAAATGGACCTACGCTGGGCTTTGACACTCGGCATCCTCATAGCCACAGCGTTCGCCGGATGCGGCGGAAAAGACGAACCCGTCGGGCCCGTCGAGGACCTCTCGGGGACCCACGGCAAGGTCTGCGGACTCATCACCGACGACGAAGCCCGACCCGTCGATGGCGCCCAGGTCGCGCTCAAGACCCTCAAAGTGTCCCCCATCGCTCTCAAGATCTTCACCAACAGCGAAGGCCGCTTCTGCATCGACAACGTCCCTGCCGGCCGCCAAACGGTCTTGGTCAACCGCGACGGGTATGTCGAGGGCTCGACGAGCATCACGGTCGTCCCCGGCGCCGAGACCACGGTCCGCCTCGTCTTGCGGCCGGTCCCGACCAACCTGATCCAGGTCGTGACCCTTGCCCCAATCTCGGGCCTGTACACGTGCGCCGTGGAACACGTCACGGCAAGCGGCGAGTGCGAGTTCGAACTCGAGAACCAGACCAAGCAAGACCTGGTCCCTAAGGAAGTCACGAACAACAACCACTCCTGGAACATCCCGTCCGACTGGTACGGATTGGCGATCGAAGTGGTCTGGACGAATGGCGCGCCGACCCAAGGTTACACACACGAAGGTCTGCGGTTTAACATCGAATCCCAAGAAGACCTCGGCGGAAAGTTCGTGAGCTCCGAAATGCGGGAATCGCCTGCGAAGGTGTTCATCAACCGCGGTTCCGTCTCACCGGACGCCACCCTCGGCTACCCGATCCCCCAGCGCGGCGTCTCGACTTGGATCCACGTGCTGCCCCTCGGCATGGCGCAAGGATCCACGTGCCAGGTCCAATGCGGCTATGGCGTGGGCGCAGCTGTCAACGTCGATTACGACATTTACATCGCAGTCTTCTACGGCATGCGCGTTCCCGAAGACTACACCCAGCTGCCGTCTTAGAGCGGGATGTTGCCGTGCTTGCGTTCCATCCGAACGCGGCGTTTCGTGCGAAGCGACAATAATGCGCGCACCAGGGTTTTGCGGGTGTCTTGCGGTTCGATGATGTCGTCGAGGTACCCCTTCTCCGCCGCCACATAGGGCGTCGCGAACCGGGTGCGGTAATCCTGGATGAGATCCGCCCGTTTGGCGGTCGCGTCTTTTGCGGCCGCGAGTTCGTTCTTGAACACGATGTTGACCGCGCCTTCCGGACCCATGACCGCGATCTCGGCGCTGGGCCACGCACAGTTGAAGTCGCCGCGCAGGTGTTTGCTCGACATGACGTCGTACGCACCGCCGTACGCCTTACGTGTGATCACAGTAAGCTTCGGGACGGTGGCTTCGCTGTACGCGTAGAGGAGTTTCGCCCCATGGCGGATGATGCCCGCGTGCTCTTGCTGGACGCCCGGCAAGAATCCTGGAACATCGACGAACGTGACGAGGGGAATGTTGAACGCGTCGCAGAACCGCACGAACCGAGCGCCCTTGACGCTCGCGTTGATGTCGAGCACGCCCGCGAGGTTGTTCGGCTGGTTGGCCACGATGCCCACAACGTGTCCCGCCAAGCGCGCGAACCCCACGACCATGTTGCCGGCCCAGTCCCGATGGATCTCGAAGAACGTGGCTTTGTCGATGACGAGTTCGATGACCTTGCGGATGTCGTACGGCTTGTTGGGATCCTCGGGGACGACGATGCGCAGGTCGTCTTCGCGACGACCCGGATCGTCGCCGACATCGAGGAACGGCGGATCCTCGGCGTTGTTGGACGGCAAGTAGCTCAGAAGGCGTTTGAGGACGTCGATGGCGTCTTCTTCGGAGTCCGCGACAAGGTGCGCGACGCCGCTGACGCCGCCATGGATGTCCGCGCCGCCGAGGTCTTCCATCGTGACCGTTTCGCCGGTGACGGTCTTGATCACGTCGGGTCCGGTGATGAACATGTGGCTCGTGTGCCGGACCATCAGGATGAAATCCGTCAACGCCGGGCTGTAGACGGCTCCGCCCGCGCACGGACCCATCACGAGACTGATCTGCGGCACAACGCCCGAGGCTTCCGTGTTGCGCCAGAAGATCTCCGCGTAGCCGCCCAGCGAATCGACGCCTTCCTGGATGCGTGCGCCGCCGGAATCGTTGAGGCCGACAACCGGAGCGCCGTTCTTGAGCGCGAGGTCCATGATCTTGGTGATCTTCTCAGCGTAGACGCGCCCCAGGGAGCCGCCGAGAACGGTGAAGTCCTGCGCGAACACGTAGATGGTACGGCCATTGACGGTACCCCAACCCGTCACAACGCCATCCCCGAGGAACTTTTTCTTATCCAGGCCAAAATGGGTTGCATCGTGGACGCGCAACGCGTCCATTTCGTGGAACGAGCCCGCGTCAAGCAGCATGTCGAGCCGTTCGCGAGCCGTGTACTTGCCCGCCTCGTGCTGTTTCTGAATCCGTTCCGGACCACCGCCCAAGAGTGCCAACGCTTTCTTTTCGCGCAGTTCTTTCACGCGGTCTTCGGGCGGCACGGTAGCGTTGCGGATTTGATGCGTCCTTGAAAAGGGATTCGGCCGCCACCACATGCAAACGTGGTTACCGCCTTGAAGTTGTGGCCGAGTTTGAGGGGTGGCTTGCCCAGATCCAGGTCGAAGCGTTCGACAAGGAGACAGCCGCGCGTCCAAGGAACGCCAAATCATGTTTGGCGGAAGCCGTTACGCGACGCATTGATCGCCACGCACGTCGGACCCGACGACCTCACGCCAACCCACGAGATTTCCGGGCCATCGGTGTCCCGGGGCCAGACCCGGGCCCGCCCCTGTTTGACCTGCAACGCTACAAACCTCCCCGGTTTTGAATGAAGCGTCTTCCGCGTTTCGTCCGATTCTGCATATAGCCGGACGACCCTCCCAGGCCGACGGCGGGGTCGGTCAGCCATGGCAACCAAACGAGGTCATGTGGGCTCCTACCTGGAACGGCTTTTTCGAAACCGGAGCGCGGACCAGATTCGGAACGAACTCACCCCGCACACGGGGGACCTGCCTCCGAAGGTCCCCAGCAACCCGACGCCGGACGATGCCGCGGCGGACGAGCGCTGGCGAGCCCTTCCGCTTGGCGGCACGAAACAGGACCTCCTCGACCCCTGGACGCGCGAACGCGTCGCGGCGTTCTCCCGCAACATCGAGAACTTTGTCGGCACCGTCAAGGTGCCCGTGGGGCTCGCCGGCCCGCTTCGCGTCAACGGCATCTTCGCAAAAGGAGACTACTACCTTCCGCTCGCGACGACCGAAGCCGCCCTTGTCGCGAGCTATAGCCGCGGGGCGCAACTCATCTCCGAAGCCGGCGGCTGCACGTCGATGCTGCTCGCGGAATCCGTCAACCGTGCCCCGGGGTTCGCGTTCCGGAACCTGCGCGAAGCCGGGACCTTCGTCGTGTGGGCCACCGACAAGATCGACGAGTTCCAAAAGGTGGCCGAAACAACCACCAAGCACGGCAAGCTCGTCGACATGCGGGTCACGATCGAAGGGAACCATGTGTTCCTCAACTTCGAATACCAAACCGGCGACGCCGCCGGACAGAACATGGTCACCATCGCGACCGAGGCCGTCTGCGCCTACATCGACGAGCACTCGCCCGTGCGTCCGCGCTTCGCTTTTGTCGAGGCCAACATGTCCGGCGACAAGAAGGCCAGCTCGATCTCGTTCCTCCTCGTGCGCGGACGCAAGGTGAGCGCGGAGGTCACGGTCCCTGGCGCACTGGTCGAAAAACGCCTCCACACGACTCCGAAACGGATGCAGGACTACTGGCACATGTCCGCCATGGGCGGGGTCCTCAGCGGCACGATGGGCGTCCAAGGCCACTACGCGAACGCCCTCACCGCACTCTATATGGCGTGCGGACAGGACGTGGCATGCGTGTCGGAATCCGCCGTCGGCGTCACCCGGATGGAGGTCGACGATCAGGGCGACCTCTACGCGTCGGTGACATTGCCGAACATCATGGTGGGCACAGTCGGTGGCGGCACTGCATTGCCCAGCCAGAAGGCGTGCCTCGACATCCTGGGGCTCGCGGGCACTGGCAAAGCCCAAGCCCTAGCTGAAGTCGCAGCCGGCATCTGCCTGGCCGGGGAGCTCTCGATCGTGGGCGCGCTGTGCGCGGGCGACTACGCCAAGGCACATCGGGTCCTTGCGCGCGGCGCGGACGCGAGGTAACGCCCGGATGCCGAACCGTTGGTGGACGTACCAACGCGAGCGCTTCCCCCTCGCGACGCACGTGCCGTTCGCGATCCTCCTCGCGGTCGCCTCCCTCGGCTGGTCCACCGCGAAAGCCGGTCGACCCGCGGCCACGGTCCCCGTTCTTGCCGCCGCCGCTGCAACGACCCTCCTCTTCCTCCTCCAACTGCGGGTGGCCGACGAGTTCAAGGACCTCGAAGACGACCGCAGGTTCCGACCCGAACGACCCGTGCCCCGAGGCCTCGTCACGCTGCGGCAACTTGCAATCCTCGCAGCCGGCGCGGGACTCGTCCAACTTTTCCTTGCCCTCTACATCCACCCACGGCTCGTGGTCACGCTGGCCGCCTTGTGGACCTACTGGGGACTCATGAGCGCAGAGTTCTTCGCCCCCCGTTGGCTCAAGGCGCACCCGGTCGCGTACCTCGTCTCCCACATGATCGTCGTCCCCCTCCTCCTCTTGCACGTCACCGGCTTCGACTGGCTCCAAGCCGGGGCCATGCTCGACCCGGCGCTTGGCGTGTTCTTGGCCTTCAGCCTCCTCGTCGGCATCGTGGTCGAACTGGGACGCAAGACCTGGTCGCCCGAGCAGGAACGACCCGGCGTCGAGACGTATTCCGCACTCTGGGGCGTGCGCGGATCGGCTACGGCGTTCGGCGCCGCCATCCTCGCCGCTTCCGTCGCCGCCTCGTTGGCATTCAGTCTCACCAACGCGCATGTCGCGGGCCCCGTAACCGCCTCCGTGATCGGCCTCGCCGGACTGGTCACTGCCATCCGGTTCGCACGCACGCCCACCAAGTCGGAGGCGAAAACGCTCAACCTTGTCTCGGCGCTCGCCGCCTTCCTCCTCTACATACTCGTGGGGATCCTCCCGCGCTACGGAGGCCTACTGTGAACCATATCCGGTTCCCCCGCGAAATCCACAGCGGCGACCCCGTCGGCGGAAAAGCGGCCGGCCTCGCACGCGCGCAGGAGACCAGCGCGCGGGTCCCAGAATGGTTCGTGGTCCTCCCATCCGCGCGCCTTACGGGCAGCGCGGCGGACACGGACGTCAGCCCGAGCGACGCGGTCATGGCGGAGGTCCACGCGGCGCTTGCGCGCATCGCCCGGCCCGAAGACCTCTTCGCGGTGCGCAGCTCCGCTGCGGGCGAGGACGGCCGCGACGCGTCCTTCGCCGGACAGTTCGAGACGGTCCTCGGCGTCACCGGCGCGTCGCTTCCGGACGCAATCAGAAAAGTATGGGAGTCCGGGCGCTCCGCCCGGCTCCGCGCCTACCGCGCCGAGCGAGGACTCGTCGGGGAGCCACCGACGCCCGGCGTCGTCATCCAACGCATGCTCCGGCCCGACGCCGCAGGAGTCGCCTTCGGCGCCGACCCCGTCACGGGCGCGACCGACGTCGCCGTCATCAGCTCCGTCCTTGGCCTCGGGAACGCCCTAGTGTCCGGGGAAACGGACGCCGACACACACCGCGTCCGACGCGACGGCACCATCCTGGAACGCACGATCGCTCACAAGGAGCGACGCGACGTCGTCGATGCATCCTCCGGGACCGCGTCCCTCGAATTGACCTCGCAAGAAGCCGACTCGAGCTCCATCACCGACGAACAGGCAGGCGAGGTGGCGTCGCTCGCCTGGAAGCTCGGCGAACACTTCGGGCAACCCCAGGACATCGAATGGGCGTACGAGCAGGGGAAACTTTGGCTCCTGCAGGTACGACCCATCACGACACTAGGCGCCGAGCGCGTCACGTTGTGGGACAACAGCAACATCGCCGAGAGCTACGCAGGCGTGACCACGCCCCTCACCTTCACGTTCGCGCGCAACGCGTACGCCGAGGTCTACCGGGAGATGTGCAAGATCCTTCTCGTTCCGCGCGCTCGCGTCGAGCACGAGAAACCGGCCTTCGACAACCTCCTCGGACTCATCGACGGCCGCATGTACTACAACCTCGTCTCGTGGTACCGGATCCTCGCCCTGCTCCCTGGCTTCAAGGCCAACCGCACCTTCATGGAGCAGATGATGGGCGTCGGCGAAGAGCTCCCCGGCGATCTGCTTGACCAGATCGAGACCGACCGGGCCGCGCACGACACGTGGGCCCAGACCCGCAGCGGCATCGCGCTGCTCCGGGACCACGTGACGCTCGAACGCCAGATTCGGCGCTTTACCGCGCGCCTTGACGTGGCGCTAGCCAGCGCCCCGCTGCCCGAGGGCATGGAACTCAAGACGCTCGCGGACCAGTACCGACAGCTCGAGAAGGCGCTCCTGCGACGATGGGACGCGCCTCTCCTCAACGACTTCTTCGCCATGATCTTCTTCGGCGCATTGCGCAAGGCGTGCACGCAGTGGATCGGCGACGAGAACGGAACCTTGCAGAACGCGCTCCTGTTCGACGCGGGCTCCATGGTGAGCGCCGAACCGCCACGCATGATTGGCGCCATGGCACGGGTCGCACGCCAACACCCTCAGGTCGCCGCCTCGTTGCGCGAAGACCCCATCGGCAAAGCCGAAGCCGCCCTCCGCTCGGTCCCGGAACTCGGCGCACAATACGATGCGTACATCGCCCGCTTCGGCGATCGGTGCCTCCAAGAACTCAAACTGGAAAGTCCGACCCTGCGCGAAGACGCCACCAGCCTCTTGCGAACGATCGGCGAGATGGCGGCCCGGGACCCGGTCGGCGGGGAGCCGACGCCCGACCGACGGCGAGAATCCGCCCAACAGCAGGCGCGCCGCGCTTTGAGACGCTCCCCCCTTCGCGCCATGCTGTTCCCCTGGATTCTCCGCAACGCGCGAGGCCGTGTCCGTGACCGCGAGAACCTGAGGTTCGAACGGACCCGCGTTTTTGGACGCGTGCGGCGCATCTTCGCCGAGATGGGTCGGCGATTGGTGGACGAGGGAACATTAGACTCCGCTTCCGACGTGTTCTACCTCGAGCTCGACGAACTCCTCGCGGCCGCGGAGTTGGGGACGAAGCAAGACCTCCGGGCGCGCGCGCGGTCCCGCCGCGCGGACTTCGAAGAGTTCCGACGCGGCCCGGCTCCTCCGGATCGGTTCCTGATGCGCGGGACCAAGCGAATCCCGGCAGGACCGCCGCCTTCCCCCGACGAGGGCGGCGAAGAGCGTGTCGGTACGGGGTGTTGCCCCGGACGCGTACGGGGACCGGTGAGGGTCGTCACAGACCCACGGGGCGCCGTCGTGCGCGCGGGAGAAATCCTCGTGGCGCGGCACACGGACCCAGGCTGGATTCTCCTGTTCGGCGCCTGCGAGGGACTCTTGGTCGAGCATGGCAGCCTCCTCTCCCACGCGGCGATCGTGTCCCGCGAGATGGGGATCCCCTGCGTCGTCGGCCTGCCAGGCGCCACGAGTTGGTTGCGCGACGGCGACCTCGTGGAGCTTGACGGCCAGACCGGCCGCGTGAAGAAGATCCTGCCCACGGAGGCCGCGACCTGAGCGAGATCTCAACACGCGCCAGCTTCGACTACCTCCGGTACGGGATGTGCTGGGAAGACGCCGACATCCTGACGCAAGGACTCGACGTCCATCCAGGAGACGCGTGCCTGTCGATCGCGTCCGCCGGCGACAATTCCCTTGCGCTCCTCACGCGGGACCCGTCCAAAGTGGTCGCACTCGACCTCAGCAACGCGCAACTTTCCGCTCTGGAACTGCGCGTCGCGGCTTACCGGACCCTCAACCACCCGGAACTCCTCGAGCTCTTGGGGGCGCGACCGAGCGATCGACGCACCACGCTCTATCGTCGATGCCGCGACCGGCTCAGCGAGGGGGCAAAGGGCTTCTGGGACTCCAAACCCGAGGCAGTGAAGCATGGGATCGCCGGCGCCGGAAAGTTCGAACGCTATTTCCGCACGTTCCGCAAACGCGTGCTTCCCCTGGTCCACTCACGACGGCGCGTCGAACGGCTCTTGGCCGGCGGATCCTTATCGCAGCGGCGCGCCTTCTACGAACGAGAATGGGACAGTTGGCGTTGGCGGCTCATGTTCCGCCTCTTCTTCTCGCGCGCCGTCATGGGACGCGCCGGGCGCGACCCCGAGTTCTTCCGCTACGTCGAGGGCAGCGTCTCCGACCGGATCCTCGCGCGCGCTCGCTACGCCCTCACCGAACTCGACCCGTCCCAGAACCCCTACGTCCAATGGATCCTGACGGGCCGGCACACCTCCGCCCTGCCGCTCGCGCTCCGGGAAGAATCCTTCGACATCATCCGCGACAACCTGGACCGCCTGGAGTGGCGGCTCGAGTCGTTGGAGGCGTTCGCCGCGCGACAGAACCCGTCGTCGTTCGATCGGTTCAACCTCTCGGACATCTTCGAATATATGCCCGCGGCCGCGTACACGGCCACCCTCGAGTCCCTTCGACGGATTGGCCGTCCAGGCGGCCGGCTCGCGTACTGGAACATGCTGGTTCGGCGCCAACGACCCGAGTCGATGGCGGACCGGTTGCGGCCGCTTGAGGCCGTTTCGGCGCGGCTCCACCGGGAAGACAAGGCGTTCTTCTACAGTGCCTTCGTCGTGGAGGAACTCACGTGACGATCCCCGCCTCCTTGGGGATCCCTCTTGTCTTGGCAGCGGCCGCCGTGACCTGGATCACCATCTGGGCCCTCCAACGTCGGGCCCTCGTCAAACCCGAGACCGGCAGGAAACTCTTGCACATCGCCACGGGGACCTTGGGGCTCTCGTTCCTCTGGATCTTCCAAAACACGTGGCCAGTCATCGCGCTCGTCCTCATCACGATTCTCGGGCTCGCCGCCATCCGACTTTCACGTTCGGCGCGCGAAGGAGTCGGAAGCGTCCTCCACGGCGTCGGGCGGACATCCTGGGGCGAGTTCTACCTGCCCGCGAGCATCGGCATCCTCTGGATCGTCGCACGCGCCGAACCGATCCTCTACGCGGTCCCCATCCTCATCGTCACGTTCGCCGACGCCGTCGCGGCGCTCGTCGGCGTCGAATACGGCAGGCACCGGTTCGACGCCGTGGATGGACGCAAATCCACCGAAGGCAGCTTCGTCTGCTTCGTGGTCGCCTTCTTCTGCACGCACGTTCCTCTTCTCGTCTTCACCGACGCGGGCCGCGTCGAGACCTTGCTCATCAGTGCCATCGTGGGGTTCACGGTCATGCTCGTCGAAGCCTCGGCGTGGAGCGGCTTGGACAACCTGTTCATCCCGTTGTTCGGGTTCCTTCTCCTTCGCGCGCTTCTGGAACTCGGACCGGGCACCCTGTGGGGCCAGCTTTGGTTGGCCGCCGGCCTGGGACTCCTGGTGGTGATCATGGGCCGCTTCACGACCCTTCGGGGCGGCGCGTTGTTCGGTGCCGTGCTCGTCGGCTACCTGTTCTGGACCATCGGCGGAGTCCACTGGGTCTGGCCTCCGCTCCTCGTTTTCCTCGCCTACGCGCTGCTACCACCCCGAACTCCGCTCGACCATTCCCGCACGCACAACTCGCTGGTGCTCTTTTCGGTCTGCTCGGCCGGACTCGCGTGGCTCATCGCCAGCCACTTGCTCGAACGCCCCGACTTCCTCTATCCGTTCACGGTCGCGTTCGCCGCGCACCTCGGCCTGATCTCAGCCGTTCGGTGGCGTTGGGCCCGGAGCGCCATGGCCGACGGGGCCGTCGTCTTCGCCAGCACGCTCGCGGC
The DNA here is from genome assembly GCA_964408365.1 of uncultured Halobacteriales archaeon. Taxonomy (GTDB): domain Archaea; phylum Thermoplasmatota; class E2; order JACPAO01; family JACPAO01; genus JACPAO01. Next base: position 1,332 of record CAYOZB010000063.1, on the reverse strand, counting down.
GGCCGCAATCATCCTCGTCCCCTACGTGCTCCTGGGCGGCATGGGACTCGATCGCTGGCTCGAAGCGACGCTCGGGCTGGCCGCAATCGTGGTCGGCGTCGCCGGATTCCAACTGTCGCGACGGAACATCGCGGACCCGCTGCCCCCTGGCTACCGTTGGGGGCGAGAAGCCTTCTGGGCCGGACTCGCCTCCCTTCTCGCCGTGCTTCCGTTCCTCGCTTGGGGGCCCGCCATTGCCTGACGTCGCAAGCGTTCGGACCGCCGACGACGTCCGCGCCTTCCTTGCGGTCCCGAGCCCCGACTCGTTATCCTCGGAACAGCTGCGGACGCACGGGCCACAGGCCAGCCTGGTCGATCCTGCGGGGGCGCGCTGCAGCGTTTGGTGGCGAGACACACCCACCCTCGAAGGCACCGCCGTCGGCGTGATTGGGCACTACGCTGCCACCAACGAGAACGCCGGCAAGAACGTTCTTGGCGAGGCGTGCGCAAGAATCCGCGAACACGGCCTCAACGTCGTGATCGGCCCGATGGATGGGACCACGTGGCGACGATACCGGTTCATGACCGAGCCAGGCACGGAGCCTCCATTCTTCCTCGAGCCGACGAACCACCCCATGTGGCCCGGCCACTGGGCACAAGCCGGATTCACGCCGCTGGCATCCTACGTCTCGACCCTTGCGCCTCGCCCGATGGCACCCGATCCGCGGACCGCCGAGGCCGCGGCGCGGGCGACGAGCTCCGGCATCACGATCCGGACCTTGCGAACGGACGATTTTGACCGAGAACTGACCGCTGTGCACCGGCTTTCGTTGCGAAGCTTCGCCGGCAATTTCCTATACACCCCCATCGCCCCACAGGAATTCTCCAGGCAGTATGAAGCAGTCCGACCCTACCTTGACACACGCCTCGTGCTCATGGCGGAACAAACCGGCGAGCTCGTCGGCTTCTCGTTCGCCCTCCCCGACCTTCTCGAGCACAAACGCGGTCAACCCCTCGCGACGGCGATCCTCAAGACCTTGGCCGTCGACCCGGCCCTCGGTGGACAGGGCCTCGGCGCGCTCCTCACAGCGCGCACATTGGAAGCCTGCTGGAACTCGGGATACAGGCGCGTGATCGGCGCGCTGATGCACGTCGACAACCGGTCTCGGCGCATCAGTGAACACTACGCGCACGTCATGCGTCGGTACGAACTCTTCAGCCGAGACCTCGGGGACTGAGACGGTGAACCTCGCCGGACTCCTCACCCAGCATGCGCGGGACCATCCCGATGCGCCGGCACTCCACGACCGGCGGCGCGGTCAGGACCGCACGACCACGTACCGCGCGCTCGAC
>CAYOZB010000062.1:0-16536 GCA_964408365.1 uncultured Halobacteriales archaeon | reverse complement strand
GGAGTTCAATCACGTGTTCGCAAGCGAGTTGAACTTTCGGATCCTGTTGGACCATCCGCTTTGACCCGCTGAGGGCGTTTTCCAAGACGAACGGCGAGTTCACCTTCCACGTGACCACGTGAAACGCATTCCTCGAAAGGTAGTGCGCCTCGAGTTTGCGTCCTAGCCAAAGATCCACAGGAAGAGCGCGAGCCGCAATATCGTCGCCAGGAAGATGGTGAGCAGGAACCATCGCATCTGCAATCCGAGCAGGGTGAACACGGCGGTGACCGCGTCGGGGGCGAAGGGGATCGAGAGGATGATTCCCATGAGTGCGTAGCCGAACCGTTCGCCGTTTCGTTCGAGCCATGCCCAGCTTCGTTTGGTCCAGCCGCGTTTGTTCATCCACGTTTTGAGTCCCTTGTTGGCTTGGGTACCCACGATGAACAGGATCCAACTGCCGACCGTTGCGCCGATCGACGCTACGAGGATGGCGGTGGCGGCTCCGATCACGGCCGCTGACCGCAGGAGCAACACTTCGAACGGGGTGGGCAGGAAGAGTCGTGTGCCGATGCCGTAGAACAATAGCAAGTCGGTTTCGTGTTTGAAGGTGAGGAGTTCGGCCCAGAAGACGAGTGTCAAGATCTCCATGATCGCCCACGCAAGGCCCAAGAAGACGCAGCAAAGGAAGAGGAGGGCGATGCGTCGACGCTGCGTGAGTCCTCGTTCGTCGAAGAGTCCCCGCAGCAAGGCTCGTCGGCCTTTGGCGCTGGAGAGTTCGCGGCCGCTTGCTTCCGCGCCCGCTTTCATGCGCCCGGGTGCTTGGCGAAGATCTTCGGTGAAGAACCGGACGAACCGATGTCCGATGGCTTTCGATTTGGAGACGATCCAAGCGACCGTCAACAAGCCGACCCACGGCACGCTCCATACGACCCAGTACACGAACGCGCCTTTGTCGGGCGCATCTTGCTTGATGCGTCCTGCCTGCTGACGGCGGCGCTCGTCCCATGCTTCGGCGTCTTTCGGCACCCGCTCAACCTCGCGCGCGTCGCTCCAAGAGGATTCCGAGTCCCCCGGCGGCGAAGAAGAGTCCGCCGATGACGATTCCGTAGAGCAACAGGGGGACGACCTGCAACGGAAGTCCGACCACTTGGAACACGTGGACGCTGAACTCCGGCACCGCCACCGCGGCGTGCCATCCATCCTCGTCCTCGAACACGAAGTACACGGGGCCTTTGCCGGGGTCGAAATCCAGCACTTCTTCGAGTCGGTCCGCTTGGCGGATCAGGACGCCGTGCGTGCGTCCGTCGGCGTCGACGTCGGCGTAGTCGACGCGCAGGCGTTCGGGGCTCCACGCGCCGGGATCGAAGTTCGTGACGAAGACGCGGCCTTCGGAAAGGTTTCCGCCGACGGTGAAGTCGAATCGGTCTTCGCGGGTCTTCTTGACGTGGAGTTGTACGTCGTCGTAGGTGAGGACTTCGCTTACGATCGTGCCGTTGTCGAGGACGATGTCGGTCTCCGCGCCCACTTTTCCGTTCTGGATCGCGTCGAAGATCTCGCGCCGCTCGGCGCTTGTTCCGCGCGGCGGATGGAGCATGAACGTCGCGTCGGAGGAACTCAGGACGCCCGATTCGATCGTGATCATGGATTCGTTCTTGGAGAACAATCGGCCGGTGAGGTTCCCGATGACCAATTCGACGCCCTTCTCGGTCTCGTTCACGGTGACTTCGGGCGACGGGACCATTTCGACGACTTTGTCGGCTTGGAACTGGATGAGTGCGTTGGGGGAATCGTGCAGTCTGACGTTCATGTCTTGTCCGCGCATCTCGAACCGTCCCACGGGACCGCCGGACGCCAGTCGGCAATCGGTGCCGGGGAGGCGGATCTCCGAAAACAGCGTTGTGTTGTACGCGTGGAACGCTCCGATGCTGCACGTTGGGAGGTCGAAATCGAACTTTACGAAGCGTCCCTCGACGTGAGTGCCGTCGACGCTCATCCGCCCCGCTTGACGCCGCGGTTGGCGGTCGTCGGCCGTGTCGTTGTCGGAGGTGGCGTCGGGTCGTTTGTCGCCGGGTCGGCCGTGGGTTTCTCGGGTCGGCGTGGTTTGGGCGTTCGCGGCCATGAGGGCGGCTCCGCAGACGAGGAGAACGAGGATCGTGAACGGGAGAACGCGCGACATAAGGGGATCACCTGGGGCGGGAGCCTTCCATCTGCCCCTGTTCCTTCTAATGCTTTCGGGTCCGGCCGCAGACCCTTAGGGAACGACGAATTCCGTCGTAAGAACACGGCAGTTCATTCTCACGGGTCGACGATTTCCCCCTGGAAAACGGCCAATCGGGGCCGAGCCTTCAGTTCCCCGTGCATCCAGCTCTACCGGGACTTCACCCGTAGCAGTCTGTTCGAGGGGTTAGGTTTTGTCATAGTCACTTTGCTTGCTGTAAACTTCGTGCGGCCAGAGGTAGAGAACGAAGATGCGGGCGCCGCCGACCTCTCCCACGATCGTGTAGTAGCCGCGCCAGCGTTCTGCGATTTCGAAGCGGAAGAGGTTAGGGAGTTCGCGACCGTAGTCTTTCTTGATCGCTGCCGGCCAGCGGTCGTGGGCGATCGGATGGCCGCCCTGCAGCGGGTTCACGCGTGCTCGGTTCTCGAACGTCTGGAGGCTCTTGAGTTTCGCCCCGGCCAGGCGGCTGGGATCGTCCGTGCCGGCGGCCTCTGCCTTCCACTGCTCTAGAACTGGTTTGGACGTTGGTGCGTACTCAAGGCCCAAGAATTTGGGCTTGGTCACCCTACTTGCCTCGTAGCTTCGCGAGAGTGGCTGCAGAAGTGCGGATCCACAGGACCTTGCCTCCGGGACCCTCGTCCAGGACCATTTCGTGGTCGGCCATGTAATCAAGGGCCTCGTCCAGGAGGGGCTGACTGATGCGTTCGCGCAACGCCTTTCGGATCTGATACCGGCTGAGGGGGACCGCCGCCTTGGCGAGAACGTCCTCGATGACCCGCAGGGTCTTCGTGGTTGGTCCCCGCAGCGTTTCAATGGTCGGCATTATCCTCCTACTGTGAAGCGATGCTATATGAATTCATTCAGTAACGAATTCGTTACCTTATAAGCGACCACTGGTTTTTCTATTCACAATCCCCCCGTGTTCCCGAACAGGGTTCCGGCCGGGGCTTTGTCAGCGTCGCTTGTTTCGCGCCGCTTCGGCTTGGGCGATGAACTCGTCGACCGGCATCCGTTCCACGGCTTTGCCGATCACGTCCAACGGCAGGTCGTCGGCGCGTTTGAACCGGACACAGCTCTTGCCCGTGTCGAGCTTCTTGCCGCTTGCTTTGTACGCGTCGTCGAACCATTTCCGCGTGCCCGGGTCAGCGTACACGCACATGAGGTAGACTGAATTGTAGTGTTTCTGCGCGGCAAGCGCGGCGATCCCCAATGGATGGCCGTTGTACGTGTCCGGGTAGGTCGACAACGGAACAACGTAGGCGAGCATGCCGAAGTCGATCTGCTCGACGAAACCTTTCGGCAGGTGCTTCAGGATGACCTTGCGCACCGCTTCGATCTCTTTCCGACGAGCCGGGTCGAGTTCCGCGAGGTACTGTTTGACGGTCTTCGCTTTGCTCTGGACCATTCGGTGTCGCTCGGGCCCGCGAAGCGTCGGTAGGTGTATCTACGCTTTTCTCGGCTATTCTTCGACAGCGTAGGCGACGATCGAGCCGCGCCGTGTACGAAGCGATCGGAGGCGACGGGCCTTACGCTCGGCACGCTTGGGTTTGTGCGAGCTCGAGGGCGGCGGTTCCCACGGGCGCTTCGCTCGTTAGACCCAGTGTCGCCCATGTCATTCCGAGAGCGGAAACGTCGAGCGGGACGAGGGCGGCGCGGTAAGTGATGCGGGACCCGTAGGGCCCGTCAGGGTTGAAATCCAGCGCGGCCGTGGTCTCGAGCGTGAGGTCGTCGGTGGCGCTCGACGCCGGCGCTAGGTAGGCGTAATTGTACCATTCCGCGCCGGTTTGTGTAATCTCGACGTGATGGGCTTCTCCGTCGATGCCGTAATCCCAGTTCCAGAACGCCGTCTTGCCCCAAGGGGATGAGATCCAGGCGAACGCGAATCCCGTCGCCGGCGCTTGCCGCGTGGAGGATAGATGGAACGCGCCGCTCACGACATCGCCGTCTCGCATGCCCGAGCGCGTCCGTTCGTCGTTGATCGTCACGCCGTGTTCGGGATGGGAGGGGGCTCCGGGGATGGGGACGTGGTCGGAATATGTGCCATTGGGCGCCCATTTATAGGCCATCTGCTGATCTTGTTATGTGCCAAGCTCCGTCCCGGACTTCGGGCGTTTCCGGGTCACCAAGAAGACGTTCCGACGTCCCAAGAGGGCCGCGTTCAAGCCGCTTTTCGCGCTTCACGACAGCGTCTATGAAGACCTGCGCGCGGTCGAACGCGCAGATGTGGAGCTTCGTCGCTTCGACGTCGATGCCATCCAGGCGCGCGCCCTCCTCGAGGATGCGCTCACCAGGAACGCGTACGGGACAGCGAGCATCGAAGGCAATCCCTTGAGCCTTGAAGACGTGCAGAGCCTCCTCGAACGCGGCCCAACGCCTGACGCCTTGAAGCGACCGGAGGAGCGGGAGATCTTCAACTTCGTTGGGTTCATGGAGACGCTTCCGAAACGTTCCCTCCCGTCGACGGCCGCGGACATCCTTTCCCTGCACCGGACGCTGTTCCAGGGAGTCCTTCCCGATGCGGGGCGCTTCAAGGACAAGCCCAACTTCGTGGGCACGAGGCCCTCGTATGAAGTGTCGTTCGTTCCTGCAATGCCGGACCGGGTTCGTCCGGAGCTCGAAAACGCGTTAGACTGGTTGCGGTCGGGGCACGATCATCCGCTCGTCCGGATCGAAGTCTTTTTCCACGAGTTCGAGAGCATCCACCCGTTCCGCGACGGCAACGGGCGTGCGGGACGGGCGCTAACGACCTGGCTCCTTTACGCGTCAGGGTATCCGGGCGTCCGGTACGCGCTCGTCGACTACGAGTTTAACCGAGACCGTGAGGGCTACTATGGGGCTCTGGCGCAGGTGGAGCGCTCCGGCTTCGAGTACTCTCAGTGGATTGCCTACATGTCGAGGATCCTTCGTCGTACATTCGAAGGTGCGGTGGAACGTTTTGCGTTTGACCGGACGCTCCCCGCGGAGTTCAACAATCGACAGCGGGCGCTCGCGATGTGGTTCCGACGCCTCAACGCGGACGCACCGCGACGGCAGGTGAAGTTCGCCGATGTGCACGCCGCGCATCCCTCGATCACGGAACGCACGCTCAAGCGTGACCTCGTCATGCTTCGAGACACGGGGATCACCGAAGCCGAAGGTGTGCTCAAAGGGACGCGATATCGGCTCAGCGCGGACCGTCGTCCGGCCGCCCGCATGTAACGATTCCAGTGCTCCGTGCATGTACTTTCACCCTACCGACACTTCTCGACAACAGGTGAGGGAAGAAGGGTCCGGGGTCCGGTCGTCGCGGGCAGCGACAAGAAACCTGGATGCAGGTGGGCAGGTTGGTGCGGCCACTAATTTCCTGGCCGGCAGACGAGGACCCCGGGCCCTTCCAACCCGCTCATCGGTCACGCGTCGGATTTGAAATTAGTGGTGATGTTCCCGAAGACTCCGACGCACCGTGCTGGTCAGGTGCGAATGGTTGCGCAACTTTCAGCTTTTGGCGGACCTGGTGGTCAGGCGACGTAGCTTGCGTTGGGTTCGTGGTCGCGCAGGACCCAGAACGCGTGCTGGCGCCCGAACGCCTTGTGCAATTGGGTCCACGTCTGCACGACGCGTGCGCGGTATGGGAGCCCGGCGCGTGTCCAGGGGCGCATCGCTTTCGACTCGTCGACGCCCGGGTAGAGGTAGAATCGGATGCGCTCCACGTCTTTGACCTTGGCCGTTTGCACCCATTCGAGGATGGGGTTCGCGTCCTCGCCCGGGCAGATCAAGACTCCGAGGACCCAGGATTTGGGCGGCGCCCAAGCCGCCAAGGAGGGGAGTTTGAACGTGGCGAATCCCCGGCCCGGTACGCGGCCGCCCTTGGCCTCGTCGTTGGCCATGGCCAGGCACGGGTCTTGGGCCGCGATGATGACGCCCAGCGTCTTCTCGAGGTGGGGGTTGACCTTTTCCGCCAATCCCGGCGGTAGCGGTTCGTCCTCGGGCAACGGATGCGCCCTCCGGTCTTAGGCGGTGTCTGCGACCCGGGAGCGGGCCTCGTAGTAGGCGCGAGCGTATGCGTCCAGTCGGTGGGGCTCGCGCAGGCGGGTCAAGGCGAACAACGCGTGCGCGCCCATGGGGGTCAACTCGTACGTGTGGATTGGGGGCGCGCCGCCTTGGGTGACCCGGTCGACGAGGTCCGCCTCCAACAGGCGGTCCAGGGCACGGTTGAGCACGACGTCGCTCTTTCCCTTGAGGAGGGGTTGAAGCTCGGAGTAGCGGCGGGGGCGGCCGATCAGGGCTTCGAGGATCTGGGTGTCCAGGGGGTTGCCTGCGAGTAGTCGGACCGCGGCGTCGTACTCCTCCTGGGGGACCATCTGGGAGGGAATGAACCGGTACGCTTTCACAGCATACACGTATGTATGCCGACCCTATTTAGTGTTGAGGTCGCCCCCGGATTCGTTGCTGTGATCCTGGTCAACCCGGGGTCGTACGCCACTTCACCGTTTTGCCGAACCCGCCGTCATGGCTTCGGTGCGCGCCCACAATTCTTTGCGCACTTTTGGATTGGAGCCTTGGCCGGGCGTCTTTATCTCTTTGCGTTTCACGAACATTTTGCCCGTCACCGTCGCCGCCTCGGGCGCTGTCGCAAGCCAGAGTACCGTGTCGGCGCCGACTTCGGGGCTTTTGCCCATGCGGTTCGTCATCCAACGGAAGAACCCGCCCGTCTGCTCCAACAATTGCGTGTTCGCCACCAAGCCTGGGTGCAACGTGTTGACCACGACGCCGGTCCCGGCGACGCGTTGCGCGAGTTCTTGGGTGTAGAGGACGCGCATGACCATGGTGGGCGGGGTGGCTTTCATGTACGAATATTTTCGACGATCGAAGTTGAGATCCTGTAAGTCGATCTTGGTGATGCCGTACTTCGACGACACGTTGACCACGCGGGACGGCGCGCCTTTCTTCAACGCGGGCAACAACAGGTTCCCAAGGAGCCAGTAGGCGACGTAGTTGATCGCCATCGTCGATTCCAACCCGTCTTCGGTGACGACTTTTTTCGGGACGAACACGCCGGCCGAGTTGACGAGGATGTGCAATTCCTTGTTCTTCTTCAGGAACGAATCCGCTGCCGCGCGGATCGATTTCTGCGACGACAGGTCACACAGGAGCAGGTCGAGCTTCGCGCCCGGGACCTGCTTCTTGATCTCCTCGATCGTGGCATTCCCTTTTTCGGTGCTACGCACGAGGAGAGTGACTTGAGCGCCCCACTTGGCCAACCCGGTCGCGGTGGCCTTGCCGATGCCGGAGTTCGCGCCCGTCACGAGGGCGATGTGGTCCTTTGGGGCACGCATGGGGGCGCGAATGGAAGGACTCGCGTAATCAGGCTTGCCCTGCCGACGACCTATACCATGGATCGTCTTGACGAGCACCAAACGCCGGCCTCACCCTCCACAGGTAAGAGCGGTTACCAAGCTCGGTTTATGGGAGGACCCAATATCGCACTAAACTCGTGGACTTCGGCGAAGCGGACCAGGCGAGCATTAGATTAAGTGCCAAGTTGTCCAAAGTCCTTCGGGGTCATGGGATAGTTCTTGACGTGACGAAGCAATTGTATGTCACGCGCGGACCGCACCTAGCAGGTGGGAAACAAGCCACGCTGGCCGTTAATGAGATCCCCCCATTGGCACACAAGGACGCCTTGCGCCCCCTCCTCAAGTGGGCAGGAGGAAAGCGCTGGCTGGTACCGCACCTTATGCCCGTGTGGGCCAATCACCGCGAGAAGCGATTTGTAGAGCCGTTCGCGGGTGGCCTTTCGATCTCGCTCGGCCTACGGCCAAAACGTGCCCTTCTAAATGATGTGAACCCCCACACCATCAACTTCTACCGCTGGGTGCAGAGGGGATTAGAGTTCACAATTCCCATGAAAAATGAGAGCGAATTCTACTACGAAATGAGGGCTCGATTCAACTCGTACGTTGGAACAAAGAAAGCACGATCGCAGGAGGCCGCCCAACTTTTCTTTTACCTCAATCATACGTGCTACAACGGACTCTGTCGGTTCAATCGTTCCGGGGAGTTCAACGTCCCGTTTGGTAGGCGGAAGACGGTCAACTTTGAGCGCGATCTCGCGAAGTATCGTGACGCGCTAGCAGCCTGGGAGTTTTCAATCAAAAGCTTCGAGGATCTAGAACTGAAATCTAATGATTTCGTGTACGCAGATCCCCCCTACGACGATGCCTTTTCCGATTATGCCAAAGCAGGATTTCCATACAATAAGCATGTCGAGTTAGCGGAAAAACTTGCGAAGCACGACGGACCCGTCATCATTTCGAACCACGACACCCCTCGCATCCGTGAATTATACACGCGCCTAAAATTCAGGATCGAACCTATCCGTGCGAGGCGATTCATCAGTTGTACGGGCGACCGAAGCTTTGTTGATGAAGTGCTAGCGACCAAGCACCTCTAAGGTTCGATCCAAGAGTCTATAAGATCACAGACGCGATCGAACTCGGTTGACCTTGACGGTCTGACGAGGGGAGACGATTCTGGCGTTCGGGCTCTTCCGGAAAAACAAGGTTCCCCCGTCGCTGCAGGGGGCGGCTTCGCTCACGCCCTCAAAGGGCATGCCCGCAACGGCAGCTCCGACCGCTGGCGGCATTCCCGCGCGGGGAAGTAAGCTATTCGATCTCAAGGCGGTTCCGGCCAAGGACGTTCTGAAAAACAAGGCCCGGGTTTGTCCTCCAATTTCCGCCATTTGCGAAATACTGGACAATATTTTCGACAACTTTGATGAGACGCAAGCTGAGCACGAGCTAAAAGTGCGGTTCGAACTTTCGCGCGTCGAGGGCCACCGGTCTCTAATTATCTTTGAAAACTCAGGCGGCGTCAAGAAGGAAAAGCTAGAGCCCTTGGTTCGACTTGGCGTCCCGTACCATGCAGCTCGCGGAAGCATCGGAACTTGGGGAGAAGGCCTCAAGGTCGCGACGTTTTCGCTTAGCGACGAGGTCGAGATCCGAACGCATTTCCCGGGAGAGCAGCCGGTCTCGATTCATTTTGAGCCGGGTTGGCTCAGTCAGGATGATTGGAGCGTCCCTGTTTACGCTCTCGAGGCGGCGGCTGTTCCCGCTGGCAGTACTATGTTTCTGCTTCCGAAGGTGACGCGGGACATAGATTGGTCCGAGATCATGCGAGAGCTGGGAACGATTTATGGCCACAAGATCGCCGACCTCGGTGAAAAGAACCGACCTGTTACCTTGTCATTTACGATCGACAGTGAAGTTGCATATGTTAGACCACGTCCACTAGCCTCGGTCGACAACCTTCGGAAGGCGATGTCGTTTCCTCCAGAGTTCTCACCCCGAATGTTTGAGACGCAGTTTCTAGGCGAAAACGGCCCTGTCCATGCCAAGGTTCTGATCGCGCTATCGGCCCGACACAATCAGGAAACGAGCGGTGTCTACATTTATGGAAACGGGAGACTTTTCGCACGAGCCCAAAGAAACCGAGCTGTGGGGTACAATGAAAGTGGCAATTCCATTCTTCGGGATCACCCTACCTGCTGGCGGATTCATGTCTTCGCATTTCTGCAAGCCGATGCGGGCGCGGACATTCCTTGGCAAGCCCCCCTTAAGGATGGGATCTCAGAGAACCACCCAATCAGTACCAAGCTTCGGGACTTCATTCGAGAAATCGTCGGACCTTACTCGCGTTTTGCTAAGGTAGCCAAGGCTTCGGAGCTTGTTCCATACACGGAAGAATGGAACAGCATGGACAAGGAGGAGCGAGCCAACCTCCTCTTCGAGGACGATAGCAAGTCGAACTTGGAACGGCTGGAACGACTACCGCGGGCGTTCCACGAATTCAAAGCGCCCCTTACGGCTGAATTGGTGGAAGTGGGAAGCGCCACGTACAACGAAACAATGCGACACCTGGAAAGTAATTCGAAGTACGCACGTACTGTCATTAATCGTCGAGACTCTCTTGGTACTGTAGTTCAAGAGGAAGCGCTCAAAGCCCTAAATCCCAGGCTTTTCAAAGATGAAAAGAAGGCCCCTGGCAAGGCGAAGTCAGCAGCTCCGCCGCCACCGCCTCCGCCGAAAACCAGAATGGTTGCGTTGGATTTTCCCATCGAAGATCTCGATTCCTTGCGCACCGTCTTTGATCTCAAGAATGATCAGCAAGCCGTTCGGGCGGCAGTTGACTTTTGCCTAGCACACGACAAGCAGAAGCATCAGAAAAATAAGAGAGGGGGACGAAAGTAATGGCTAAGGGAAATCATCCACAGCTCGAAGTTCTGAACATTAACGACCTTGCTCTTGATCTGGAAAACCCCCGATTCAACCATTTGCGGCGCGCCGGAAAACTGACCGAAGCTATCATCGAAGAGGAGATCTTGGAGCGCGATGACGACACCCCAAACCTTTCTCGGTCGATTCAGAAGAGCGGGGTAAAAGATCCTATTTGGGTCATCAAAAAAGGCCCAAGGTACGTCGTTATTGAGGGAAATCGTCGCGTCGTGGTTCTGCGCGAGATCATTCGCCAGAAGGAAAAGGCCCCGCCCGGGGTGAGCTACGACGAAGTGCCGGCCAATATTATGAAGGAGGACACGCCGGACGTAGAGGTTTTGCTTCAAAAGGCCCGTTTACAAACGGGGAAGAAGGCATGGGGCGCATACAACGAGGCGGCCCTGACGTATCAGCTTCAGGAACGGCCTTTCCTTATGCACGTCGCGGACATTGCGGCCCATCTAAAGATCTCAGAATCGAAGGTAAAGCAACGACTCGCGGATTACAAGCTGTTCAATGAGTACGTGAAAGTAACCAAGGACGACAATCCGAAGCGATTTTCGCTATTCCAAGAGTGCCCGCCCAAGGTACGGGAATGGTTTGAGGAGAGTTCCAAGAATAAGTCGGACTATTTTCGTCTCATCTCGCCGGCCAGCGGGAAGTTTCACAAGATTCGTTCCGTCGCCACACGGGGCGGGCTGCGCGACTTCCAGACGGTCCTCGAAGATCCCGAAATCCTCAAGCGCCTTCTCACTGATCCGAATCTTTCCGTTGAAGATGCGGTCGACGAAATTAAGGCGAAAGATCCGCGCAGTATGCCGTTTCTCAAAAAAATCATGCCGCTGGCGATGGGTCTTCGCACGCTTGACAATGAGCGCATTGAGAAGTTGAAGAAAGATCCTCGGTTCAAGACAGAGATCAAGAGCTTGGCGTCCATCTGCAACGAGATTGTGAAGAAGCTGGAGAAATGAAAGCTAGGCTGCCAAGTCTCAGCGATGCGTTAGAGCTGTTCAAATCTCAGGCGCTAACTGATTCGTTCACCGAGATCCCGGCGTCCGAAGCGCGTCGCATTCTCAGTTTGCGAGGTCGGAAGCAGGATGATGGTGAAGCGGCGTGGGATTTCGTCTCTTCGCAGCTTCGTCGGCCTCGCGCCTACGGCGGCTGCATTTTCCATTGGAATTTCATCCGCGACACACTTGAAATTAATCGCATACCGACGACGGACCAAATCGAGCAATTCGCTGCGTACTACCGTGAAGGGACGCCGCGCGATCTCGAGTCTGCAATCCGAAAGCTGAACGGGCGACAGTTCGAGATCCTAATGGTCGCTCTGATGGAACGAGTTTCCAAATTCCGAGGCGTAATCATTACTAAAATGAGCCACGACGGCGGCATTGATTTTCGAGGTCTATACGTCCCCGAAGAGGGCGGTTTAGAAATTCCTCTGGTTGGGCAAGCGAAGCACCAAAATTCCCCGGTATCGTCGGGGCAAGCGCGAGAATTTGTTGGCGCACTTGATTCCTGCGACGCAAAATCTCCCATTGGGCTTTTCGCTTCAACGGCTGGCTTTGCTCCGGAGGCGTCCGCGACCTTTGAGAGATCCACCTATCACGTGATCAAATGGGGCATGGCTGAAATTCGCGATCACCTCTTAGAGTGTGGGCTGGGCGTCAAGACGTACTCCCCAACAATCCAAGTGCTGGACGACGTGTTTTGGGGGGAGCTTTGTGGCCGGCCTGAGTAAGAATCCATACCAACTTCTGCCTCTTTCAAAGCTTCTCCTTAATGGCCAAAACGCGGTGCTGATCTGCGATGGCGTTGGAGTTGGAAAGACAATTTCTGCCGGCTTCATTGTTAAGCACTTCGAGTCCCTATACAAACAGCATTCACTAGTGGTTTGTCCGCCATCTCTGCAAGAAAAATGGCGCCTTGAGCTAAGCGAGAAGTTCGACGTACATTGTGTACCTATTAGATCCCCAGAAGAACTGAGTCAAGCGACTGGTTCTTGGCGCGATTCTCCTGAAAGCCCTTTGACCTATGTGATGGCGTCCTCCATTCTGACCCGGGCAGCCGTTCCATCCTTCCCAGGACTTGTCATTATCGACGAAATTCACAATTTTAGGAATCCGGAAACTAAAGGTTGGAGGGGTGCAAACAAGGTAGTTCGGGACGCACCTTTTCGGGTGGGACTTTCTGCCACACCAATTAACAATGCGCTCTCTGATTTGTCGGCCGAACTCGCACTCCTCCTCAAACAACCCTTTTTCGTTATGGAAGCCGTCCTAGCCGAGGTATGGAGAGATGAAAGCCGGCACATCCTCTATCCTCTCATGACTCGGTTTGCAAAGGACAAGTTGGGAATCCACTTTGCAAAGCGACAGATATCCGATACTATCGTCGAATTCCCCTCCACATACACCAACGAGGTAAGGCGGATTGTGAAAGGCCTTCGCAATCGAGGCGAGTCGGATACGATTCTTCGCGACGAAATCACCTACTTCCGTTTGGCAGCCAGCTCGCCGTCTGCTTTCGAGGATTCGGTTGGCGTAGTTGTGAGCAAGCCCCTGGACAAAATTCGGGAGCTTAGAGAAATTCTCCGCCGTCATAAGAATGAACACTTGATCGTCTTCTGTGCCTTCGAACGCACGTCAGAAGAGATCGCTGCGGAAGTGACTGGTCGGGAGTCCTTCACGATCACCGGGTCGGTTCCGGTCTTCGCGCGCGAGGATCGCCTCAAGGCGTTCCGGAACAGCAAGAACGGGGTGCTTGTAATGACCAGCGTCGGGTCCGAAGGTCTTGATCTTCAGTTCTGCTCGACTCTCGTAAACTACGACCTGACATGGAACCCCATGGTCTTGGAACAACGCATCGGGCGGATCGACCGCATTGGTCAGCGGAAGGACCAGATCAAGATCTACAATTTCATTGTTGCAGGCTCAATCGATGAAAGGATCATGCAAACGCTCGGTCGCAAGTTGGGGCTCGTGAACGGAACCTTGCTCGAAACATCCAGCGTCGTCTCGGGAGCGGAGAGCGGCCCTATTTACCACGAAGAGGACGTGGCCGAAGAAACGGCGGAGGCAGAGGAATTGGCCCGTGCGATGACTCTCTCCGCGAGCATTATCCCTGATGACTACGCAGTCATTCCAGCGGTGGCGGCAAGCTACTGCGACCCTAAACAAATCGCGCGATCGGGCGGCCAGGGACTTCCGTGGATCGAAAAGAACGACGTCGGTGGGCAATGGCGTCAAAACCTTGACAAGCGGGCCGCGGACCTGAAGAAGGTCATCGACTACTACGCCTAGACTGCAGGCTAACCCCTGACGAGAAGACCCGACAAGGACTTTCACCCATCCCCTGGAAAAGATCTTGATCTTAAACAGCCAACTCTCGACCATGAACCAGCGACAAATGGCACAACGACGGCGGCTGGCGCTTAGATCACTCCAGACGGCCGTTAACCACTTGGGGCCGATTACCGATGTCACGCGGCATGCCATCCGAGAGCCGATTCTGGATACAATCGTCGCGCTCGAAAACGTTGCCGAGGAATTGGGATTAATTCGGTTCGATGTTTACCGCGCCGATGGATCCCTCAAACCCTAGCGCCCCTCGCCGGCCAGCCGCCGAATTCGTCTCGTCAGGTTGACAAGTTGCTGGTGCCGTTCTCCAAATTCGGGGAAGTCGTGTCCGGCCCATTCTGGCTGGTCTGCCAAAATCGCACTATCTTCAATATCACGGGCAATCTCCTCGGCAAGCTCCACCAACTCCAAGACGAGGGCCGGCAGGAAAACCGGGGACCCGCCCACCTTAGGCAAATCCTCGAGTGAACTAGCCATGCACCCTTGATTGGTGGTGGAAATATGAGATCACCTGCGGGCGTCGTTCCCTGCCGGTTCTTACCTTACTGCGGAAAAGGCCTCACTCTCCGAAAAAGCCCTAAATAGGCCCCCCTCGTCGCTATGCATTATGGCGCGCCAACTTGCGTATCCAATCCTCGTTGTTCTCGTGGTTGCCGGGTGCCTGGGCGGCCAAAGCCCCGACGATGGTTCGCATCCCGACGACGGCAGCGAAGATTCGCCCCGCCTCTCCTTCCAAGAATGGAACAGTACCCTCACCACGCCGATCTATGGTTCCATCTCCCGTAGCGTCCACCACATCACGGCCTTCGACGGCACCCGATTGAGCCTCACCCTGTTCCTCCCACAAGAATTGCCGCCCGAAGCAAGACTCCCCACCCTTGTCGAGCTCACCCCGTACCAATCGCTCAACCCGGACGCCGGACCCGTCCAGCCCGCCGCGGTCACCGAGTACGTGAAGCATGGTGTGGCATTGGTCGCCGCCGACGCCCGCGGCACCAACGGCAGCGATGGTTGCCTCGATTTTGGCGGCACCGCCGATCGACGCGACGCCACCTTGTTCGCCGATTGGATCCGCGCGCAGCCCTGGAGCAACGGCAAAGTCGTCGTCGAAGGCGTCAGCCACCCGGGCATGGGAGCCATCGTCGGCCACACCAGCATCCCCGGACTCGCCGCCGCCATCCCCACCGCACCCGTCGTCTCCTACTACCAAGACGAGTGGCTCCAAGGCGCCAAGTTCGAAGACCAAGTCAACGGACCCGCCTACCAAGCCATCGAACTCGCCCCCAGCTTCGACCCCGACCCGGAAAGCCAAAAAGCCCAAGCCGCCGCGTGCACGGGAAAAACGACGATGGATTTCGAACGCACCGACGGCCGGTTCGACGCATTGTGGCAAGACCGCGACTTGAGCCGGTTCGTCCCCACCGAACCACGACCCCTCCTCTTGACGCACGGGTTCGTCGATCTCAACGTCCACCCGGATCACTCCCAGATGTATTGGGACGCGTTACCGAACGATTACCCGAAGCACGCCGTGTTCGGCTGGTGGTACCACGGCTACCCCGACATGCGCGGCCACCCGTACGGCACGGGACCCAACAACGCGAGTTTCGCGTCCGTGATGCAACGCTGGTTCGATGCGACGCTCCTCGACAAAGACAATGGATTGTGGAATGAACCGCGCGTCCTCGTCGAAGACAGCAAAGGAGTGTGGCACGAAAGCCACGACTGGCCCCTCGACGGAAGCCGCAACGTCACCTACACCGCCTCCGGCACGGACCAACTCTTCGAAGGCCTCGACGGCGCAAAGAGCGGACGCGCATCCTACACCGACCGCATCGGCGCGGTGCGCGGACACTGGACCGACGCCAGCGTCGTCTTCAAAACGGATCCATTACCCAACAAGCAACTCATCAACGGCATGCCCATCGTCCACCTCTACGCGCAAAGCAACGTCGAGGAAACCAAATGGGTCACCTACCTGATCGACGAAGCACCCAACGGCACCTGGCAACGCATCAGCCACGGATACGCCGACAGCCACACCTGGAAAGACCCCGCCGAATGGCATCCCATCGAACCCGGAAAGACCTACAAGTGGACACTCAAACTCCAACCCACCGCCGTCGTGGTGGAAGCGGGACACCGGATCCTCCTCCTCGTCGCAAGCCAAGACTCCCGAAACCTGCAGACCCCTGAGGAACAGATCTACTGTTTCAGCGACCACCGAGGCGGCTGCTACGACCCCAGCGGCATCCGACCCGCCACCACCGCCGGACGCGCACAGAACACGATCATCACCGGACCCGAGGGCACGATGGTGCACCTGTCGGTGCTCGACCAATGAGCAATAGAATAATCACGATTATGCAATGCAATAATTCCGGCTATTCAGCTGCATAATTCTGATTATTCAGAGAGGCTCGTCAACCAAAACCAAATGCACCAGCACCTCCGACAATGCGACGGAAGGCGGTGCGAATCCCAAAATTTGTTCGACTTGCCCGACGTGAAGCATACGCCGTAGCCGCCGCGGACTCATTGGGGAATGATTCAAGTCGCCGGCCTCGTTGCGCGAAACGCAGGGAAAAGTCGATGGGCATCGTCAAAGAATTCAAGGAATTCGCAGTCAAAGGCAACGTCGTCGACCTCGCGGTCGGAATCATCATCGGCGCCGCCTTCGGCGCGATCGTCAAAAGCCTCGTCGACGCCGTCATCATGCCCA
>CAYOZB010000061.1:0-16731 GCA_964408365.1 uncultured Halobacteriales archaeon | reverse complement strand
GTTGACGAACGCGTCCGGGTCCTCGGCGGCGGTCAAGGACACGTCGGGGAGGTCTGGGTCGGGCGGGATGATGGCTTCACGAGCGAGGGGGAGGTCGAACCAGGATTGTTTCGCGGCGAGATCGGGGTAGTCGAGGATGCCGACGAAGGCAAGCGGGAGGCCATCGAGGCCGGCTCGGTGGAGGGTGACTTCCCAGTGGAGGTACCCGTCGGCGGGCACGAGCCGCTTCGCAAGCGGGTCAATGGGCATCGGAACTTCGATTTCGTTGGCGCCGCGCTGCAGCGTGGCGTCTACGGTGCCGATGGCGATGAGGAGTTCGGCGGTGCGGACTTGCGATGTGACGGTCACATCCATCGGGAACGGCGAGTCGATCACGAGGTGTGCGTTCGCGTCTTTGCCTTCAAGTCGGACGGGGTTTGGGATGCCGTCGGTCGCGAGAAGCGCCGCGGTGAAGTCGATGCCGTTGGTGCCGCCGGCGGCGTACATGGGAATGCCCAAAGCGTCGACGGCGGAGGGATCGTTCTCTTCGCGGGAGGCCCATGATTCGCGGAACGTCAGCATGTCATGCGCGACGGGGACGCCGGTGAGTCCGCCGGAGGGGGACGCGGTGTGTGCGTACCAGGTGTGTTCGCCGCGGTCAAGGGGTTTCGATGCGACGAGCTGGACCGGGATCACGGCGATGACGCCCGGCTCGGTCATCACCGTGGCGCGGATCTGGAACTGGATGGAGGGAAGCGTTCCGGCGCCGGCCGTGGGCGGCACGATGCGGAGTGTGATGTTGAGGGCGTCTCGTGCGCGGACCGTGACGTTGGGGACGGTGGTGACGGTCCAGTCTCCGTCCATCGTTTCGGTGTCGACCTTGAGGTCGAGGAGCCGTTTTCGGTCGGCGAGGTTCTTGATCTCAAGCCCGACAATATTTTCCTCCCCCGCGACGACGCCGACCTGGGTGAGGCGGAGTTGGAGATCGTCGGTGACGGAGGGGTGTTCGAAGACGAGGTCGGGCGCGGCGCCGCTGTTGGGGACGTAGTCGCGCAGTTCGGTCGGTTGTTCGTCGTTGATCGAAGTGTAGCCCAACAATTGGGTGTGCGCGATGATTTGGACACGTGTCAACGCGTCGCCGGGGCGGATCTTGCCGGGTAGTTGTGGGAAGGGTTGGGCGAACCCTCCGCTTCGTGTGAGTTCTTTCTTCGGCAAGTCGAGGACAAGGGAACCATCCTCGAACTGCGGCTCGAGAGCGAGGGTACCGGCAAAACCGCAGTAGCTGCTGTCCTCGTAGTACGTGTTGACGCAGAACTGCGCGCTGCCGACGATCGCGGGGGTCGAGCCGGCGCCCGTGTCATCCCAGTACCCGTACACTGTGAGTACGCCATAGGCGGGCGTCGCGTCGGTGCCAGGGATCTGGAACAAGAAAGAGTAGTAGACGGGGAACCCCAAGATGACCGCTTGTTCCGTGCGCGGCTGGAACCCGGCCGCGGTGGACATCTTGACGCGAAGCGTCAACGGGTCGAGGTCGTCGGCGGTGAAGGAGGTGAAATCGATGTACGAGAGGTGCCCCACGTTCGGAAGCCCGGGCGTCGCGACGCCGGAGACCACGGTGAAGGCGACGTCGCCGGTCGCATCCTCAAGATGGTAGGTCGGATCGTCCTTCAGTTGCGCCAACGCCGTGGGGACGATGGGCACGAGGAACAGGAACGTGGCGAGGATTGCGCCGGCGCGTTTCACGAGAATCCAGCCGGGTTTTCCGATTAATAACCTCATTGGATGGCATATCGGAGTCAGCAGGTTGCACTGGACGGCGGTTTGTCGATGGGAACGGCTTAAATGGAAGGGCCTCTTGCGCCGAGCCGTCCGAATCGGGCGATTAGCTTAGCCTGGCTTGAGCACCCGGCTGATAACCGGGAGGCCCTCAGTTCAAATCTGAGATCGCCCATTTTCTCTTCCCCCGCCAGCGAGGAGACCGCAGCGTATTTTCTCCGCTAGGCCGCGACCCCGGTCGACCGTTCTTCCGCGCCGGGGACCGCCATGAATCCGGCACGGTCGACGGACGGGAATTGTTTCAGAACACGGTCGAACTCGTCTGGGGTGAGGTCGATGCTCTGGCGAAGGCGACGTAGCATGCCAAGCTCTTTTTGGTTGACCGCTCCGTCGAGCAGGCAGTACCGCAGTTGCGCCTCGAAGATCTCCATCCGGCGCATCGACAACGCCAAAGGCGCATGGTCGGCGATGCCGGGGAACAACCGGTAGATCAGGAATGTGACCCATTTTTGGATGGGAAACATGAGGGCCGCCGACACGAAGCCGGCCACGAGGAAGTCGAATTGTACGCCCTCCAGGACCGTGACCTGCACGAGTTGTTCGATCGTGTTGGACACGATGACGAACGTCGCGGGGACCAGCAGCGCCGTGAGCGCGCCCCGCGTGACCCGCATCACGATGAGGTCGATCCCCAAGAGTTGGAACTTCAGGATCGAGAACACCAGGATCGCCGCGCCCAGGATCTCCAACAATGGCGCCGCCACGAGACCGAAAAGCCCCGCCGATTGCAGGAAGGTCAGCGCCTGCTCCGCGTTGCCGACGTCTGCGTAGAGCGACGCGAGGATGTTGAGGACCGCCAAGATGATGGAGGAGATGACGAGGAGCAGGAACGTGATGCTGAGGAGACGGATGCGCTGGCGTTCCTCGTTGCTGTCCGTCTCCCAGCCGTGATAGACCAGGATTCCAAGGCCGAGCAGCGCGAAGATCGTGACGTAGACGTTGAAGATGTTGACGAGGCTTTCATACGTGATAAGTCCGCTCAGGCTGGCGATGAGGAACGGCACCGCCAGAAGGAGAACCAGGGCGCCGCGCTTGCCCTCGCGCAGCCATGGGTGGATCGGCCTCGGGAACACCAAGACGAACCAAAGGAAGAGCGGGACCTGGACGAACGCCGCGGCTGCATTTGCTTGGATCGCGATCGAATGCGCCAGGGGGGCAGCGCTCACCGTCAGCACGGCGATCGCTTCCGTGAGGCTCTTCAACCCGCTGGCAACGTAGAGCAGGAAGAAGACGAGGTTGTAGATGTTGGGCTGGCCTTTTGCGACAACGAGGTACGAGAGCGAGAAGAGTACGAGGCTGACGAGGAACGGCATCAACCAGTAGAGCCACGCCGGCAATAGGTTCGCGGCGGCGCGCAGGCCCGAGAGTTCCACCGGGATCTCAAAGGCCCGTCCAGCCTGCGCGGACGCTCCTTGGTTGTCCGTGACGGTGAGTTGGACGATGAACTCGCCGGGTTCCGCATAGGCGTGGCCCGCCTGGGCGCCGTAGGCGACCGCACCGTCCCCGAAATCCCATGTCCAGTTGACGATGGTGCCATCCGGATCCGCCGAGCTGCTTTCGAACGCGATCCATTCGTGAAGCCGAGGCGCCACGGGCTGGGCGTCGAACCCGGGCAATGGTGGAAGGTTTCCCGGCTCTTGGGCGGCCATGACCGACGGAACGGCCACCGTTGCGGCGAACAAGCCGATCACGAAAAACCACAACGGCCTAGAGCCGGAGAATTCGACGGGGTGGGAGCGTGGCGGGGCCATGTGAGTCATCCCGGGGAATCAGTCCGTGCCCGGGTTCGGGGACGGCGAGGCAACGGCCGCCGCGCGTGCGGCCTCGCGGCGCGTTCGAAGGAACACCGCGCCGACGCATACACCGGCGACGGCGGTCAGCAATAGGAGGCCTTGGATCGCCCAGAGGTGAGGTCCGATCGTCCCGGCCGCGGCAGGTCCGCTCTTGGCGCCAAGGAACGCGTTGACGAAATCGAGCTTGACGGAGGAGGTGGCCTCGTTGCCGCCATGATCGTAGGCGACGGCGGCGACCTCGTGCGACCCGTCTCCAAACTTGCGCGTGTCGAGCGTGAACCAGTACGGGGCCGACGTGTCGGTGAACAGCAAACGCCCATCGACGTAGAACTCTACTCGCTCGACGCCAGTTTCGTCGGCGACGAGCGCCGAGATGGGGAATACGCCGCTTGCCCGCACGACGTTGACGCCGATCTTGGCTGTCGGAGCCGTTGCATCCATGATGATGGCAACGACATGGCAGCACTCGACGAGCACCTGGGCGACGGCTTCGTCCCCGGAGGCCTTGAAGTGGAGGGCCCCGACGGGTCTCCAGGCGCCGTCGGCAAACCCGACCACGACCGCACCGCCTTTGGTCGCGAGATCGTCGAGGGGGAGGTGGATGCGGAGCACGAAGGCCCCAGAGGAGTCGACGGCGAGGTATTGCAGGACCGAGCCTGGTGCGGCGACCGGGACTCCCGACGGGAGCGTACCTGGCGCAAAGGGGCGTGCCGTGCCGGTGCCCTGCACGAGCACCGACGCTTTGCCGTCCTTCACGACGAGGTCGATGAAGGGTGCGCGCTCCACATCGAACCCGAGGATCGTGTCAACCGCGCCGACCAAGGAGTTGACGGTCGTCGGCCCGGCCCCTTGACCGCCACCTCCGCCGCCCCCGCCTCCACCGCCACCGCCTCCACCGCCACCGCCGGGTGCGCCCGCGATGATCTCGGGCGATGACAGCGCAAGGCCGATGATGGCGAACGTGGAGAACTGTGTGAGCGTGGCGTCGAACGTGAAGCGGCCGTCGACGGCGCCCGCGCCCACGAGGTCCGCCGGGATCCCGGTCGCGATGAGCAGACCATCCGAATATTCCACCAAGGAAACTCGGCCGGAATCAAGTCCGTTGACCGAAAAGTACGCCGACTCCACACGGAACCGGATATCGATCCGTCCGAGAAGGGCGTTGAGCGCGCTGGAGTCCAAGGGGACTCCGTCGACGCTTGCCTGGACCGTCACAAAGAGCGCGGGAGCGAGGGCACCCAGCAATTCCTGGAGGTCGGCAAGCGGGACCTCGGGCGGTGCGAACTCTAGGCTGCCCGGTCGCGTCTCGATCGTGATCGCAAGGTTCGAGGCCGCCTGCTCAAGGGTCACGACGACGCTCACAAGCGGCAACGAGGCCGGCGCCGAGGGTGGGAATGCGAACGTGATGATGGACCCCGCGCCCGCCTCGGCAAGACCGACCGAGTAGGTGGTGACCGTGACGCCGGCGGCATGGGACTCTGCAAGCGAGACCGCAGCCTGGATCGACATCGAAGCCGCCACCTGGTCGCTCGTCACGTGGACCAAGGCGGCTTTCGTCGCGTCGTCGGCGCTCGCGACCACGATCGCCACGCCGGCCGACGGCGGCGCCGTGTAGTGGCCGCTGGGAAGCAGGATTCCGCTTCCGGCCTGGAGCGACCACGCGACCACCTGGTCCGGGATCCGGTTGTTGTATGCGTCGTAGGCTTCGGCCTGGAAGAGGACAGTCTCGAGGGGATCGAGGACGGCGGAATCGGGTAAAACGCGCAGCTGGGACAGTGGGCCCGGTACGACGGTCACCGTCGTGGTGGCCGTGAGCCCGTCGAGGAGCGCGATGATGTCGGTGGTCCCGGCGTGGAACCCGCTGAAGATGCCGTCGGGAGAGATAGTGCCGATGAACGGATCGGTCACGATGAAGGTCGGGGCGACGTTCGCGATGGGGACGCCGAACTGGTCCAGGGCGACGAACAGGATCGGCACCGAGGACCCGGCCGGCACGGGGTCCTCTACGGCCCCGAGGTCGAGCGCCGCGATGGCGGACGCGTCGCCGCTGCCTGCCACGAAGGGACTGAAGGACGTCGTGGAAGACGTGAAGACGTGGCCGTTCGGCGACGTGCGAGCGTGGTTCGCGAGGAGCGCCTCCCACGTGCCGTGATGGTGGAATAGGGCGAACGTGCAATCGGCTGGCGACTGGCCTCCGCACAAGGTCCCGACCTCATCCTGCAGCACATGGAACTCGATGCGTGCGGTTTCGAGGCTGATCGGTCGCGAGACGGAGAGGTCGAAAGCGATGTCTCCGTTCACCTCGCCGGGCGGAGGAGGCAACGATGCGGGGACGCCCGGAAGAGTGCGAAGTTCGAGATCGAAGGCGCCCTCGCTTGCCGTCGTCTGGACGTGCAGGACGTCCACGGGGGCCCCCGGAGGGAACACGACCGGCAATAGCACCGATGCGTCCAGCGCGGTGATCGTGACACGGTAGCGGCCGACATCCCCCGCGCCGGCACTCTCCTCGTGCGCGTACGCGACGACCAACACGTGGACCAGCGCAGGATCGCTGCAGGCCGTCAACAAGCATGCGCGGTACTCGAAGGAATCGGAACCGTAGAAACCGGCTGCGGGCGCGTACTGGACCTCATTGGAGGCAAGGACCAGGACGTCACCATGGCGCGGTGGCGTGACGATCTCGATGTGCGGCGCGACGTCCAGGGCTCCAGTTTCCACGTCATCGTTCGCCAAGGGAGCAAAGGTCGAGGGCGCTGCCGTTGACGCCTGGAAGGTGTCTTCGAAGGCGGATGGGGCTTCGATGTCCGCCGTGGCGAGGTCGCAATCGTCGTCGATGCCGTTGCCGATGATTTCGGGCGCGCCCGGGTGGACACTGGGATTCGATTCGTCGCAATCGGTGCGCGCATCCGAGCCGTCGAGGTCCGCGTCCGCTGCATCGGCGGTGGAGGCGTCGCAGTCATCGTCGACGCCATTCAACAGGATCTCAAACGAGCCGGGGTGGATCTCGGGGTTCGTGTCGTCGCAATCAACCAAGGCGTCGGCGCCGTCGCCGTCGGCGTCCTCGGTGGGCGAGGAATCGCAGGCGTCACCGACACCATCGCCGTCGATGTCGGACTGCTCCGGGTTGACCACGAAGCGGCAGTTGTCGACGGGATCGGGCACGGCGTCGGCGTCCGTGTCGCCGGAGAAGGCGGGGTCGAGCGGGAACGCATCGGCGTCGTCGTCGACCCCGTCGCTGTCGTCATCCTGGTCGCATGGGTCGCCAAGGCCATCGCGATCCGAATCCGGTTGCGCCGCATTGGCAATCGTGATGCAATTGTCAACGGTGTTGGGCGCGCCGTCCCCGTCGAGGTCCGCGTCGCAGGCATCCCCCTCGTCGTCGCGGTCCGCATCCGACTGCGACTCATTGGGGATGCCGGCGCAATTGTCGACGGCGTCGGGGACGGTGTCGGCGTCCTCGTCGGCGCTCTCGGGATTCTCAGCGGCATCGTCGCACGCGTCCCCCACCAGGTCGCCGTCCGTATCCGACTGGTCCGGGTTGGGCACCAGGCGGCAATTGTCGCCCGGCGCAGGCACCGCGTCGCCATCCAGGTCTTCGTCGCACGGATCGCCAAGGCCGTCGTCGTCAGTATCGGTCTGCGGCGCGTTGGCAACGTCGGCACAGTTGTCCCCTCCCGAGACGCCGTCCCCGTCCGCGTCCGGATCGCAGGTGTCCCCGAATCCGTCAAGGTCCGCGTCCGTCTGGGTTGGGTTGGGGATGGTTTGACAATTGTCCTCGGGGTCGAGGGCACCGTCGCCGTCGCGGTCGTTGTCGCAACCATCCGGCAATCCGTCGCCGTCGAGGTCCAATCGGTCATCTTCGCCTGGGCAGCTCTCGTCAAGGTTGTCGATGGTGTCGCCGTCACTGTCCCCGGTCCGCTTGGGATCGTCAGGGAATTCGTCGTCGTCGTTTGCTGCCCCGTCCCCGTCACGATCCTCATCGCACGCGTCGCCCGACCCGTCGAGGTCCAAGTCGGAGCCGCCGGGGTTTGCGATGGTTGGACAATTGTCCTCGGCATCGTTGAGGCCGTCGCCATCGGCGTCAGGGTCGCACACGTCGCCGACGTTGTCACCGTCCGCGTCGAGCTGGTCTGGATTCATCACTTGGGCACAGTTGTCGCTGGAATCATCGAAGCCGTCGCCGTCCGTGTCGACGGGCGTCGGGGGTCCCGCCCCTCCGGCCTCTTCGAGGATGGAGAGTTCGGCGACGCCCGCGTTGACAACGTAATCGGCGTCCGGACGGATGGTGAGTGAGACGACCTCATCGTCGACGTCGGCGTCCTTTTTCGGATCGATCAGGAGGGTTGCGAACTGTTCGCCCTCGCGAATCGTGATGTGCTGCCGATTGTCGGGCACAAGCACGAAGTCCCCGTCCTCGGCGGACCCGCCTACCACGTACTCGATGCGAAGTCGATCGTCCCAGTTTCCATCGCGCTGGAATTCGAAGGCGCGAATCTTCCCATCGGTTTCGAGCACGCTCGCCGTCAGTGCGCGCACCGAGACGACGGATGCTTCGTGATCTTCGTGCTGCTCGTCGGCCTCGTCCTCGTCGTTGGCATCGTCGTCGCCGTCGTCTTGCTCCTCGTCATCCCAATCGTCGTCGTCCTGGTCGTCCGAAGAGTCGGCGACCGAGGGCGGAATGACTGAAATGGCCGCCGTGCAAACCAAAATGGAGAAAAGCAAGGCGAGGAAACGGCGGGCCCGGCGGCGGAATCGAGGGTTTACCGCTGTCACTCCCACCACTGCCACGACCAAAGCGTGGACGTAACCTACACCTTTTAGAAGGTTGGGTCTGCCGGGCCGGCAACTTCAAGTCTCCAATATAAAAACTATTTAAGGGACGCTCGACGGAGAAGCGCCGTCTTGCGCCAGCGGTTGTCGCCGATATGAGGAGTTGCGGAGCTCGGCTGGGTGCGCAAAATCCTAAACCGTTCCGCGGGCCTGCGCCGCGGGATGGGCCTTGAGCCTCCGCCGAACATCATGACGGCCGGTCAGCGGCCCTCGAAGATCCGTACCGGTGCTCGCACCGCGACGAAGACGCAGGAGCGGGACATGCTCGACAAGCTCGCCACGTTGGCCGAAGATTTCCGCCCGTTGATCCCAGAGTGGTTAGGCCCCGGCCGGTCTCCCTTCGACAAGCACGCGCGCAAACTCGCTAAGATCCAGGCGAAACGCCAGAAACCGCGTCGCTTGCGTTGGGCCGCGCGTGGCAAACGGCTTTGGAACGGCTACGCTGCGAGCATGGTCGTGGAGCAAATGCAGAAGATCCCCAGTTTCGCGGCGATGAAGTTCCAAGGTCGTGACATCAAGTTCGTCTACCGCACCGGAACCGGACGCCAGGCGTTGATCGGCGTCCAACATTACGACGATCCCGAAGTCCGGCTCCTCGGTTACACGCGCGAGGTCAAGGCCGCGAAGGTGTACCTGGTCAGCGGCGCCGACCGACTCGTTGCGCATCCGACGGGCGCGCAGACGCCGCTCGATCTCTTGGTGGAATTGTTTCGCGACCACGATTGCCCCGTGTTGCCCGATGGCCGCGCGTTGAAATGTCCGCACGCGGAGGGAACGGAGACACGACTCGCGTTCCGCGTCGATGACATCGACGCCGACGTGGAACTGTGCACGAGCTGCCTCAAGGACATCAAAGACTCGTTCACGGTGTTCTTGGACAAACGCGTCCTCGGTCCACGAGAACACATCCCTGTTCAACGCAAACTATTGGGACATCTCTACACGTTGCGACCCGACGCGACGGTCGCATTGTACGACGACATGGCCCAGAAAGCGTTCCGCGAAGCGCAACATTACGCCACCGAGAACTTCGTGAGCTACTCCGACGTCGAGTTGCTACAATGGACGCGGGAGAAACTTCTTGCACTCTTGGACAAGCGACCAGAAGGCTACCTGCTTGTCGCGGACGAACTGTGGCTTGCAGAGTTCGACCAAGCAGCCGACGCGTACGTCGACAGCGACCTTGAGCGTCGTGCCCTCAAAGCGGCGTTCCGCGTGAAAGCGCCTCGTCTCAAGACGTCGGATCGGAGCCTCACGAAGATCCTCGACCCGTACTGGAAAGAACAAGCCGAAGGGATCCTCAACGAACTCGCCGGCGGTCTCCTCAAACCGGCAGAGCTTGCCCAACTGACACGCCTGACCCCGAGTGAAGCGATCGCCGGCTTGGCGCGGATCCTTGGTGTGCGGGAACGGTTCAAAGAATACGCGCAGTTCACGGATCTCGATCCGTCGCTCGACTTCGTCGTCACGTGCCTCCAGATCCAACGTTCCGGCGAGCAACGCATCCTGGTGGAGAAACTCCATTCGGGCGCCCGGGAGCCGGAGCGTCGCGCGCTCGCGTTGGCGCTCGCCCGATGCTTGGGCGAGCAGGCCGCGATCGAGTGGCAGTACGCTCCGCACGAGAAAGACAGTGCAAGTTTCCTCGAGCCTTACGTGCGCGAGGTCGTCTCCGCTCCGCCCGCGAAGCTCGCCGAGACGCTCGGCAAATTGGCGGTGGCCCTCAACGTGCCAAAGCCGACCCCGGTCTAGTCGCCGCGTGCGCCGACGCCGAGGGGTCGGGCGAGGAAGTCGGGTTTGTCCGCAAAGAGGCTCGGTCCGGTGACCTGCGTGCTCGAGATCCCGATGGCGGCGACGGATTCGTTGAAGTTCGTGCACTCCAAGCAACCGTCCGCGGTGGCGACGTAGACGCGGCCCTCTTTGTCGGCGGCCATGTCGATGAAGTCGAGGAGGTTGCGTCGGTATTGGCACTGCTTCTCGGCGGCTGGGGTGCCGGAGTTGGTGCTGATGCCGCCGATCTGGACCGGGTCGTTGAGGTCATTGGCGCGGCTCGTGACGAAACTCGGGTTGGGCTCGAGGGCGTTGATGCTCCACGCGACGTACACGTCCCACTGTTCGTCGTTGCCGACGCATTCCGGGTGTTCGCCGTTTCCTTGGTACACACCGTAGTACGCGAACGCGATGCGCCCGGGGCTGCCGGCGACGATCGACGGCATCGTGGTCGTGGTGACTTCGGGCGGCGAGGCGAGGATCGAAGAGGGGCTCCAGGTGCGTCCGTGGTCTTGGCTCACGGACATGTAGAGGCGGTTGTCGGCTCCGGGCCAGACGACGTACACGTTGTTCTCGGAGTCGGTCGCGATCTCGGAGTTCTTGCGGAAGTTGGGCGACCCGACGTCTTGCCCGACCTTGAAGTTCTGCCAGGTGATGCCGTTGTCCGCGCTCACGGCGACGAGCGTACCGTTGCAGGCGCGCTTGGGGACGTACATGTAACCGTCCGCGCTCGAATGGATGTTGCCGTGGAGTCCGCCGGAGCACTGTCCCGACGGAACGGTCTGCGTGTTGAGTGGCCACGTGATGCCGCCGTCGTAACTCATGGAGACGCGGCTTCCCGCGGCGAGACCGTTGTAGGCGTAGTAGACGACGTTCGGGTACGCGGGCGTCGCTTGGAGTGGCGCGCGGTAGGGGCCGGTGGTCATTTTTTGGTGGTCGTTTCCGGCCAAACCGCACGCGACGGGGTTCGCGACCCAGGTGGCGCCGTAGTCGTCGCTGAAGCTGAGGTAGCTGCAGGCGAGGTACAAGTGGTCGACGAAGACGCGGTCCGTGGTTTGGTCGACCCAGAGGTACGGGTCGAGCGTGGTCGGGGAGGTGAAGGGCGGCATGGCGACGTTGTGCCAGGTGAGTCCGCCGTCGTCGCTTCGCAACGTCGCGGGCCCGGTGTCGCCGGAGCCTTCGAGTTCTTGAATCGCTTGGAAGAAGATCATGCCGTTGGACGTGACGCCGATCGAGGGTTCGGGTCCTTCCGTGCCGACGCTCACGTAGTCGACCGAGGGCGGGGTCGAAAGGATCGAGAGCGGGTCGAGTTTCTGCAAGGCGCCGTTGTGGCCCAGGAGTCGTCCGACGACGTCGGCCTCGACGGCCGGAGCCAATCGACCTTGGAGGTTGCGTTGTTCCGACTGGTTCTCCTCGTTCGGAGAATTGTCGACGCATCCTGCCAACAAGACGATGGAGAATGCGACCGCTGCCACGATTGCGCCTGGCCTGCCCATGCGCGGCGCACGCGGCTTGCCTCCATTAAACCGTTGCGGCCTTCCCGCTCCGGGGCCGACTTGCGGCCGAGTTAACGGATCACGGGGTGCGCGTGGTCGGTGCGCATGGCCCCGTCGGGCAACCGCACGTCGTATTGGTGGTACGCGATGCCCATGCTGTACGTCGCGCCGGGTCCCAGCACAACATCCTCCACGGTCCACTTGCCGTCTGGATTGTAGGCTTCGTAGAACCGGCCGACCATCGAGTTCTCGGTCGTCGTGGTCTCCGTGACGAATTCTTCGCCTTTCGGAGTGACGCTGCGGATCTTGTAGGCGCCTGGGCCGAGCGGGACGACCATGTGCATGAGCGTCATCCGGTTGAATCCGCCCTCGACGTCGATGGTGCGCGTGGTGCTCGTCTGGCCCGGCGTGATGGGACCCAACGTGCCGTAGTCGATCGCGGTGTGTTCGCCGCGCGGGACCGTGACCCAGCCTTCGAAATCGTAGCCGTGTTCGAGGACGGACCAGGTGCCGATCATGGATTCCATATGGACGATCTCGTGCATGCGGGCGTCGTAGCGGATCTTGATCATGGGTCCGTCGCCGCTCGGCATGAACAATTGCATGACGGGGTCGGTGGGCTCCGGTTCCGCGGCGGACATGAACGAGATCTCGGCGGTGTACTCGTCGGCGGAGTCGACGGTCGCGATGACCGGGGCCGTCGCGAAGAACGTCTCCCACGTCTCGCCCGCCTTCAAGGGGAACCGGACGGGTTCGAACAAGAGGTTGTGGGTGTTGTAGCCGAGGTTGAGGTCGACGTCGCCGAAGCCGGGGCTGTGGAACGAGATGGCTTCTTTGATCCAGCCTTCATGCGGCATGCCGATGACGTAGCCGTCGTCGGTGACGTTGGCGACGACGCGGACGAGTTCGGGGGGAGCTCCGTCGATGCTGTATTCGAACTGGATGCGCCACCATTCGCCGCGCACGAGGCGGGGAGGGGCGGCGGTGGTCGCGTTGAGGTCGGGGCCGACGGCGGGTCCTGTGATGACGGCGCCCGAGCCGGGTGCGGGTCGGTCGGGGTCGACGACGAGCGTTGGTTCGGGGGCGGTCTCTTCGACAGAGGGCGTCGCGCATCCGGCAAGGAGTGCGACGAGGACGATGGGCAACAGGTTTCGGTTCACGGTGGGGTTCACGCTCGTACGACGATGGTCTGGGCGATGCGGTCGCTGACGCGCTGCTTTTGCTTGAAGAAAACGATCACCATTATGACGGTATCGAGAACGAAGAGGGGCGGGGAGAGCTTGACAAGGTTGCGCACGAGGGCTTCGCGGTAGGTCATGGGTTTTCCGTCGACGCGCACGACGCGAAGGTCGAAGACCCGTTTGCCAAGAGAGCGTCCTTCGTGGCCTTCGAACCAGGTGAAGTAGCCGAGGACGACGGCCGCGCTGAAGAAGGTGAAGACGGCCTGCCAATGCAGAGGGAGCGACGGGTCGTGGAAGCCCCACGGCATGAACACGAACCAGCTGCCGTGGTAATCTTCACTGACGGTGACGGAAACTCCGATCGTGCGAAGGAGCAACTCCAACGCACCATGAACGAAGCTCAAGCCGATGCCGATGAGCAGAAGATCGATGGCGAGCGCCCCGACGCGCCGAAGAAAGAGGACGCGTTGGACGGGTTTTGCAAGCGGCTGGACGAACGCCTCGGCGAGTCCTTCTTCGCCGTTGCTTTCGGCGAGCGCCGCTTCGAGGTCTTGTCGCGTGACTTCGGTCCGGCCGTCCTTCGTGGCGAAGGCTTCGCCCGCACCATGGAGGTGGCTCATGAGTTCGTAGGTGACGCCCATGCGTTCGGCGTCGCCGAGCGGGTGACGGGCGAGGATGCGTCGGACGGTCGCGTCGAGCCATGCTCGGGCTTCGGTGGTCATTTGCATGTGGTCAATCTCCTTCCAAGAGGCGGCCGATCGCCGCCGCGTAGTCTTTCCATTCTTTCACGAGGAGCGAGCGATGCTCGCGGCCCTTTGCCGTGATCTTGTAGTATTTGCGGGGCGGGACGCCGAGTTCCACTTCGCGCCAGGTGCTCGTGATGTGTCCTTCGGCCTCGAGCGCGTGGAGGGCCGGGTAGACGTTGCCCTCGGCGAGTTCCAGGGCTCCTTTGGTGCGTTCGCGGATCGACGTGATGATCTCGTATCCGTACCGTTCGCGTTCGCCGACGAGTTGGAGGATCGCGAGGCGCGTGCTGCCCTTGCGGAACTGTTGCGTCCATCGAACCGCTTCCTCTACCACCAAGGTACCTATTGCTCATAGGTGCATCGAGGGATAAGGCTTGCGTCGTCGACGTGAAGGGAATTGTCCAGGCGCGGGCTCGCCACGGAGTTCTCACGCGCTACGCCCTCACCCATTCAAGTTCCGATCTCTGCCTCCATTTCGATGCGCTGGCGACGCCAAGACCCACCCGGGGAAGACGGAAGCAACCTTAGACGGAGCTCCCTCTCGTCCAGTCGATCGTCGCGGATTCGTCACCGACTACGGAAAACAATGGACCGCCGTTCGAACGCCGCGTCGGCCCTCGCCCATGCAACAGGCTCGGGACGGAGCCTTCACCGCCGTCGACACAGGCAGCCATCGACGTCGCGCACGACGCTTCGCCCCCCATCACCTTTTTATGGCGACCCAAAGTCGGGGGACCTGTAGCCGACCACAGTGTCAATCTGGTCCGCGCAATCACCACGGGTCCGTGGTCTAGTGGTTATGACACCTCATTGACACTGAGGAGGTCACCGGTTCAAATCCGGTCGGACCCACTTCTTTTTTCTGAGCGGCGGCCTTCGTCACCAAGACTAAAGACCCCGACGAGAACCTCGGAATAGTTCGCCACGCAGAACGTTCCCGTCCGGATCGCCAAGGGCCTCTCGAGGGCCGTGACGCGCTTCTCTCATCCCGCCGGATTACCACGACAGCGACGAGTACGATTCAGAGAGATTCAAGGGAGAACCATTTAAAACGAGGGGTTCATAACTCGCGTCTCGGGGCGCGGGAGCTGCAACTGTTGGGCTCGGCAAACAGCAACCCGCGAGGAGTTGTGGATTCCATTGGCTGAGCCTGCGACGTCTACGCCTACTGCCCCTGCTGCAACGACGAAAGGAACCAAGCCAGCCGCTGCTCCGAAACCCGCCGAGAAAAAACCAGCCCCGGGCGACACGCCCCAACAACGCCTCATCGAGGAGACCGCGTTCACGACCCGTTGGTATTGGGTCACGTTCGTCGTGAGCTTCGTCTCGTTTTGGATCCTTCTCATCTACTTCCAAGGCGCCACGCTCTGGTACATCGTCGCCCCGTACTGGGTCGCCATCGTCCTTGCCGGCGGACTCACGATCTGGTCGGTGACGGGACTCATCGGTCGGTACCAACTTGTCAACAAGATCTCCTCGACGGCGACGAAGCGTCGCACGCGCGTCGAAGACACCGAGGACCAGGAGGTCGTCTACCGGGAGAACATCGTCGTCCGGTTGTTCAAGTTCATCGGCCGATTGTTTGCGCTGCTCTTCCTCTTCGTCTGGAACACGCTGCTTCGCATCGTGTACATCATCGAGATCACGATCCTCCGGGTGATCATCCTCGCGTACGACATCGTCTACTACGTCACGTACGCGGCCTGGGCGCTCGCCTACTGGGCCGTTCGCATCTCGTGGGCGATCGTTCGCTGGGCCCTTCGCACGAGCTGGAAGATCCTTCGCATCCTCACGCGTCTGCCGCTCGCGCGGACGCTGTGGGACAAGAAAATGATGCCCGCCATCATGGGCAAATGGAACGCCCGGGTCGCCGACCAACGCGAGAAGGCCGCCAAGCGCCGCGACACGAAGCGCCGTCTCGCCGCGGCCAGGGGTCTTGACCCGGACAAGTGGGAAGCCGACCAGAAACGACGCCACCACTTCATTCTGCCCCACCCGCACGAAGCGCGCAAGGGATTGCGCCAACGCATCGATGAGCGTGCGAAGCTCGACTACAACCGCCGCGACCGGTGGGACGCGTACCGTCGTAACCAGCCCATTCCACCCAAGATCCACTCCGAACGGCGAAAGCGCAGACTCGAGGAGAAGAAACAGGAGAAAGAGTCAAAGAAGTCCAAGCCGGACGGCAAGAGCAAGGACAAACGCCGACGCCGCGACGAGCCTGAGGCCGAGGAAGGGAAACGGGCGGCCGAAGCGGAGATCTCGAAGGCCAAACCGGAGAAGAACCCGAAGGCGACCGGTTCGAAGTCCAAGAAGCCGCAGCCCGCGACAGACGAGTGAAGGCGGCAGGGTCAACGCTTTAAGAGAGTCGCGTTTTGTGGCGCTCCCGCGCGGGGGTAACCAAGCCCGGCCAACGGTGACAGACTCAAAATCTGTTCTCTTAGGAGTTCGTCGGTTCGAATCCGGCCCCCCGCACTCATTTTTTTTTTCAACCACCAGGTGGTGTCTTCAGTGTGCCTTCGTCCACGTCACGCGATCAGGAGCACCAAAGCGCGAGCGAGGTACGCCCCGCCGACTAGGCAGGGCGGGAGGAAAGCGACGAGTGACGGCCGTTGCCCGCGTCGCCACAGGATGAACGTCGTGACCAGCAGGGCTGCGCCCACGAGGGACGCGTAGAGGATAGGCACGTCAGAGGGGGGATCGAAGACGGCGACGAGGATCCCCAGGCAGAAGAACGGGACCAAAGCAGCCGCGACGGCGAAGTGGACCCGGTGCGGCGCGCGAATACGCGCGTCGAGCCCGTCGACAAGGACACCCACGAGCGCCCCGTAGGCAACAAAGAGGAGGCCGAAACTCGTCACATTGACCAATGGGTGGCCAACGAGTTCAAAGTCAGTGTTCTCGGCGTCCAGGAGGCGGCTTCCGAAAACAAGCAGGAGCAGCATGCCGTACACGAGGCCGCGTCCGAGCCCCTTACCTGGAAGCCAGCGACGAAGCCCTACGTAGGCGAACGCTCCCGGCAGCCCGAGGAACGTCCCGAAGAGGAGTAGGAAAATCGTACCGCTAGCCGTAATGACCCCGACATTGAACCCAGCCTCCGTGG
>CAYOZB010000060.1:0-16790 GCA_964408365.1 uncultured Halobacteriales archaeon | reverse complement strand
GGGACCGGACGGATTTGAACCGACGACCACCCGGTTATGAGCCGGGCGCTCCACCAGACTAAGCTACGGTCCCAACAAGGCGGCGCATGCCGCGAAGAACGTTAGAGGGTTTGGCTCAGACGTTCTCGAGCGTGCGGCTACGGACCTCGCCCGTGAGCGCGTCTATACGCACGTGCCCGAGGAAGCCGGACGTTGAGAGGTCACCGTTTTCATCAAGGAGGTAAAAGTAGAACGAAAAACCGTACGCTTCCTGCCGGCCCGACGAATCTTCCACGCCGTTGGTGATCGTCCCAAAGGTGAAGATGCGCGTCGCGCGCGGAAGAGATTCGTTGGCAATGCGGTGCGCTTCGCGGAGGTCGATCGCTTGGTCGAAAGAGACGTTGCCGCGCATCCCGCGCGTACCATCGGTGGGACCGGTGCCGGAATAGTCGCAGGAGAGTTCGAGTTGGAGCACGTCGACCCACGAACAGTCGTGCGAGACGAACGCGGAGTCGAACCGTTCACCGTGGAAGTAGGAAAAGCTGCCTTCCACGTGGTGTTGTTGAAGGACGAGGCCGCCGGAGCTTTCCTCGCGTGGCACTTGCATGTGCCACAAGCGGAATCCTGGAGACGCGGCCGTGGCGGCGAGTTCGGGCTCTTCTCGAAGTAGGTGTTGCCACGCCCCGCGGAACGTGTACCCATCAAAGCCCAACTCGGCGTCGGCGCCGACCGGCAGTCCGCGGTCGAGCGGGAACGATTTCGACAGTTCGAGCGGCGCGGGGCGCCAAGACGGATGTTCGGCCACGATGACCGGGCCCGTGCCGCGCGTCCATTCGGTCAGCGTCGAATTGATCCCGAAACTGTACGTGCTCGTCTTGGTGCCGGCGAGCGTGAGGTTGGCGCGGTACGCGAGCGCGAACGGGGATGCCGAACTCACGCGCCAAGAGCCCGCGATCATTTCGGTTGCGTTTCCTGAGAACGGCAACGTCCCGACCACGTCGAACTCCGTGTTGTTCACAGCCACGTGGGCCGCGACGACTTCGAACCGGACGGTCACGGGCACGAGCCCTAAGGGAAATGTTTCGTTGAACACGAGGCCTTCTCGAAGAACGCGGCCTTGGAAAATGCTCGAACCATATCCCCACGGCAAACCGGCGACCTCGTTCCGCCACGTCTCGTAGGCATCATGGTACGGTCCTTTGCATGCGCCGTCGAGGTTGAACGGACACGGATCGACGCTCCACGCGAGTCGGTTCGAGGTAGGGTCGATCGCTTCTCGGTACGGCGGCCAATCGGGCGGCGTGTCAAGCGGAGCATAGGCGCGCATCAACATGGGGTACGAGACTTCTCCGAGCGCCGGGGAGCCTTCCCACGTGGAACGCACCTCGAGGAGGCTTCGGTACGTGTCGGTCGAATACGTCGCGACGTCCCCTTCGCGCGGCAGGGGGATCGTCGCTTCGATGATCGGAGGAACAATGATCGGAACCTCGGCGGGTTTCCCGTCGTCCGCTCGCGCCGCGCAGCCGCTTGCCAGGAGCATCGTCGTGAACGCCAAAAAAAGGCCGTGCCGATGCACAACCCGGCACTCGGAACGCGCTCACATAAAGGCTCCCGTACGAGCGGCGGACCCGACGAACACGTTCTGGAAGGCGCAGCTTTTACGAAGAGCCTCATCGTGCACCCGGAACGAAGCTGCCCGAAGGCCCGCTGTGCCAACGATGAGTTTTTTCGTTCGTCGGCGGAGCGTTTAAGAAATCCGCCATGGCTCGGGACGCGGTCGTTCCCCCTATGCAACTCCACGAAGCGCTGCGCGACGGACCCTCGTACGTGCGCAACGCAAGCGAAATCGCCCAACGGACCCCCGTCAACGCGGAGACCCTCTACATGTGGGACAACCAGGTCACCGCCGTCGAATTGTTCCTCGCAAGCACCGAAGACCTCAACGGACAGGATCCCAACCTCACCAACATGCGCAAGGAGCTTTTTGGGCTCAAGCGGCAGATCGAAGCCAAGGTCCTCGAATTCGAACTCAAACAAGAGAACCAGGAAGTCCCGCCGGAACCCGCCGAAGCGGACCTGGTCGAAGACATGAAGGCGTACGCGACCGAGTTGCTCGGCATCGTGAAGCAGCTTCGCAACGTCGAGGTCAAATCGTTCAAGGAGCTCCAGGAACTCGAAGAGCCGCTTCAACAGTTCGCGAACTTCTGCGTCGAGACCGAGCCCCTGAAGGGCAAGGACGCGAAGCTCGACCAGAACCGGAACGCGATCAAGAAGTTCCGCGCCGAACTCGCGCAGAAATGTGCGGTCAAAGTCAAGGAACTGCAATCCTCGGAGCCGGACGACGGCGACGACTGAACTACGCCCTCTTCGAGTTCGGTGCCGGTTTCTTCTTCGGTTTCGACAAGGTGAACTGGACGGTTTTCTGGGCCCAGGTTGCAAGCCGCTTCTCGTCCCTCAAGGCGGCCTTGGTGAAGAACGCGTATTCTTTCATGACGCGTCCCTCCATCGGCGCGAACGGTTCCACGCCTTTGATCTTGAACGCGGTGGCGCGGTCTTCGTCGGATAATCGCATGCAGATGCCGTCCGCGAACAAACCGACTGCGAGTTTGCCGCCCGCAAAATACGCAGCGTAACCGAACATGGGACGCTTGACCGTCGCGGGTAGGTGTCCCACGATGCGGTCGAGAAGATCGACGTTCTCAGGCGGCGCCTTCTCGAACTTCATGGATTGGAACGCCGTGGACCGGATTCGAACCGGCGACCACTCGGTTAACAGCCGAGTACTCTAACCAACTGAGCTACCACGGCACCGTTGGGGGGCGACCGAAAGCCACCCTCCCAAAATAGGTTTCCACTCGATGAAGACGATGGTCTCAGTGGTCCGTGTGCATCGTGTCGTTGCTGCGGCTCGAGCGTGCGGTGATCGTGAAGGCGATGTCGACGGATCCGTTGTATTGGATTTTCGATTCGTATTCGCCGGGTTCGACGGCGAGCTCTTCGCCGGGTCCGTGGGCACCGTGCATGCCGCAGAGGCCCGAGTTGACCTGCCGCTGGTCGTTGCCCCAAATGTACTCGTTCTCTTCGACGAACCGGATGGAGGGCGTGACAAGGCCTTGACCGGTCTCGCCGTACTCGATGACAAGTTGGTCGAAGCCTTCGTCGACGATGAACCTCTGCGTGAGCGGCGCGGTCTGCGCCGGCACACCCTCGCCCGGGCACGCGTGGACCGGGAGCGTGCTCACGAGTTTTGGGGTCGGCGGCGGAGCGGCCATGCTCGAGGTGACTGGCAATCCTTCGTCGCCGCCGCTGATACAGCCGGACAGGACGAGCGCGGCGAGAAGGCCGCACATGGTTGTTCGAGCGGTGGCGTTCAACGCAGAGGCACCTCGCAACTTTCGATATAAGGCCTGTTGTCGCAGCCCTACTGCGGACCTTTCTTGAGGTCCCCGAGGAGTTCTTGGATCTTCTTCGTCACATCGCCCAAGAGGGTCTCGACGGATTGGAAGAACTGGGTGACTTTCTCGGTGCCCTGCGCTCCGGCGGTGCTGGGTTTGATGTAGCCCTCTTTCTCGAGGATGCGCAGCGAGTAGCGGACTTTGTGTTTCGGCTCGCCCAACAGTTGGCTCAGTCGGATGATTCCGATGGGGCCGTGTTTCTGGACGAATTGGAGCATGCGCACGTGACGGGACAAGAGATCCAGCTCGTCCCGGAATCCCTTCGTCAGGACTGAAGGTTTGGCCGGGGCGGCCATATTCTGTTCTGCCATGGAGGGCGTTTGCAGTTGGGTCCCCCATAAAAGCTTGAGGTAGCGGGCTGTTCTACGGAAAACCAGGCTTCGGCGCTGCTTTTCAACCACGTTCGGTCGGTGTTTGCATTGATACTGGTCAGCGCAGGAAATACAGGGCGAGGAACTGGATGAAGTCGAACGTGAAGTGGGCCGCGATGGGTGCCCAAAGGGTTCGCGTTCGTTGGAACAGGTAGGCGAAGAGGAGTCCGAGCGCGAAAGGTGCGACGAGTTGGAGGATGGTGCCGTAGCCGCTGTGGACGAGCCCGAAGAGGATGCTCGAGGCGATGATGCCGACGCGGGGTTGTAGGAACCCTCGGAAATAGATCTCCTCGGTGACGGCCGCTAGGATGGGGACGGCGACGATCACGGCCGGGGTGAGGAGGGCTTGGAGCTGGGGAACGAGCTCCGATTCTTCGGCGTGGTACAATCCGGTCTGTTCGAGGACCGCGAGGATCGTGCCCAGCATGAGAAGCGCCGCAACGGTGACGGCGGCCCCCAAGAGGGCCTGGAGTCCTGTGATGCGGTTGACGAGAAGGCGAAGACGCTTCGCGGGGGCGCCCCAGTCGCCGGGGTTGCTGATGAAGATCACAAGAAGGGGGAATCCGACCAAGAGCACCGCGTTGGCGGCTAGGTTGAGGACCAGGAGTTCTCGGTCAAGTTCCGCCGCTTCCGGAGCCTCTCCGGTGAGGACCCATTTGAACAACCGGTAGGCGGGGTCCAGGAACAGCACGGCGGCCGTGAGCACGACGAGGACCGTGGCGACCATCCCCCGGGGCGAGGCGATGGGCACCCGGCCGATGATCCCCCGACGCCAACGCTCCTTCGCATCGATGGAAATGGCCATGCTAAGGCGGGTCGGACCAGGGGTGGCTCCTTAAAAGTTGGGACGACCCCCATCCAACCCTGTTGCTCGACTGTCCGCGGATAACGGCATTATTACTCCCCTTCTGGGAAAGGAGATAAAGAACCAGATTACAGAACCGTTCCAAAGCGCAGGGTGCCTACATGGGAGCTCAACTCTTCAGCCACAGTCCAGATTCGACCTCCGGACCCGCTTCGGCCGCGAGGGTTGTCGCTCCGACCATGACCCCGCTCGACGGTATCGCGCATGCCCTCGAAACCCGCTCCTTGGCCGTTGCCGAGCTTGACTCCTTACGACGCATCGTCTGGGCGAGCCCCTTGTTCGCGCGCACAGTGGGCCGCGACACCGCCTCCATCGTCGGAATCGACATCCGATCCATGTGGCCACGTTCCAAACGCACGACCTTCGAACGTGTGTGGCGTTTTGCCAGCGAGAAACGCGAATTCGCTTGGCAAGCAGAACTGCCCGACGGGACGAGCCGCACGTGGCGGCTCATCCTCCCGTCGACCCATAGCACGGGATTCCTGTGGATTGAACGCGACAACACCGCAGGCGACGCCACCGAACTCGAACGGTTGCGCGAACTCAACGAGATGCG
This sequence comes from uncultured Halobacteriales archaeon, assembly GCA_964408365.1. Taxonomy (GTDB): domain Archaea; phylum Thermoplasmatota; class E2; order JACPAO01; family JACPAO01; genus JACPAO01. Next base: position 11,564 of record CAYOZB010000060.1, on the reverse strand, counting down.
GATCCATTTCATCAACACGGCCGCACACGAATTCGCGACGCCCCTCACGCCTCTTCGACTCCAGACCACGTTGCTCCTCGAGGAGAAACTGGGACCGTTGACGGATCGCCAGAGACGCTCGTTGGAGATCCTCGACCGAAACATGGAACGCCTCGGACAGCTCGTGCGCGACGTCTTGGACGTCAGCCGCATCGAAGCCGGTCGCTTCCAAGTCAGCCTTGAACCCATCGACCTCGCGCAACTTGCACGCCAAGCCGTCGAATCATTCATGGACCCCGCCACGCAAGCCGGGGTGGCGCTCCAATTCGAAGGCCCCGAGGGCCTCGCCGTCGAAGGCGACAAGGACCGACTCACGCAAGTCTTCGTCAACCTCGTCTCGAACGCGCTCAAATTCACTCCGCGCGCCGGGAAGGTCGCCATCAGCATGACTGCGAGCGAGGGCAACGCGCACGTGGTCGTCGAAGACAACGGTCAGGGAATCGCCGTCGACAAGATCGGACGATTGTTCCAACCGTTCAGCCAAGTGCACGACACGAGCCAAGAGACGCGCGCAGGCACCGGATTGGGACTCAGCATCTGCCAAGGCATCGTCTCCCAGCACGGTGGACGGATCTGGGCCGAGAGCGCGGGCTTGGGCGCGGGCGCCAAATTCAGCTTCCTCATCCCACTCGCCATCGAGACTCCGATGCCGTCGACCGACGTCGGCCCGGGACCCCACAAACTCGTGCGCCTCGATACGCGTGGACGCTGGAACCTGTTCTTCTTCAAGTGCCCCGACTGCGGCAGCCGCGACATCGAGATCCGGTTGCTCAAGAACCGGTACGACTGCAACCAGTGCAAACACAGCTGGAAGTAATCGGCGCACGCTGAACGTTGCCGCTCGCCCGAGCCATGTGAATGCCCCCTACGCGAGCGATGCCGGGGGGACGTCTCGCATCGTTCAGTGAACGTATGTGTCTCGCAGCACCACGTGGGACGGCGCCTGTCCCCAGGTGAATGCCCGCGAAAACCCATCCCAGACGATCGCTCCGCCGTTCGGCCCTTGGTGTCCTTGAACCGGCGTCCCATCGGGGTTTTGGTGCGCAAAAAAGTCGGTCGTGTCGCGCTCGACAAATTTCTCGAACGCAGCGTCGGGCGAAGTCTCAAAGTCGAACGAGAATGGACGGTAACCATCGGCGTGTCCGTCCACTTGGGAGTGGGCCGTCGCTCCGACGGCGGGCGCGTTGATCCAGAACCGCGTCGGAGGGATGCCGGGGTTCCCCACACTTCGGACGGCCGCCCATGCCTGGTATCTCCCATGGCTCTCGTCCGCGAACGCGAAATGGAACTCCTGTTTGGCGATCGGCGGGAGCCACTCAATGACCGCCCCGCTCGCCTTGCCGACATGTCCCTTCGACGCGTCCGCAATCCGCTGCAACAACACTTCGTCGCTCACGGACAGGGCGGTGAGGAAGAACTGTCGCTCGATCCCGCTCGTGTCCCAGGCGGGAGGTTTCACCATGACCCCCACCCACCCAAGCGCGAAGGAGCCGGCGTCGACGCCGTCAACCGTGTGATGGTCGCAGACGAGGACCATATGCCAGTTGCCTGTCTTCGGGCCCGGCTCCAAGGTTTGGCCGCCGGCCCCGGTTTCAGGGCTGTCGACCTCCCCGTCAATGTCGGCGCGCTCATACCCGTCCGCCAGCGTTGCATTCACCGGCATCGGGTTGACGGCGATGGAGCCGGCCTCGCGGCAACCCCTGGCCGCGGTCATCGCTTGGAGGACCATCGATGTCGACGCTATGGGCTCGTTGCGGACGATGGAGGGATCCGGGACGACGCACCCGGGCAACGCGGCGGATCCGAGAAACAAGGCCGCCACGAGGACGATGCCGGCTGGACGCTTTGTCGTCACGCAATGCGGGACGCGCCGTGGCACCTTATGAAGATTGGCTAGTCAATTGGCTGTAGCCCGCGTCAGCGTCCCATCACTCGCATGATGCCGAGCACGATGAGGACGATGCCGACGACGAGGTTGACGATCCACATGTACTCGCGCACCCCGGACGGGAGTTCGAAGAACCCGACGGCCAAGAGAATGCCCGCGATCAATGCGACGACACCCAACAGCATGCTTCCAGGCAACGTGTGGAGCAGGATCAGGATCCCGAGCACGATGAGCACGATGCCCGCGTAGGGCAGGAGCGCTTGGATGCCGAGCTCCCCGATGCACATGAGGACCCCGAGGACGATCATCACGATGCCGACGACCAGGTTCATTGTGTTTGCCATGTTGAGGTCCCCCTACGCGTTCTCCTCGGCTTCGACTTTCCCGAGGACGGGCGAGAACTTGCAACCCTGCTGGTTGCACGAGATGCTCTTGTTGAGATCGATTTCCAACGTGAGCGTGGTGTTGCCGCCGGCCTTGACCTCGAATGATTTCGAGGTGCGAAGGACGCCGGACGGGACCGTCATGCTGACTTGGGAGCCGTCGTCTTTCTTGATCGCGGTGACGTTGTCGACGTAGACGCGAATCTGGGTGTAGCGTCCCGCGTCGACGTCAGCAAAGCCGAGGGCCTTGCTTGTCTGGTTCTTGTGAAGCGCGAGCAGGTCGATGGTCTGGGTCGTGTTCACGATCTCGATCCAACCACTGCCGTTCTCAACGTCCGCCTTGTGGATCGCGGCGCGAGAGAACGTGACGTTGACGTAGGAGTAGTCGTCAACGGGCGCATCGGTGACGGCGATGCCTACGGTGCCTTGCTCGTCAGGGGCGGCGCAGCCGGACAATGCGAGCGTGGTCATCAGCACGAAGGCGACCGCGGAGATCCGAAGCGACAAAATGTTTTCCTGCGACGCGGCACGGAAACTCGCCCTGATAATCCGACCGGTCTGTTTCCGTTCTTTCCGCGGATGTATTCTGCAAGATCTTGTTCTTTGCCCGGGTCTCGTGCGGTTTAAATCGAACCGCGGTTTCCGCAAGGTCTCGCTCGGGTCTGTGGGCTAGTTTGGTATACTTCGAGCTTTGGGAGCTCGGGACTCCGGTTCAAATCCGGACAGACCCATCGTTTCGCCGATCAAGCCGCGCGTCGACGAGGTGCTAGCCTGAAGGGGGGCCGCCTTCGGTCTTCGGCTTCCGAGCACGCGCTGCGGGCTTTTTCTTCGCGCCCGTTGAGCCCGTAGGCCGCTTCGTCGCTGGTGTTCGTTTCCCCGGCGCTTTCCTGGGTCGCGGCGACGACGCCTCGGGCGGTTCGGTCGGCGGCGGCGCCTGCCTTGACGCCGGTGCGGGGACCGGGACCACGGGCACGGGTTCCGCCGGAGCGGCCGGCGGGGCCGGCGGTTGTTCGACGCCCCGGATCGGGAGCGTGAAGAAGAACGTCGAACCAGCGCCGTGGCCTTCGCTCTCGACGCCGATCTGTCCGCCGTGCTTCTCGATGAGGCCCTTACAGATGTAGAGCCCCAGGCCGGTCCCTTTTTCTTTCATCTTGGTGCGGTCGTGGACCTGACTGAACGGTTTGAACAGTTTGTCCATCTCTTCCTTCGTCAACCCGCGGCCGGAGTCTTGGACCTCGACGCTGATCTTGGGCCCCAGTTTCTGCGCGCGCACTTCGACCTTACCGCCTTGCGGAGTGAACTTCAAGGCGTTCGTGATGAAATTGAAGATCACCTGGTTGAGTCGTTGCGTGTCGGCCATCGTGGGCAACGGTCTCTCGATCGACGCGTTGAGGGTGACGCCTCGTTCCTTCGCGCTTTCCTGGAACGATTCGACGCCGTTCTGGATGATCTCGGCCGCGTCGGCGGCCTCGAGGTCGACGTTGAGTTGGCCTGCTTCCAAACGGGCGACGTCCTTGAGGTCCTGGATGAGGAGGCCCAGGTGGTCGACGTTCCGGGCGATGATTTCGAGTCCGCGGCGGGACGTTTCCGGGAAATCCGGACGGCCTTTGAGCAGGTGGATCTGCAACCCGATCGGCGTAAGCGGCGCACCGAGGTCGTGGGCGATGTTGTTGAGAAGACGCGTGCGGCCGTCTTGCAGTTCTTTGATCCGGTTCAAGCTGTACTGCATTCCTTCTTCGATGCGTCGTCGGTCGGTGATGTCGATCCAGTATCCGACGATCTCGATGGGCTCTCCGTCTTGGGAACGCACGAGCCGCGCCGAGTCCAAGAGGATCCGGTACGTGCCGTCCGCGTGTCGGAACCGGTACTCTTGCTGCAACCGTCCCTTCTCGAAGAGCCGCGCCAAGCCTTCGAACACGCGGGTCTGATCGTCGGGATGCAAGTGGGCGGACCAGAACGTCGCGTCGCCGAGGAACGAGTCGGGCCCGTACCCGAGGAGGTTGCGGACGTTCGGCGTCATGAAGGTGAGGCTGAAGTCTCCGCCCGGCCGTGCGCTGTACGCGATGACGGGGCCCATCTCGGTGGCTTCGAGCAAGTGACGTCGAAGGTCGGACAGTTCTTCGGCGATGCCATGACGTTCGCTGGAGTCGGTGGCGATGTTGCCGACGCCGACGAGGTCACGGTGCTTGTCCCGCAGGGGGATGCGTCGGTGCACGATCGAAGCGCGGGTGCCGTCGGGTCGGTTGAAACTGTAGTGGAGTTCCGCTTCCTCATCCGGCTCCGCGGGCAACGATTTCTCGATGCGTTTGCGGTCCTCGGGAGACAACGGGTCGAGCCACGCTTTGGCAGAACGGGTGAGGGTTTCGGCGGGTCGTCCCCAGATCCGTTCGAACGCGGAATTGGCAAAGATCGTCTCCCCAGAGGTGGGCTCCGTGATCCAGACGGCCGCGTCGAGGGATTCCATCAGTTGCTGCATCCGCGCCTGGGATTCGGTGGCGCCTGCGCGTTCCCCCATCTCGCGTTCGGCTTCCTTCTCCTCGAACGCGACCGCAGGCGCCTTCCACAACACCGAAGCGACGTACCGTCCGACGGTCTCGACGACCGGCTGTTGTCCGGCCAATGCGTGAAGCTCCGGGTGGACGATGCGCAACACCCCCAACGTGCGCGAACCGATCCGCACGGGCGCCAGCAGCATGCTCTTGACGCCCGGCGTCTGGGATTCTTTGGGCGTCCGCGGCGGCTCATGCCACTCGATGACCGTGCTCGAATCCATCGCACTGGCAATCAGGGTGCCACGCACCGTCGCACCGATTCCCTTGTACGGAGCCAAACTGCCGGCGGCGAACGCTTTCTTGATGGTTTCCTGCTCAATGACCTCGAGCGCCGCGCCCGTTGCGGCTGTTGCTTTCACGACGGCCTCGGTGACGGAACCCAGATGCGCGTCGAGGCTCTCCCCTTCCTGCACCGTGCCGGGTGGATTGTTGGAGATGAGTTTGAGAAGATCCGCGGCGGCGGCTGCGCCTTCGGCTTGGTGAATGCGGGTGGTCGCTCCGACGCGGTGGAACCAACCGTGGATCCCCATGAGCAAGCCACCGAAGGCGAGGATCCCCAGGATCAAGACGGCCGGAGTCACGACGACGGGTCCGACCTGCGTGATCGCGAAATCCGGGGCCGAGCGGCCGGTCTGCAAGAGGGTCCCAGCGACGGCGACGACGACCAGGATCAACGTGAAGAACTCGAACCAGAAGATGCCGGCCCTGCGCATGCGTCCGGGCGCGCCATCCAGGGTTGCGGATAAACCCCTTCCGAACCATTTTTTGTGTCGCAACACCGCTTAGGACGGGTCTTCCACGGCGACGCGCAGCATTGCTTGACGGCTCTGCCACAAGTAGGTGCAGTTTTGGTCGCAGCCGTCCGGGTACGCGACATGGACCCGTTCCTCGGGTCCGAACTGCACGTCGATGAAATCGAGGAGATTGCGGGAGCCGTCCATGCATTTGGGTCCGTCGATGCAGATCGGACCGAGTTGGATCGGGTGGTCTTCAAGCCGCACCACGTCCCATGAGGCGCCGTCGGCGGTCAGATCGAGGGTGGCGACGTATGGGTACCAACGGCTCCAACCATCCACTTGGTTCGGACCCTTGTCGGAATCGGGGTTCGCGACGAACGCGGCGGCAACGCGTCCATCGGTCGCCGCGGCATCGACCAGTTCGAACGAATGCAAACCAGGCGTCGGGATGGCAGAAGGCGAGGACCAGGTGGCGCCGGAGTCCTGACTGCCAGAGTACCAGACGCGCGAGACGCCATCCGACGAGTCCCACCAGACCGCGTGAACGGCGTTTCCGATCGCCGCAAGGCCCGGGTCGATGCCTTCGCACGCTCCGCCGCCTTTTCCGATGCGCTGCCACGTCCACGTCGCACCATAATCCATCGAGCGACCCACAGCGAGACCATTGTACTGTGCGTCGACGAACGCGTCGCACAAGTACGCGACCATGTGCACGGTGCCGTCGTCGCCGACAGCGATGTTCCCCACCGCGCGCGGCTCCATACCATGGACCTCGCGCACCAACGCAGGGTTCTGGGTCCAAGCGAACCCGTCGTCGAAGCTTCGCGAGTGGACGATCACCGCTTCGTCGGTCGTGAGCCACGAGGCGAGATTCATGGTGCCCATGTGGACGACGCGTCGCCCGGCGGGTCCGGGTCCGACCGCGAGTTTTTGGTGATGCTGCTCCGGTCCACCGCACGCGGCCGGGTTCGTGACCCAGGTCTCACCTGCGTCATCGGTCCACGAAAGTCGCAAGCACTGGGCGAGTTGGGTATTGTAGACACGGTCGGTGACGCGGTCGCCGACCAGGAACGGATCGAGCGTCTGTTGGGCAGCGGCGTCGACCGGTGGCGTCACATCATCCCACGATCCGTCCGTGTTGAGCCGGAGAACGTCGCTGCTGGCGACGACCAAGACTCGACCGTCTTTGAGCACGGCGAGGGTGGGTTCGCCGCCGCCGTGGTCGGCTTCATGGATCGTGTACATGCCCAGCGGATGCGGATCCGTGCCGAACGTGGGCGCTAATGGGTGAAGCGTGATGCGGACCTCGTACGACGTTCCTTCCGGCGCCAGTGACGTGACCGTCAACTGCCACTCGGCCGGTTCCTCGTTCGGGACGACCACGGTGCACGTGCGTCCGCTTCGCGTGCCGCACGCGCGTTGGCTTGCGTTCGTGCGCAAGTCCGCGACCGCGGGTGCGGTCGAGTCGAGTTCCAAGGTGAGCGTGGCGACGGAGCCGTCGACGGGGATCAGGAACGTGTCGGCGTCGGATCCTGGAGCGGCTCCCGCAAGGGGTGGCTGCGCGCCTGCTCCGAGTGCGCCTGCCCAACGGAAAGTGCGGTTGACGCCGTCGTCGATGATCTGCGCGCCTTCGGCCGTCAGCGGATTCAAACGCGGCGTAGACGCATCCTCATCAGGGATCCGTTCGGGCGTTGTGCCGCCCAAGCAGCCGGCGACGAGCAGCACGAGGATCAGGGACGCGACGCGGTTCATGGACGCGCCCCAGTGCACGGGGCGGGATTAGGTCTTTTCGCCCGCCGGACCTAGTGAAGCCAGGTCTGGTCGTACGTGATGCCTTCGGGAGCCGGGCCGATGACGATCGTCCGGTCGAAGCCATCCTGGTAGTGTCCGAGTGGGTTGCCGGGGTGGAACTCTTCGCCATTGACGTGCGCGAACGTCCCGACGCTCTCGCCCGCGAGCCTCTTTCCGCCGCCCGTGGCCGTGTCGAAGACGTCAATGGAAATCGGCCGGTACAGCGGCGCTTCATCATCCGCAGCACAAAGGCTCGCTTCGCAGTGCGCGTGTCCCATGCCGTCCGTGCGCGGAAGCATCCAGAACCGGATGTGCTCCGTTTCCTTCTTCGCGAATTCCTTGTGGATCTCCGCTGTGAACTCGAACTGGCCGTGGCTGGCTTCCTGGATGATGACGTGCAAGTACTTCTCGGGCGCGAGCCACTCGACGACCATGTCGGTCGATTTGCTGATTTCGGCGCCGCCCGTGAACTCCTTCGTGGTGTTGGCGAAGTCGTCGTTGTTGATGCTCAGGTCGGCAACGATGTACTGGATGCGTGGCTCGCCCCAGACATCGAAGTCGGGGCGTTCGATCATGACCGCGATCCAACCCATGTTGAAGTCCTGGTACTCCTTGCCCATGTAGGTGTAGGATTTGCACATGGTGCCGACGTGCCAGATGCCCCAGGAGACGTCGCCGGGTTCGAAGACGGCGCCGAACGCGCCGATGGTCGGGTTTCCGATTTCGGGGAGTTGGTTCGCCGAGGGGAAGGGTCCGAGCGTGCTGGGTCCCTTGTAGACGCTGTTGCCGCCACCCTGGATGCAGTCCTTGGCCTCGATCCGCAGGCTTTCATCGACAGCGATAGCCGGGGCCTCATTCACGGATTCGCCCACTGTTGGGACGGCATCGTCCAAACAGCCAGCAAACGAGATCACGAAGAGGGCGAGGACGCTTAGGGAGACCATCGGTCGCATGAGATACCCAATAGCACGGAAACCGAGGTTCGACATAAGGGCTGTGGCTCTATCCTCGGCCGCCGGACCGCCGTTTACGAGGCCCCGAGGAGGCGGAAGAGCCGGCCGGGGCCGTGTTTTGGTCGGGAAGGAAGCAAAGGGCCCGTCGGCCGCGGCGGTGGGAGCGCACGACGTCGGCTCGTTCCAACCGGTCGAGATGGTACTGGGCGGCTTTGCGTTGCAACGCGAGTCGCGTCGCGAAGTCGGTCTGGCTGAGGCCCGGTTCGCGCGAGAGCAATTGCGTCACGTCTTCTTGGCGGGTCGTCACGCGACGAAAACGATAAACAGCCCCAGCCGCACGTCGGCACGATGCGCGCCTTGCTCCTCCTCGTTGCCGCGGTGGCTTTGTTCGCCGGATGTCTCGACGGCGAGATCGGCGTCATCGACGACGGCGACATCGTCGTGCCCGCGTGGGTGCCGCCGCACACGTACGTTCCCCTCGAGGACATCAAACGCGTGACGCGCGACCCGTTGGCCGGCGACGCGGACATCGGACACAGCCACACCAACGCCGAGCAGCACCATGATCAGGAGAACGTCGAGACGCTCGCGCACGTTCCCGGCGAGCAAGGTCAAGGGTTCAGCGAACTCGACATCATCGGCGGCTACGCGTACCAGTGCTCGGGGGGCGGATTCCGCATCCTCGACATCACGAACCGCTCCGCTCCGGTCGTTGTCGGTCAATACACCTCAAACCGGAATTGTGCGGACGTGAAGGTCACGCAGGACGGCGCGTACGCGATCGTGATGGGACGCGAGATCGTCGACGTGCGTGACAAGACGAACCCGACGATGGTCAACGATGCGACCGGCACGAGCTGCCACATGTGTTACATCAAAGAGATCGAGGGCAAAGAGTACGTGTTCCTTGCGCGCTCCAAACCGCACGAAGTCCCGTTCGGCTCCGGCATCGGCATCTACGAGTTCGTCCGCGAACCGCCGAGCCTCGTGCATGTGAGCGATTTCATCGTCGCTCCCGAAGACCGCATCAACACGCACCTGCCCGACGGGGACTCGTTCGCCCACCAGGTCCACGACATGATGGTCTACGACGACCCGGTCGTTGGGAAACCACTGATGCTCGCAGCGTACTGGGACCTCGGCGTCCGCGTCGTCGACGTATCCGATCCGAAGCAGCCCATCGAGATCGGCGCGTGGGATGATTTCAACGGCGACCTGGGCGACATCCACACGGTCGGCGTCGACTTCATCGACGGCCGCAGGTACATCGCGGCCGGAACCGAGAACGGAGCCATCATCGACCCAGCCGGATCCGCAAGCGGCTACTCCGTCGGCTACGTGTATCTCCTCGACGCCACGGATCTCTCCGACATTCTCACCCTGGGAAAATGGCTCAACCCCGGCAAGGACTCGAGCGGACGCGACAGCGTCGGCGTCTACTCGATGCACAACCTCCAATTCCTCCACGGACGAATCTACGCCGCGCACTACCACGCTGGCGTGTGGCTCATCGACGCCGCCGCATACGTGAAAGCGGCTCGAGCGGATCCCACCCGCACCGCTTTGAAAGACGACAATGTTCCCACCTTGGGATTCTATTTCACGAGCAGTCCCGGCGGCAGCGGCCTCACACCGAACGTGTGGGACGTCGTGCTCAAGGACGGTTACCTCTACGCCTCGGACATCGGCAACGGGTTGCACGTGCTGCATTTCTTCGCCGATCCGCTGGGCGACGAGACCTACACGTCCATCGGGTAATTGCGGCCCGTCGCACACAAACCTCAAGAACCCCCACCCGGGCTCTCGGCGTGATGAAAGCCCTCGTCGTCGCGTTCACCTTGGTGATGGTCTCGGCAGCGTTCTCAGGCTGCTTGGAAGAAGGCGGCTCCGTGTTCACCGGTAAAAGCAAGAAGGCCGGCGGCCGCGTGGTCGACGCCGTCGCCGAACTGGTCCTCACCCCGGGCGATGCGCTCTGGAACGACCCGCAGAACGCGCCGCACCCCGCCTACAATTTCCCGACCCTCTCCTCGCCCGCGACCGGCGAAAAAGTTTCGAAGTGGTGGAAGCCCATCCCCGCCGCGCCGTTGCCCGCGACCATCACCGGATTGGAACTCGTCTCCCCAACGCCAGAGGGCGTCACGCGCGGCGCGGGCATGGCGATCTTCGGCTCCATCGCCATCGAACCGGGCTCCAACACGACACTCGTCGACATCAGCGACCCCACGAAGCCGGTCCTTCTCTCCACTTTCCCGCCCCAAGAAGGCATGACAAGCCACCGCGGCGCCGCCACGATCGCCTTCCCCGATGGCCGACTCGCCGCCGTCTTTTCAACGAGCCGCGGACTCGACGTCTGGGACATCACCGACCCGTACGCGCCCGAAGGATTGTCGACGATCGCGATCCGCAGTCACAAGGTCGGCGTCGTCCCCGGCACGCCTATCGTGTACAATGCGGCGAGCAACGGCGGAAGCGCGGACATCGCTCAAGCCACCAGCACGACCGGCATCTACGACCTGTCGGATCCCACCAACCCGCGCTTCGTGCAGAACTTCACGAACGGATTCGGTTGCCACCACGTCTACTTCTGGAACAATGTCGCCGAAGCGAAGTATCGAGCCATCTGCGCCGGCGTCGAGTACGTGCAGATCTGGGACACCGCCAATCCGATCGACCCCAAGGTCATCGTGAGCGTCCCGATGCCGCACGGCAACCAAGAACTCCAAAGCTTCAGCGACCTACCCCAAGCCCCGTGGGCCCACTTCGCCGGCCTGTCCCAAGACGGCTCCATCCTCCTCGTCGGAGACGAGAACGGCGGCGGAAGCTCCCCGCCCGGATGCGTCGCCAGTGCGAACACACCCGCGGGCGCGGTCAGCACCCCGATCGGCGCATTGTGGTTCTACGATGTCACAACGGAGACCGATCCGCAACTCTTGGGCTGGTACAGCCCGCTCAACGACCCTACCATGAAACCCAGCCCGACGGGAAGCTGCACGGCCCACCACGGCCGCCTCGTGCCGCAACCAGGACGCGACATGATCGCGATGAGTTTCTACGGAGCCGGCGTCATCCTTGTCGACTTCACGGGCGTCGAGATCGGCACCCAGCCCCGGGTCATCGACCAGTTCGCCGAAGGCTCCAACACGTGGGAGACCTGGTACAACCAAGGCTACCTCTTCACGGGCGACCTGAGCCGCGGCATGGACGTCCTCAAGTTCGTGTAA
>CAYOZB010000059.1:0-17099 GCA_964408365.1 uncultured Halobacteriales archaeon | reverse complement strand
ACAGGAGAGAATGAGTCAGATTAGTTAGAACTTCCGATTTTCAGGACAATCCCCCGTTTCACGTTCACCGACCTCCCCATCGGGTACTTAGGCGACGATCCGACTCGCGCTCCTCACCATGTTCCAAGGACTCCGCACGGTCATCTACAAGGTCGAGGACCTCGACAAAGCCAAAGCGTGGTTCGCGCAAGCCACTGGGACGAAACCGTACTTCGATCAACCGTTCTACGTCGGGTTCAACGTCGGCGGCTTCGAGCTCGGCCTCGACCCGGACATCCAAGGCAAGGTCAGCGCGGGCTCTGGGCTTGCGTATTGGGGGGTTTCTGACGCGACGAAGGCCGTGAAGAAACTCGTCGAGCTCGGCGCGTCCGTCGTCGTCGATGTCCACGAGGTCGGGGAAGGCATCAAGGTGGCGACCGTCAAGAATCCGTTCGGGCATCACATCGGGGTCATCGAGAACCCGCATTTCGAACTTAAGGGATAGTTGAAGCCCGGACCCGCTGTGCCGGGGTACGTGGAGAGCGCAATGAAACTCGGCGTCAGCTCGGCGGTCGCCGTGGCCATCGGGATTGGCGGCGCATTGTTCTTCGCTGGGCCGGCGCTGTTCGCCGACGGGTCCGACGACGAACGCATGGCTGTCGTCGCCATCCTCGCATCCGTCCTCGGAGTCGGGGGATTCGGTCTTGGGTTCGCGGTGCCCACGAGCAAGAAGCTCGTTCCTTGGTTCCTCGCGGCTCCTACGGTCCTGCTTTCGGCGGTACTTGCCTGGGATGAGGGGAACATCCTCGTCACCGCGCTCCTTCTCGTCGCGGGCGCGATCGGTTTTTCACTCGCAGGCGTCTGGCTCGGCGCCAGAATCCGGCTCCGCCGCGCTTCGGCTGTCGACGGAACGCAGAGCAAAACTCCTTGAAACGCCGCATACGTTGACCTGCAGTGCACACGGGCGACGCGTGGATCGGGTTCGGTCTCGCCATCGACCTGGCAAGCGGCGTCGTTTTTGTCCTTCTCGGCCTTCTCATCGCGCTTGTCCGGCCACGACGCGTGCTCAGCAACGCGTTCGCCGTGTTCTCCGCCCTGATCGGGATCGCGTATCTGTTCGCGAATCTCGGACCCGATTACCTCGCGTGGACCGGTAGTTGGACGATCGCCGTGTACCTGGTCGCCGCAGCCATCTCGATCCCATTCCTCTACCTCATCGCCGCGCGGTTCCCCCTGCCACTTGGGAAGCGCGGCCGGCACGTGCTGGTGGTTCCTGCCGTCATCCTCGGCGCGGTGGTCGTGTTCCAACTCGTGGTGTTGAAGCTGTTCGTCGACCAGTTCGGCCTCCTTCCCTTCTCGGGCCTTCCACCGATTTGGTTCGTGCCCGGGATGCTCATCTTCTGGGGGCTCCTCGACTCCCTGGCGTTCTTCCTCATCCTCCTCGCCTGGCGCCTCCCTTCCTTGGCTGGACCGACGCGCAGCAAGCAGCGCCGACAAAGCGCGTTGGTCTCGCTGGCGTTGCTTCCCTACGTCGCCCTCGCTGGGAGCGGCCACACGATGACCACGTTCGGCGGACCGCGCGCCCTCATCTTCCTCGGCTACGGCAGCATCGTCATCCTCTGCCTCCTCGTCGGGGCTTTGTGGTTCCGCAACGCCGCCACGTCCACACCGGATGAGCGCGTTTTGTTCCACACGATCGGCTGGGCCGGGTTCGCGTTGCCCGTCATCGGAAGCGGATTCGTCCTTCTCACCGACGACTGGAACAAAATCGGGATCCTCGGTCTCTCCCGATTCGTCGGCGTCGCCGTGCTCGCGTACGCCATCGTCCGGCAGCAACTTTTTGACATCGACCTGAAAATCAAGTGGACGGTGAATCGCGGGAGCGTCGCCGCCGCGTTCGTCAGCGTGTTCTTCGTCGTCGAACAGATCGTCCAGAACTTGGCGGGAGACGCCTTGGGCGTAGCGGCCGGGGCCGTAGCGACCGGATTGCTGGTGTTCGCCATGCATCCGCTTCAACGTCTGGCCCGACGGTTCGCCGACGTCGCCATGCCGAACGTGCGGGAGAACGATCCCAACTATACGCTCGAGAACAAACGCGACACGTACCGCCAAGCGTTGGCGATCGCCTGGTCGGACGGCGTGCTCACGGCCAAAGAGATGCTGATGCTGTCGCGGCTTCGCGAATCTCTCACACTCTCCGACCAGGAGATCGTCGCGCTCGAGAGCGAGTGGGCGCGCATCGCGCCGCGACCCGGCTCGAAAAAGCGCGTCGTTCCCGCTTAACCGGGTTCGGTCAACGGCGTCGCGCGTGGCTGTTTGTTCGACGCCCGGTGCAGACAATCGAGCTGCTCGCCGACGATGGTCGCGGGCACCTTGTCGAGCAAGTGTCCGCTTTTGACCCGTTTCGTCTCGAGGTACGAGGCGTTGTAGCGGGTGGCGGGGACGATGACGGGAATCCGTCCGGCGACCTCGACGCCGTGGGTGCGAAGGTCCCGGGCTTTGTCGGGGTTGTTGGACATCAACCGCACGGATCTAACGTCGAGGGCGCGCAGCATGTGCGCGGCGACCTCGTAGTCCCGCTCGTCTGCTTTGAAGCCGAGGGCTTCGTTGGCTTGGTTGGTGTCGTAGCCGCGTTCCTGCAGTTGGTAGGCTCGGATCTTGTTGGCAAAGCCGATTCCGCGTCCTTCTTGGCGCAAGTAGAGGATGATGCCCCAGCGTTGTTTTCGGATTTCGCGGATCGCGTATTCGAGTTGTTGGCGGCAGTCGCAGCGCAGCGAGGAGAACACGTCGCCGGTCAGGCATTCGGAATGCAACCGGACAGGGACATCCCGTTTTCCTGCGATGTCGCCGCTGACGAGCGCGGCGTGCTCTTTACCGTCGCCGGATTGGAAGGCGACCATCTGGAATTCGCCTTCGCGCGTCGGTAAGTCTGCGACGGCAGCGATGGAGACATCCTCGGATCGGCCGTGGCCGTTCGACTTGTGAGACGTGAGAATCTCCTCGACGCTGGGCTTGGGCAACGGCATCCGCTTTTCTCCGTGCGCTGGGGTTTCCCGTTCGACCGTTTAAACGCATGGTTACTGGGTCAGGATACTCACTCCTTTTACAGTACGCTCGACGTTCCGTGGAACGACAGTATGGTCGTACACGAGCTTGGGCACATCGTGCTCTACGTGCGCAACGTCGAACGTTCACGCAAGTTCTACGGCGACGTCCTCGGCTGGAAGGCGATCCCCGTGCCAGCCGGCTTCCCCGGAGCACTCTTCTCCTCCGGACGCACCCACCACGAACTCCTGCTCTTGGAGGTCGGCGAAGCCGCGGCTGCGCCCCCGCGTGGTCGACGCACGGGCCTCTACCACTTCGGTCTCAAAGTGGGGACGACGGACCAAGAACTTGCGGACGTGCTCGAGACGCTTCGAAAGAACGGCGTGCAGGTGGGCGGCGCGACCGACCACGGCGTGACGCACAGTCTCTACATCGCCGATCCGGATGGGAACGAGATCGAGTTGTACATCGACGTGCAGCCGGAGACTTGGCGCACGAACCCCGAGGCGATCCTGACGCCGCCGCGGCCCTTACGATTGCCGGCGGCGGCGAAGCGTTAGTTCCACTTGAGTCCGCGAAGTTGGTCGAGGTTGATGTTGCCGCCACTCAACACGGCAGCCACCTTGGCGCCCTTCGGGGCCTTCACGAGGCCGTGGAGAAGCGCGGCGACGGGTGCGGCCGCGGCGCCTTCGACGACGAGTTTGCAGTGGTGCATCGTCCAGAGCACGGCTTCGAAGATCTGTTCGTCCGGGAGGGAAACGAACTGGTCGACGTGTTTGCGTGCAGCTTCGAAGGTGTAGTCGCCGACGCGTTTGACCCGAAGGCCGTCGATGATGGTGTCGACCTTGGACAGGGTGACGTGTTCGCCTTTTTCGACGCTCTGTTTCATCTTGTCGCCGCCGGAGGATTCGACGCCGACGATTTTGATCTTGGGGTTGAGGCTCTTGAGGGCCATGGAGACGCCGGAGATGAGTCCGCCTCCTCCGATCGGCACGACGACGACGTCCACCTGCGGCCAGTCCTCATAGATCTCGAGCCCTAACGTGCCTTGGCCGGCGACGAGTTGGGGATCGTCGAAGGGATGGATGATGGTGAGTCCGCGCTCGCGGGCGAGTTCTTTGCATTTTTCGTTGGCTTCGTCCCAGATCATGCCGTGCAGGACGACTTCGGCGCCGTACGCTTTGGTGGCTTCGATCTTGGAGGGGGTGGCGTTCTTCGCCATCACGACGACCGCTTTCACGCCGTGGATCTTGGCGGCGAGGGCGACGCCCTGCGCGTGGTTTCCGGCGGAGGAGCAGATCACACCGCGTCGGCGCTCCTCGGGTGTTAGGTTGGCGATCTTGTTGAGTGCTCCGCGGATCTTGTACGCGCCGGTTCGTTGCAGCATCTCGGCTTTGAGCCGCACATCGAAACCGGTTTTCTCGCTGAGGATCCGCGACGTCACGAGTGGCGTGTGTCGGATGTGTTGACGGATGATGGCCCGTGCTGTTTCGAAATCGACGCGGGTCAGGAACCGGTTCTTTTCTTGCGTCAAGGTCGCCATGCCTCGGGCCTCTTCCTCGCCACCTGGTGGACGGTTGATAAGTCTGCGGCCGGGATCGGGTCACCGGATGCCGGAGTCGCACTGCACGAACACCCACGAATAGTTGCCCGGGGAGACCGCGATGGTCTCGTTGGTCGAACAGGTCGGCGGCGTGCTCGAACCCGCGTGCCGGATCCAGTAGACGCCGGGGGGAACAGGGACGCGGAACGTGCCGTTTTCTTCGGATTCAAATTCTTTGATGACCCGCGACTCGTCCGCGGAGACAACGGCAAGCGTTCCCGTGTATGGTTTGTCGGCGCAGTTGGGATCGGGCGGATTTTTCTCCACGGGGCAAGACGGGCCGATTAGGGCCTGGCCGTGGATGCCGCTCGTGCCGGCCGCGTCTCCGGGGAGGACGCATCCCGGCATGGCGAAGAGGACGGGTACGAGCACGACGAGGAGTCGCCGCATGGACGGGTCCCGGGAGGCGTGTTCCCGGCTGATATGGCCTTGCGAACATGTGCCCGCGCAAACGAAGCCTGTTCCAGGCCGCGACGAAAGGGCTTAAACAGGGCTCCTTGGGCTCGGGGGCCCGAACATGACGCTTGCCGACTCGCACGTGAAGACGTTGCTCAAGGAAGGGACCGTGCGCGCCGGCGCTCCGACCACCGGATCCGAATGGCGCGTCAGCCCCGAAGCGGTCGAAGCCGCGAAGGCGAAAGCGGAGGAATACATCCGCATGCTCGGCGAACAGGCCGCGCGAAAATGCGGAAGCGCCAAACGCAGCACGCTGCGATCCGACGACGTCACGGACGTGCCGCCCGACGCGCAATCGGGACAGGCCTGACCCGGCTCTACGTTCCTGTCAGGCCGAGGATGTCGATGCCGTTACTGGCGTCGCCGGCGATCACGTACCCGTTGTAGTACCAGACGTCCATCGGGTTCGCTTCGGCCCAGTGCGCCGTGATGAAGGGGTTCGCGCCGTCGGTGAAATCGATGATGGCGACGCCGCCCCCGTAGAACGCCATCGCCAAGAGATCGCGTTCTTCGTGCGGGATGAGGTGGCCGATGTGCGCGGTGCACGACGCGGTCGGGTCGGGGTTGTACGTGAAATGCGCGCCCGGGTTGATCCAGCCGAGGAGCGTCGGTTCTTTCTCTTCCGTGATGTCGTAGAAGTAGATGTTGCCGGCCGGACCGCTGAGCGTGCGTCCGGATTGTCGAACGTAGAAGTCGCATGCGGGTGCGGCTCCGCCCATGAACTCGTCCGCGACTGCGAGCGTCGTCGCGTCGTCGTTGACGACGGCGAAGTGGCTCACCGCGGCGAGGATCGGGTAGCCGGGCGCCGGGTCGGCGCCGTGGGGCATCGGGATCGTGGCGATCACGACCGGTTTGCGCGGATCCGTGATGTCCCAGATCTGCGTCGCGTCGACCGCGGCGCAGTAGCCGCGCAGTTTGCCCGCGTCGGGGTTGAGGTAGAAGCTCACCATGTGGCAGCCGTACCCGTTCTTCCATTCCTGGACGAGCTGTGGGTCGTCGGGGTTCGTGAGGTCGTAGATCTCGACCTGGCTGATGCTTCGCCCGTCGGAGACTTCATGGGGATAGTAGCGGGAGCCGACTGCGTTGGCGTTGTAGAGAATCGGGGTGCCGGGGACGACGCCGATCGAATGTCCGCCGCTTGGCACGTCGAACACGGTCAGAAGTTCCGGCTTGGTCGGGTCCGTGATCTCGTAGATCGGGATGTTGCCGCTTCCGGTCGCGAAGGCGACCATCAATCGCCCGTCGGGGTAGGGGATGATGACGGCGGTGCGTCCGCCCGGAGGGGGATCCAACTGGGAAAGGACCTGGGGTTTTCCGGGCGTGGAGATGTCGAACACGACGCCCGCGGGATTGACGACGAGGCTGCCGAACACAGCGATTCCATCCACGGCGCTTCCTTCTCCTGCTTGGGCGAGGTGCTCCATTCCGGTGATTTCCTCCGGGACGGTGCGTTGGGGGATCGGTTGCCACCATTTCGGCGCGTTCGGCGGCACATGCGTAAGGGTGGGCCAGTTCCAATCCGGATGCGGATACTGTTGAGGGTCGTTCCAAAGAGGTTCCGTGCCTTCTGGAACAAGGAGGTCGGTCGACGCGGCGGGTGCCTCTGCGTCATCGGTCGACGTCGGGTCGAGGCAACCGCCGAATAGGAAAGCCGCGCTAAGAAGGCAGATGAGACCCTTGCTGTACATTCAACCCGGGAAGGGCGGCCTCTATGGGAAAAGGGTTGTGGCGAAATCGTCCTTGCCTAAAACGAGATCGCGATTACTCGGGCGGGAGGATCGTGAAGTCCGGCGTGGCTTCGCGGTTATAGAAGAAGGTGAGGTAGGCGGTCGGTCGGAATTCCATGAAGAACCCCAATCCGGGCACCGTCGTGTTGTCGCCGCCGCCGGCGATGAGCATCTTGAACGTCTCGGTCGCGTTGGGTTCGGGATAGAAGGTCGTCTCGGGATCGTCTCCGCCGCCCCAGTAGTTCTGTCCGGCGTGGATGGTCATGTAGAACGGTGGTCCTTGCGTGTCGCCGTACACGGACCCGGCAATCGTGACGCCGCCGGCCCCGTTGGGCGCGGCCCGACCCTCGGTGGAAAGCTGCATGAGGGCGTCGTGGCCCGTTTGCTGGGGATCCCACACCATTTCCATCACGAGGCTTTTGAATCCGGGCTTGTCGATGGCGAAATAGAAGATCCAGTGGTCGAGGCTGTTGGTTGTTCCTGCGAGAACGTCAACGAGGCCCGCGCACGGTGCGTTGGCGCCGCCCAAGGGAGTGTTTGGTAAGACGAACGCGCAGATGAGGTACATCGCCTCGCTGAAGGTTTCGTGGTGCGGGACGTCCGACGCGACGGCGTCGAGGGTCAGCCGGGTCCGGGTTTCATCATCCGCCGTCACGGTCACTTGCTGTTCTTTCGCCGCGTAGCCTCGCTTGGATGCGGAGACCGTGTAGGTGCCCGGTTCCAGGGGTCCCACGACGAAGGTGCCGCTGAGATCGGTGAGGACGATGTGGTCGCCGGGGGTGACAACGACGTCGGCTTCGGCGATCGGGAGGAGTTCGGTGTCGATGATGACTCCAGTGATGTGCGCCGGCAATTCGCTGCTAACAGCGTTGCCGCCGCCGGTGCGCTGCTCGTGTTGGCTGTGGTCCATTTCGGTGGCTTCCACTTCGGCGACGCAACCGCCGAGGCTGGCAAGAACGGCAAGTGCGACACAAATGAAGGAAAATACCGCTTTCGACATACTCCACGACCCCGAGTAATCCCGATTGAGTCGCGTCTGGGCTTATCAAGCCTGTGGCTAACCATTGCGGTCCGGCCCTGGTCTTTAAGGGGTGCCCCCCACCGCGCGCGCCGACTCCAACCCGATTCCCACGGCGTCGGCAAGGCCGCCACTTTCGCTCGACCCCCAGAATCGTACATGAACCTCCCCCGGTTTCGCGCGCGCAAAGGGCATTCGACATGTCGTTCGCGATCGAAACAAACGGCCTCACGAAGAATTTTGGAAAGACCCAAGCCTTGGCCGGGATCGACCTCAAGATCCGCAAGGGCTCCATCTATGGTCTTCTCGGCCCCAACGGCGCAGGCAAAACGACCACCATCCGCATCCTCACGACGCTGCTTCGGCCCACGAGCGGGACGGCGACCGTGCTCGGCCACGACGTTGTGCGCGAAGCCAAAGCGGTCCGCCAAAAAGTGAGTCTCACCGGACAGTTCGCCTCGGTCGACGACGACCTTACTGGCCACGAGAACCTGGTCCTCGTCGGCCGGCTCCTGGGACTCCCTTCTCGCGACGCAAAGTCCCGCTCGACGGAGCTGCTTGCGTCCTTCGGCCTCTCCGAAGCGGCAAAACGCCTTGTCCGAACGTACTCGGGCGGCATGCGTCGACGCATGGACATCGCGGCGAGCCTTGTCGCCACGCCCGAAGTGCTTTTCTTGGACGAACCGACCTCGGGCCTCGATCCTCGTAGCCGAAGCCAGGTCTGGGACATGGTACGCGCCATCGCGACCGCAGGGACGACGGTCCTTCTCACGACGCAGTACTTGGAAGAAGCCGACCGCCTCGCCGAGCGCCTCGGGGTCATCGACCACGGACGCCTCATCGCGGAAGGAACCGGACGCGAACTCAAGGCCTCGATCGGCCAGAGCGCGCTACACGTGACGCTCCTCAAAGCGGAACAACGACAAGACGCACACGCCGTCGTCACCCGGACGCTCGGCAACGGAGTGTTGCCCACGAACGACCCAGGCTCGTTGACCGTCAAGGTCGCCGACGTGGCGCAAGCGACCAAGACGTTGAACGCGCTCAACGCGGCAGGGATCCACGTCGCCGAGTTCACCCTCGGAAGCCCAAGTCTCGATGAAGTGTTCTTCGCCCTGACTGGAAAATCGGCTGAAGAGAAAACCAAGGAGGCCGTCGCATGAGCCCCGACGCCATGCCCACGGTCGTCAACGACGGGCCGCTCGCGTTCACGACCCGCGCGCGACCGAAACCCGCGTCCGCCGTGTCCGCCGCCTTCACGTTGGGTTGGCGCGCCATGCTCAAGATCAAACACGTGCCGTTCCAACTCTTCGACGTCACGATCATGCCGATCATGTTCACGCTTCTCTTCACATCCATGTTCAGCGGAGCGATGGAACAGTTCCTGGGCTCGACCTACATCCAATACCTTCTGCCCGGCATCCTCGTGCAGACGATCGTCTTCATCACCGTGTACACGGGCGTCGGACTGAACGCGGACATCCAGAAGGGACTCTACGACCGGTTCCGGTCACTACCGATCTGGCAACCGGCCCCCATCATCGGCGCATTGCTTGGCGACCTGTTCCGTTACAGCCTCGCTGCCGTCGTCATCCTCATCGTGGGACTGCTGTTGGGATTCCGTCCCGACGCCGGGCCGGTCGGGGTGTTGTTCGCCTTCGCATTGGTCCTCTTGTTCGCGTTCGCGGTCTCATGGATCTGGATCATCATCGGCATGAAAGTCCAGACGCCGGAGTCGGTGATGACGACGAGTTTCATCTTCCTCATGCCCTTGACGTTCGCGAGCGACATCTTCGTGCCACTCGAGACCGTGAAGTGGGCGTGGCTGAAAACCGCAGTGAGCCACAATCCGGTCACGCATCTTGCCAGCGCGACGCGGGCGCTCATGCACGGAACCAACCCGGGCGATCACATCTGGTGGGTGCTCGCCTCGAGCGCATTGATCATGCTGGTCTTCGCACCGATCGCGATGCGCCTGTATTACAAGGAACGCTGAACGACTACGCGTCGGGCGGCGGGGTCCAGCCTTCGGGCACCGCTTCCAAGATGAAGAACGTGGAGAAGGGGTGGACCACCGAGTTCCCACGACTCTGGGACGACGCGTTCTCGCGACTGGATCACGTTTTGGAAGACGAGAAACGGAAGACCCCCCGCGCGGGAGCCGCGGCACCCGATAGGATCCTGCCCGTCAATTCCAGAGGCTTGGGCCGATGACGTGTCCGGCCACGCCGCCGCCGTTGACGTTCGACAACGTGTCCCCCGTCGCGCATTCGCCGACGCACGCGTCGACGAACGCGGCCCACGGGGTGCCGTCGGGAGCGATCTTGACGTCGATGAAGTCGCCCTGGCCGGGGCAGCCGATGCCGCGGCATTGACCGCGCGCGATCGGGTCCATCGGGTCGTTGAGCGTCGTCGACACGAACACGGGAGCTTCCGCGTCGGCGTTCCAGCTCGAGACGATGTACGCGTTCCACGTGGTCTCGGCGTACTGTTCCGGCGGGTCGCGCGTCGAGATGTCGCAATCCGTGGGATCCGTCGCGGGCGCTTCCGGGTACGGACCTTGCGGCGCGTTCGTGCTTCCCATGTAGAGCATGGTGACTTTGCCGATGCCGCCGACGGCGAGTTCGAGCATCTGCGCCTGCACGACGTCGGGCGCACGCACATCATACGCCGGCGTCCACGTGGCTCCTTGGTCGCGCGAGAGAGCAAGGCGCGCGACGCGTTGGTTATCGATCCAACCGTAGTAGAGGGTCCCCGCTGGGTCGATCCCGATGGCGCCGTCGTGGTTCCAGAGTTGGCAGAACGCGACGTCGTTGCCGAGGTCGCTCACTTTGTGTCGGTTCCAGGTGAGGCCCTCGTCCTTGCTCATCGCGAGCATCGGGACGCCGCAGAGACCTTTGGGCAAGTAGATCGTGCCGTCGGCTCCGGCGATGCCGTGCCCGGCGCCTCCGTCGCAGTAGCCCGGGACGGCCATGAAGCCGGGACGAGGTTCGGGCGTGAAGGCAGGCGAACCGGTGTTGACGAACGTGCGCCCGCCGTCGAGGCTTTTCTGGCATCCGGCGCCGTACGAGGCGAAGACGACGGTGCCGATGCTGATGCCGCAACGGTACACGACGTTCGGGTAGCCGACGGTGGTGCTGATCGTGGGTTTGGCTGTGAAGATGCTGATGTGATCGGCGATGGTGCAACCGGCGACGCTCGTCGTCCACGTTTTTCCTTCGTCGTCGCTCGTCGAGAAGAACGAGCAGTGGGTGGTGAAGAGGTCGTCGACGAAGAGGCGGCCGGTGTCAGGGTCGATCCACATGTAGGGGTCGACCGTGATGGGATGGGTGGATTGTCCCCCGATGTTCGGGCTGAGGATCTGCCACGTGGCCCCTTGGTCGGCTGATCGGGCGACGTCGGATTGACCGCTGGCCCCGGACGTGCCGGCGGGATGGAAGTAGACGGCTCCGCTTTTGGGATGGATGGCGACGGTGGGTTCCCAGGAATCGGTTTCGATGTACGAGAGGCAGCCGATGGTGGCCGCGGTGACTTGGTCGAGGACGACCATGCCGGCGTTGTGGGAGATGCCGCTGAGGTTCGCGTTGCACCCCGGCGGCAAGGGTTCGGTGTCGATCACGGGAAGGCCGACGTCAATGTCCGGTCGGTCGGATCCGAGGCAGCCTGCCAAGAGAATGGCGATGAGGGCGAGGCCGCGCTTCATTGGCGTTGACGACTCGGTCGCTCCTTAACTAACGTGGGGCTGGTTGTATCGCCGAAGTCGTCTAGCCGGATGGTTTGGCGAGTTCTTCGTGTTGTTTTCGCCAGCCGTATTTTGTGATGCCGCGTGGCTTGTACATGTTGAGCCACATCACCACGAGCAGCACCACGAGGCCGCCGATCGAGTGCAGCAACGTGCTTCCGAGGCCCAACAGCGCCGCGGCCGAGGTCGCCGGGTCAGCGGCGACGTTGGCGAAGTAACGAATGGTATTCGTTTCGATCAGCAGCACCGCGACGGCGAAAATGGTCAAGATCAGGGAGATGACCGTCCAGTAGTGACGGAAGAGCCCCCACTTGGTCCCGAGGGACATGATGAGCCCGGTGACGAAGGATGCGAGCGCGAGCGGCACGATGGCGAGCCGCACGATCAAATCCATTCCAACGTACGCGGCGCGAAGCTTCCCCACGTCGTCGCTGGTCGCGACCGTCACGTCCAACACTGCGTATGCGGCGACGGCGCCGATCCAACCGACGGAGACCGTCACGTGGGTGGCGAGTGCCAATTTGCGGAGAGAAGGTTGCATCAACATGGCAGACGCCGAAAACCGTTCGTCAAAACTTGGTCGTCAAGAACGACCAGGCGCCAAGGCGCGCCGACGAAAACGATCCGGGTTCCGGCTCCGTCGCGGTTGGTTGGGTTTCATTGGTCGGTGGCACGTTGGACTCGTTGTTGCCGCCGAAGTGTCGGCCCGGGCCATGCTCGATCCCGATGCCGGCCATGTTCGCGACCAGGACCACAATGATCACAAGAAGCACGACGCCGCCGATCGCGGCGAACACCTTGACCCACCCTGGAGTGGGCGGTCGGGTCGCGGCGGACAAACCAGACGCCGGGGCGTTGGCGTCAGCGGGAAGGGACGACATGACAGCCTTGCCGATGACGAGGGTCGCCATAACTCCTGCGACTCGGCGCTCGCGCAGTCGCGCGAAACGGATGCCGTTCGTTACTGGTAGGGCAGCGGTTGGTCGTTCGGCGTTGCGAGAAGCGGCAGAATGATCATGGATCCCTGGTCCGGGCCGGAGTGCAGGGTCACGTCGACCGGTTTCGTCGCTTCGGGCGTGGGCGAGCTTGATGCGTCAAGGGACGAGAGCGTGAGGCGCAGGCTGTGACCGGGTTCGACGACCCACTCGCGCGGTTGGAAACTCATCCGGTAGCGGATGACCTCACCTTCGGGCACTGGTTTGTACACTTCCAACCCGTCGCGCAGCGCCGCGTTGAGGGCGCCGAACACGATCCGTTCCTCGGTCCCGTCGGGAGCGATGTCCATGAGTTCGCCGTAGTAGAACACGTTCGTGCCGCCTTCGATCGCGGCATGGAAGTCCGCCGTGACGACGCCGGACAAGTACAGTCGGTCGTCGATCTTGGCGCTGTCGAGCATGAGGAAGCGGGAGGGATCCACGCCGAAGGCGGGTGTGACGCGATCCGCGTTGAATGTCGCGGTCGAGGCCGCGCTGGGCGCCGTATCGGTGAGTGTCTTCGTGCCGAGGTCGAAGTGGAAGCTTCGCGGCACCGCGTCAAGCGGGGGGAAGTGAGTGTCCATGCGCCACGTGTCTTTGTTGGTGGTGACCTCGACCACGGGTCCGGCCATGATGCCGGTGTCGCGGCCCATCAAGTGTTCGTCGAACCAGGCGTGGACGTAATTGTCCCAGTCCTCGCGCTCGGGGTTTTGGTGGGCCCATTGTCCGAAGACGCCTTTCTTCGGCACGTCGAGGGCGTTGAACCAGTTGAGCAGTTGCGCCGGTTTGACGTTGCCGTCGATGAATCCTTGCGTGTAGAGGACGGGCACGTTGACGTTCTTGACCCGCGCGCTGAGGTTGCGCTCCTTGTAGTAATCGGTGTAGACGCCGTTGGTCTGGTAGGCAGCGGTCACGATCTCCGTGAAGCCGCAACCACTGTTGGAGGCGGCTTTCGCCCAGTCCACGCCGTGCGAGAACACGATGGGCGGCGTGACGCCGAGCTGGTGGTAGGCAACGGGGCTCAGGAGGGATTCACCGTTGGGCACGCCGCCGTAGTGCCAATCAAAGTAGGGATCCGTAAGGCCGGCCACAGCGATGATGGTCGTCAGGTGCGGTGGCGCCATGACCGCGGCTTCCATCGGAGTCGTGCCGGGATAGGAGACGCCGATCATGCCCACTTTGCCGTTGCTCCACGGTTGGGCGGCAATCCATTCGACGAGGTCGTATTGGTCCTGCTGCTCGTTCTTGCCCCAGACCTCGACGCAGCCTTCGGATTCGGAGAATCCGCGCACGTCGGCCACAACGAACGCGTAGCCGCGCGGAACGTATTCTTGCGCCATCGCGAACTGTGGGTAGTTGAGCAGGGGATACTCGCCGGGGACGCGTTCGAGCTGGTTGTACGGGCTCGAATGGAGAATGGTCGGAACTGGGTCCTTGGTGTCGGGTCGGATGATGTCGACGAACAGGGAGATGCCGTCGATGGAGGAGGGCAGTCGGTCCGATACGAGGGGGAGAATTTCGAACTGGGCTTGTGTCAAGACGTCGGGCTCGATGTGGATGTAGCGTTGGCCGGCCTCGGCTTGGATCGAGTTCTTTCCGGCCGCGAGGACCTTTGCGTCCGCTTGTCGGCCGCCGGGCTCGACGCAGCCTGCGATCAAGATTGCTGCGACCACGATGACGAGAAAGACGGCGCGCATACCGACGCAAGGACGCGTGCGGATGTAAAACCGTTCCCTAGGGCGCGGGGCAACGGGCTACTTTGCCGGGGCGAGGGCGTGGGCATGACCGGATTTGAACCGGGAACCAGTGCATTATGCCAGCATCGCCGGAGGTATGCATACGGTGCCCCGATGGGGCCCCGTCAGGTCGACCTCACCGCTCCTCGTCGGCCTTCCAATCCGAGTAGACGCGATCGTTGAGCGCCAAGCCGTACAACTTGTGAAGTTCGCGCCAGTCCGAAACCGTGGCGGCCTGGTCGGTATCGAAACCCGCGTCCAGCCAAGGGCGCAGTGTTTCCGCATCTGTTGAGGGGTGAAGGTAGAACCAGACACGACTCGGATCCGCGCGTTGCTTGCGGATCCACGCCACGACGGCCTCAATCCGGTCCCCTGGACACAGGATGACTCCCAGGACCCACGACGTCGGAGGCGTCCATCCGGCCAAGTCTTCCTGGTCGCGTGAGGAAAGGGACCTGCCTTTGACAGACGCGAGTTCTTGGCCGCGGATTGTCAAGCAAGGTTCTCGGCTTGCAAGCAGGAATCCCGTGGTCTGGCGCCAATGCTTCCTGACGACCGTGTACCAGTCGGCATGCCGATCCGGCGTCATGCGGAGGCTTTCACGCCACGTTCGTAGGCATCGATACTCGCCTTGTGGGGCACCATTTCGTGAAGGCGGAAGAGCACGATCTTCCCGAGTTCGGTAAGCGCGTAACGCTTGTCCTTCGACTCGAGGTCAATCCCCTGTTTGATCATTCCGTCGTCCCGAAGCCTCGTCAACGCCTTGTTGAGGACGTTGTCGTTGCGGCCCAGAAGAAGCGGCCGCAAGTCCCGATATCGCGCCGGCCGACCCACCAAGGCTTCCAAAACCTGACGGTCGAGCGGCGGCTCCTGATCGAGCAGGCGAAGCGCAAGCCTGTAATCGTCATCCTTGGCCGGGAGGCCCCAAGCCTTCGACATCACACACCAAATGGTATGTAATCATTCTTAACTCTTGCCGTAAATGGGCATGATCGGATTTGAACCGGTGACCTGCGCACGATGCTAGCATCAGGTGTTTGTTGCTAGCGTTAGCATTTCTGCACTTCGCTTCAAGAAGTCTTGTCGACGTTTTCGCCGGGGGCGTTCTCCGTGGTCGTCGGTGCCACAATGCGCCTGAACCTTGGCTGTACTCGCAGGTCGAAGGGCATTCCCGAGAATTATCCAGTGTTGTTCAAAGGGAAAAGAAGGGGGGTGCCCCCTCGGCGGAGCACCCCTTGATGATTGCTGGCGCTACTACTTCGCGTCGTTGTAGGGCAACCAGTTCACGTCCGCGAGCTCGTAGAGCAGATGGTCCGTGTGCACCTCGCGTTTGTTGTCCCAAGGTCCCTGCCCGAAGCCGCGTTCGAGGACCTCGATCTTGGTGCCGTTGACCCGGATCAACGAGTAGCCCGTGTTGTCCGTTTCGTCTGTCTCGAGCACGACATCATCAGGGTCGGTCGTGGCACGAACCAGATAGAGGGCGTCGCCGTTGGCTCCGAAGTCCACGTAGTTGTCTTCAAAGGGCCAGCCGTAGACGTCCGCGTAGCCGCGCGAGAGCCAGAAGACCGACTCTTGCATCGGATTGTCGTTCCCCCGGGTCTCGCAGGTGGACGTTGCTTTGTGTTGGTCCTGGGCGAAGCTGTGCCAGTCGACGATGATGTACGATCCCAGGCAGGCGCCTTGCTTGGGCCCTAGCCCGACTAGGGTCGTTTCGCCTTTTTTCAGGTCGTCGACGCGGTGGAGCTCGATGGCCCCGAATCCCATGTGATGGTAATGCGCGTGCCGCAGATGGTACTGGGCGGTGCCGGCGGGGCGGCTGTAATTGGATCCATCGTCCCGGTGCACGATTTGCACAACGTCCAGGGAATCCAAAATGGATCCCGTGGAACGGTAGCGCATGTCAACGGGCCCGTCGCCCGAGTTTAGGGGCCCGAATGAGAGCCGAAGGCATCTTCGTAGGTTGGGGTTGTTCGCGATTTCGCCGGGTGTGCAGGAGACCGGCTGGACGCCGGCCACATTGGATCCAGGGCCATAGAACGGAGCGATGCCCACCTCGAAGGTGAACTCAAAGGCCGGCATGAACTGAAGGTTCGGAAGCAGGTCCTGCGGGCCGCGGTTGGCCTGCGGGGTTTGTGGCGCGTCCTCGAGCAGGGCCCGCATACGGAACGTTGCGTCCTCGACGACTGCGCCCACTACATGCAGCGTCCAGCGTCCCGCCGAGGGCGCGTTGACAAAGTATTCCGTTGAGAACGTGATCATGCGAAAAGGGTTGGACACCATTTCGCCGTTTGGTCGTTCGAGGTTGACCCGGAAGAACTCGGTGGCCGAAGGGGTGTCGATCGCGACGCGCAGTCGCGAGCCTCCGTCTGGCACCTCGAACGAATAACTGAAGCATCGGGCCGTGGGCGCCTCGCAGCCGTTCTCAGCTCCGATCGAGTCCTCGATGAACTCCCCATCCCAAAAGATCGGGAGGCCGATCGCAAGCGTGCCGACGAAGTGGTCGGTTTCCGTCGACTGTGCGCGGGCGAACGAGAACTCGTCGACGGTCCATTCCTCTTCGGTCGCCGTGGGTCCATTGCTGCTCTCGGCGAACAGACTGGGCACTATGGCCGACGCGAGGAGCAAGAGTACAGCCGACGCGGCCAGTTTCATGTTCTGCTTTCGGTTTGAGGTTTCACGCATTTTGTTTCATTCTCCATTTTTCTGGTTCAGGTTTCCTGGTTTTTCGTTACTTCTTGACAGTCGTCGTCGCGGTCGCCGAAGCCGACACGGACCCATCGCCCGACGCGTCCGCGGTGACGTTCACCGTGAGCGTACCG
>CAYOZB010000058.1:0-17165 GCA_964408365.1 uncultured Halobacteriales archaeon | reverse complement strand
TCGCGCAAGAGGTCGACGTGGCCGAGGATCATCCGTCGGCAGCACATGCGCTCGAGACCGAGTTGGTCCATGACGTCGCGGGGTTTCTCCCCGCGGCCGGTGCGGTCGCGGAACTGTTCGTAGTCCGACGCGATGACACGGCCGCAGGTGAAGCAGCGAACAGGAATGATCATGGGATCACCGGTACGACTTCTGGCGCTTCTTGCGTGCACCACGACCCAGTTGCTTCTTGGGCAACTTGAGACGGGTGTCGTTGACGAGGAGCGTGCGGTCGAAGTAGACGAACTGTTCCTTAAGGTCGTCATCGCCCGTGAACTCGACGATGGCGCGCGCGAGGGCCGTGCGGACCGCGTCCGCTTGTCCCATGACGCCGCCGCCCTTGACGTTCACGTCGACATCGAGTTTGAGCCAGCGCTTCTCGGCGATGGCGATGGGTTCGAGGATCTTGAGTCGGGCGACCTCGGGTTGGAAGATCTCGATCGGGGTCCGGTTGACCCGGAGGCGGCCTTCGCCCTTGCGGGCAACGGCGCGTGCGATGGCGGTCTTGCGCTTGCCGCTTGCGACCACGACTTTCTTCGCCATTAGACGGCCACCTCAATGTGTTTGGCGCCGAGGAAATTGCTGATCTCGCCCAGGGTCATGGACCTCGAGACGTTCTTCTTCGCCGACGCGATGACCTCGACCGGTTTGCCCTTGAACTCGGGCGGGACGCCCAAGTGGCAGATGAGGCGCTTGAGAGCGGCGCGGCCGTTCGGGAGTTGGTATTGCATCATGCCGCGCACGGTGCGTTTGAGGAGCATGTGGCTTTGCTTCGGGAGGAAGGGACCTTTTCGGCGCGTTCCGACGTCGCGCTTGAAGGAGTACTGCTCTTTGATGAAGTCCGGGTGACCGGAGACAAGGGACTTCTCCGAGTTGAGGATCGTGATGGACTCGCCCATTAAGAGGCGCTTGGCGACGACCGTGCCGAGGCGGCCGATGATGCAGCCGGTCGCGTCGATGATGCTGTGTTTGTCCTTCATCTCCGCCATTTGGCGGGTCTTGTGGAACTGTCGGCGTTCCTTGTTCATTGGATGATCCGCACTCCTTTGCCGCTCGGCACGAGCTTGACGGCGTCGCTGATCGAGAGGCACTTGCCGCCCGACTTCTCGATCTTCTGTCGCGCGTTCTCCGAGAAGGAGAAGGCGGCGACCTTCAAGCCCTTGATAGGGTCGCCGGTGGAGAGGACTTTGCCGGGGACGAGGACGACAGAGGAGCCTTCGAAGACGGCGCCGACTTTTTCGACGTTGACCTGGGGCCACAACCGGGCCGGGCGCTCGAGGCGCTCCGCGACGTCTTCCCAGATGGGAGCGCCGCTCTGTTGCGACGCTTTGCGCAGCTCGACAATGAGGTCTACGAGGACGGGGTTTGTCTTGCGTTCGAGGCCGGCGACGGGCATGAAGGAAATACTCCAGGTGGGATGGCGGGAGTCGCTCGAATAGGGGGGGTCTATTAATCCTTTCGGAGCCCCGTCCAGAGGTTCGGCATTCAATTCCGCGCCGATGCAAATCGCCCCATAATTGCCGGTTCCAAGGTTGGAACCGATGGTTGGAACCGGGAAGTTAATTCACCGAAAAAATGGCGGTTCATATGCTTTCATCGAAATCATTGGGAAAAGTGCGTGCCGGGTGAAAACGCGTGGACGTCACGATCTCGGCGGAACCCTGCGCGGATGTGTATCACGGGAAAACCAGCCGGAAACTCGACCCTTTTTGACCCCCGCATGATCTTGGAATCGAGCCGGGGCGGGTGATCCACCACCCACCCAACTCTCGACTACCCATCCGTCCCGGTTTCTCGTCCTCGCCCGTCGAACCCCTAGGCGGCCGGCGGCAGCATCGGATGGATGCGTTTCCGCATGCGGGACAGCGCCAAGATTGAAGCCGCGCCTCCCAAAGGATGAGGTCCCACCTTCCACCCACCGACGAAGAACTCGGATCCTGCTTCCGCGAGCTCCGGAAGCTTATCGAAGCCTTCTTTGGCGAGGATTCGCTGGTACAAGCGGGGCGGGTTCGGAGCTAAAGGGCCTTCCCCAGGGTCAGTGCCGGGTTGGCAGCAAACGTGTCTCGGGCAGTAATGCTTGCGTCGTTGATCGTGGCCTCTTCATCTCTTTCCGGCTGCACCGGCAAGACGTATCCCGCTTGTACGCATGACACCGCCAGCCCGATGGAGGTTGTAATTTGGGGCCGCTGGGTTGACGCATCGGAGGATAACCGGGCGTACGCACAGGAGGAGGGCAAAACAGTTCCTTTGAAGGGCGCGCTAATCGAGATGAAAGTTGTGGGGCGCGTCGAAGGCGAGCCTTATCGGGAACCCGAACCCACCGTCTATCGAAGCTCAACGACCACGGACAACGCCGGCTGCTACCAATTCACGTTCGATGCTCCGCCCCAAGGCCATTACCGCGCCGTGTGGAGTGTCTCCAAAGATGGTTTCCAGTCTTCTGTCGAGGAAGGAAGCGCCGGGTTCAGCGGCGGCGGTGAAACCCTCCCGTACAGCGCAGGCCTTCGCCCCGAAGAAGGCACCCCAATTTGGATCACCTTGTCCCTTGCAGCTGGAATCTTGGGCGTTGTTGCCGGAATTGCAACAGCAATCGCTCGGCGCAACAAACCGCCCTACGAGGCCCCATCCGAAGCCAATACCAGTCCCGTAGCGAACCCAGGACAGATGTCCACGCCCTCAGCCCAGGGTTACTCTCAACCGCAGATCCTGGTCCAAAAATCATCCGCAGGCAAGATCGCCTTTTGGGTTGTCCTTACCGCCTTCCTTGTGCTCGCGGTGTGGTACTGGCTCTATCTCCAAACAAGCTGCTTTTCCGCGTCACAGCTTGGACGGGGCGAGGATTGGGAGATCTGGAAATACCGGTGCCCTTAGCTGGAACCCGCGGGAGTTGGTCGGGCGGCCCCACGGCCATAGCCTCTTGGAAGTTCGGTTCGAATCCGGGCGTTTCGGACATTACAATTTTGGATGATCTTCTCGCCCGGCATCTGCGCCCCCCTCTGGTACCGGCGTTGACCCGCACGGAACCCCAAAATTTTCGCGCGCCGGCCCAATTAAGTAAGTTAATGGCCTGACGGCCTGCCATGAATACCCGCGGCGCCCTCGCGGTCGTGGTCGTAGTGATCGCTGGATGCACCGCTCCGACCGAGAATTCGGACCCGGCTCCTCGGGAAACTTTCCCAGCACAGCTCAGCTCGATCCGGCCGGCCGATCCTGATTTGATCGGCGGCTCCCCGGTCGGCGTCATACGAAACTTCACTTTCTCGGAAACCCAGGCCAATCGACTTCGGGTGTGGTTCACCCTGCAGAACGGTGGAGCTAGTAACCGTTGGCTCAACGACGTCACCGTCTACGCCAAGAATGAGGCCGGTGAGGTCCTCGGCTCCGATGGCTACGGCAGCGTTTTCCAGGGAATCTCGGCGAGGTTCCTCCGCCCGGGCCAGGTTACGGGCGCGTGGTCCGACATTTACTTGCAGCCTGGGCAGGAGGGCAAAACAAAGTCCGTCCAGTTCGAAGTCACGTCGAGCTCTCCTTTCGGAAAAGTTGCCGGTGATTGGCACGAGCGTTGGGATGCCCGGGTGGAAAACCAGCGCTGGATCGCTGAAGTTTTCGAACTCGAAGTCAGCCTCACCAATAGCGGCCCCGTTTGGCGCGGCATCGAAATGGTCTTGGTGACGTACGACGCCAAAGGTCGTGCCGTCGGCGTCGGGGAAACCTCGGAAAGCGCCTCCTCGGGAGAAACAGTTTCGCTGCGGGTAGCCACTAAGGACTCAGAACCGGACGATTCGACGAGATACGACGGGGCGGGCGCTGCCGGGCGCCCCGCCCAGTTTAGCTTCGACCTGGACTACTCGGATTAGCCTGTCCTCAGGTTCCAAGAGAAGGATTCCGGTTCCCGTGGCCGGGTGGGAAAAATCGGGAAGGATCGAGTAGACGGCCGCGGACGACGCCTCCCTCCGGGTCGCTGGCCCGGTGCGACTATCGGTTGCGCCAAGCGAAGTCGCCCGCCGCTGTAAGCACGAAGGAAATCACCATCAATGCTGGGTTGAGGAGCCAGTTCAACCACGTTGGCACCACTTCGTCCTCGACCTCCATGGCAACGAGTTCGCCGGTTGCGTTCCCGACCGCCTCTGGATTCTCCCCGGCGTTCCCGACCGCCCACAAGAATTTCATAACAGTCCAGACCCCGCCGCTAAGTACGAACTGGACCGGCGCAGACATGGCGCCGATCCGGAGCACATATGCCGCGACCGCGGTCCAAAGTGCTTGCACCATCTCCACGACGGCGGAAATGAGCTCGTCGACGGGGTTTCCCACGAGGTGAAACTACTGTGGTTCAGAGCTTAAGACTGTGCCCGTTCGCGGGAACCCGGCGAGGGCCACGCCACGGTTCGCCAAGCCGCCGGCTGGCAGGAATTCGGCCGAATTCACTTCGGGGGCGAGCAGGCGGCGGGAAGCTATTTCTCGGCCTTTGGCGGCGATGCCGGTCGACTTGAAACCACCTGAATCTTGATTCGGTCGCGGGCCTTTTTCCACGCCGCCCGTTCGGCGGCGATGATCTTCCGCTTGGTCCGCGGGTCGACTTTGACGAGTTGTCCCTTCGCCGCCGTCACCTTCGCGGCATCCGGTGGCGTCGCGCCCATCTTGGGTCCTGACACCAGGGCCATGCGGAAATCCTCGTAAGCGGCCCAGAACACGACGGCAAGGGCGCATGCGCCTTCTGTGAAGGCACGCGCGGACGGCAAATCGATGGCACGATACTTCGCGGTGTGGGGGCGGTATCCCCGCCGCCCGCGTGGGGTTGGAGAGAACAGGTTGACAACCCAATGGTCGATCGTGTCAAAGACGATTCTTCCGCCGGGATCGACCTGGAATTTGCCGTGGCTCATTGTGTCTCGAATGGCCCTCAGTTCTGACACGCCCTTCCAAGAGGCAACGCGGGCCAGATGGTCCAACATCTGCGTGAGCGCCTGTTGGTCGGATCGGTTCCAACCCCTGCGGCGACCAAGAGCCTTGACGGCTTGCTGCGCTTGGTCCAGGGCTTGGTCCGCGTATGGTGTCCCGAATCGACCCTTTCCCCTGGGGACTATCAAGTGGTCCCAGAACCGGGCAGGCTGGCCAGCGGCCGCCCGGGCGAGAGACTCCAAAAAGACGAGCGCGTCCCGCACGACGGTCTCGTATACGGCCAAGGCGAGTTGCACCTCGACGAAGGCCATCAAACCCGACTCAGGTAAGTAGCCGGCTTTTTCCTCGTGGGTATTCAGGGCCATTCGCCACTCAATGACGGTGGAAAGGACATCTGGGTGGACGATTCCGTCGTGAAGGATCTCTTCTCCGCCGTCCTCGCCACGAACCCCCGTTAGGGCAAGGAACAGCGATTCCAGGTCGCGACGACGACCGTTACGTACGGCGACTCGCACGAGGCGCACCATCGCGCGCATCCATCTTTCCTGGTCGGCAAAGTTCGCGGGAAGCGGTAAGACGCAAATGCCGCTGGCCTTCAACGCTCGCCATTGGAATTCAGGCACAACGCCTTCCCACAGACGCTTGGCTGAAGCGTTCCAGGCTTCGCCCTTGGTTTGGGATTGGTGGTGCGTCGCGTTTCGGATCTCGCGGGCTTGTTCGGCTGTCGGGACTGGAGGCATCGTCATTCACCCGTGCCCGGTTGACCGTAATTCAAGGACGCAGACGCAATTTGTTGCATTAAGAGAAGGTGCGCGTTGCGCCTACATAAACTCTCAATAAACCGCGATCGACACCTGCGCCTCTGACGTATCGCTGGAAGACTCCTTGATCCCACAGACTCAGGAAGCGTCCGATGTCTTCCTCCAGTTCATCCGGGTAGATGGAAAGGACCAGATCACGAAAGTTGAGGGGTTCACCGATCCCGGACTCCAGTAAAGTATCAACAAGCACGAGGCTGGGCTGCAGAAGAGACATGGCTGCGGCGACGACGGCCGGCGAGACGCGCGGTAACAAGCGCATCCATTGCAGGAACTCGCCAGGCCCCGGGTAAGCCGCCGGGCGGTGCGGGGACCGTAGCTGGCGCAAGGACGGAATCGTGGCGGGGCGGCCGGTCGCCTTCACCGGGTTGACGCCTCGCCACGAAGCAACTCCATGACGGGATTGCTGGTCTGTTCCTCAAGCTGGCGTTCTGCGATGCACCGCATTGTTGCGGCCTTGCGGGAGGGGACTTATGCGGTTTCGGGTTCCCACGGTTGCCGTGGCTTGCCGGCGTAGCTTATCGGGTCGAACCACCATTGGGAGAAGGCTGTGGCGAAGCTACGGACCGACGTTTGCGTGCATCTTGCCGACGTTTTCCCCTCCAAGGCGCACGATATCGAGGTCGGCGTCAATCTCGACATCGATGTTCTTCCACAGCCCGTCGAAATGAACCTCAGGAAGAAACCCGGGGGCCTCGTTTCAGTCTTTGAACTATCGATCGATTCCGCCGCGCTCGGATTGACCGACCTTCCGTCGGGTTCGGAGGCCGAGGCTTCGATGCGCGGACTAGTGCTTGCTTTGAACGTGGTGAGCTCACGCGGTGTGTTTGCCTTGTCTCGGCAGGAACTTGCGAATCTTCAAATCGTGCATGAGCCGCGAGACGAGAAAGTCAGTGTCCAACGTGACGCCGCTGGGGACATCATCGTCAGGGCTACGGCTGGGGCGAGGTTGTCCGTTCACGCCGGGGTTTCAATCGCAAGCCGCTTGGAGATCGTTGAGCCAGAAGTCCTTTCGGTGTACGAAAGGGTTCGCGGAGTGCGCGTGAGCACGGACCACGAATGGCTGGAGGCTTTGGATCGGTTCGAGGAAGGCACGACGAGCATGAATCGCCTCACAGCGGTGCAGAAGTACGCCATGGCGACGGAGAAGGTCGCCAACATGGGTCGCGGCACCGACCTCAAGGGGGCCGACTTGGACATCGAAGTCGCCCGCATGTCGGGAAAATCCGTGAAGACGGCGGAGCACATTCGCCTTCTATTCAACAAGACCAAGCACTCCGTCGGCCGGCCCGCGGATCAGAAATTCCTGCTAGCCGCGCTTCAGAACCTTTCTCAGACGGCGCAAGACGCCAAGCAGATGGCGGCCAACGTCATCCAAGCAAGACTTCCACTTTGATCCAAACCGGCAAGCAATTCTATGCAATCACGCGAAGGGGAGGCATTCGGCGCGTTGGCGCGTTGTAGGTTCTAGCGATCTGAGCAACTTCCTCGAGCTGAGCTTGGGGCGTGGTTGGCCCGGCCACGACTTCGGTGATTGGAATCCCGTTTGGCACGAGATGGCGGGCTTCGGGCGGGGCAGTCATGACGATGTAGCGGCGTCCGTCGGACGCCGTTTGAACGTCCCGTTGTTCGTACTCGTGATCGCGCACGCGGAAGAGCGAGAGGCGGTACTCTTGCTCCCAGGCGAGGTCGGGGCGTTTGTACAGGTACTGCTTGCGGCCAAAGAAATCGCGAAGGTGCTCGGCGCCCCGCTGCGCAAACGAGAACGCATATTGTTCGTGGCTGGTCGCGAACTCGTTCACAAGCTTCCATGCACGTTCAAGTGCGTCCAGGACCGCCGCTTGTTGTGGCTCTTCATTGTAGATGACCGGCCATGGTCCCGGAATCCATGCAGTCATCGCTACGGGACGGAGTTCCATGAGTTTCCGAGTATCGAAGGCGAGTGCAAATCCCGCGCCATCGAGGCCGTGCTCTTTCCAAATGCGCTGGCTGTCAAGGGTATCCGTAAAGGAGGCGACGAACGCCTCGTATGGCTCGTCGCGCCCGTGCGGTTCACACAGTCGGAGCGTGTTGCACAGGAATTCCTTCCGCAGTCCACTGGCTCCACTCATGGCGCGACGGATGACCCGGCGATAGAGGTCAGCACCATGGTCCAGCTCACGATGATCACTCATGGTCCGTAGGTCGCGCGCCCAAAGAGCACCGGACGTCAGAATCGCCTTGGCGCCGCTAAAACCAGTCAGGTGGAAGACGGTCGAAACCAGGGCTTTCGGGGGAGGTGGGACGGTGAGATCCTCCGCCATCTCATCCCCTCGGTAACGAAATGCCGCAAGCGGGTTGGAGCTGTCGAGATTTCGCGGCAGGCGCATGCGCAGAAATGGGGTGCAGGACTAGTTCAAATTGCGGACCCGAGAAAGCTCGGGACCGCGAAAACCGTCGCATGAACCCGAGCGAAACACCGCGGTCCAAACATGAGGATATAAAGAAGAAAACCGAATCCCTTCCAGGATTTTCCTAATGACGCAAGACACCATTGCCACGATGCGCGACTTGCGCGCCCGCATCGGCCCGATGCAGCGAATCCTGCGTAATCAGAATTACCCAACCGTCAAGCTCTTGTCCGAGACGATGAACTCTCCCGCAATCCGGGCCATGGACCTCTTTCTCAATGGGCCATCGACCCGACTCCTCCGGGAAATGCGCCTTTCACCCGTGGCCCAGATGATCATGCGGGCCGGCATCGCGGCACAGTCACCATCCAATCAAATTGGCGGCATGTCGCAGGCCGTTGCCAGCCTAGCGTCCGTGGGCCGCAACTATGCCGCTCTGGGGAATCACGTTCTGCCGTTCGCGGCCCAGGTGCCCCGCCTCTTCAGCCTGCCGATGATCACTTGGGCCGGCAACACGTTTGCCGTCAGTCGGGTCATCGAGGTACTGCACGGCGAACCACGCGATCCAGAAGTGAGGGCCAACGGCGATCATGTCCTTCGCCAGGGGCCCATGCACGTCACGGATCTTGATCGACACCTGGCACAATTAGACCCACGGCTCGTGCAGATGCGTCAAGGCGCTTTGCAGGCATTGCATTCGAAGAATCCCGACCGCTTCCAACAAGCCGCCCACTCCGGGCGCCAGCTGCTCGACGGGGTTCTCATCCGCAAGGCTCCCGACGCCGCGTTCACGCCCGAAGAAATCGCGCCTAAGGGCCGCGTCACGCGGCACATGCGGGCCGTGAAGGCTCTTGGTCCGTCGGTCCACCGCCGCGAGGCAGAATGGCGGGCGTCCCTAGCGGACGCGATGGACGCGACCTACACGATGCTCGCTGACGTCGCCCACACCGGCAAGCCCATCGGGGACGCGATCTCAGCCGCGCTTGTGGCGTGCGATGCATTCGTCTTCGCCCTCCTGACGCGCGGTAATACCTGAAACGAGCAGGCCAGCATGGCGCCAGAAGCCCTACCGCCGGTCGCCGCACCGGAACAACGCAGCGGCGCTCCGGAGACGATGCTCGACACCAATCCCGAAATCATCGCGCAATGCGACGCGTGGATCGATAGCCTGCATCCCACGCAATGCGTAGAGGAATTGAACGACCATGCGGGATACCGAGACCGTGACGCGGCAAGGTTCGCCACGGCCACGGCGCGATTGCTCGCCCACTGCATCCAGTACCACGCTGCCGGAATC
The DNA here is from genome assembly GCA_964408365.1 of uncultured Halobacteriales archaeon. Lineage (GTDB taxonomy): Archaea > Thermoplasmatota > E2 > JACPAO01 > JACPAO01 > JACPAO01. Next base: position 7,719 of record CAYOZB010000058.1, on the reverse strand, counting down.
CCCGATATCTTGAGAGTCAGCGAGACCCATTTCATCCATCACTTTGACGAAACGGGTCTCAACGAGGCCATACAAACCCAGTCGGGTAGGCTCGCAGATGAAACCGCGGTTGCGTGGGAAAACCTGCCCGATAACGAGGCGAGCGAATTGACCGTGCAGTTGATCGTCCACGCCTTGGACGGTCCCGACGTTCGAAGACTATGGGACCGCGTGAAGACCGACGGGCTTACGAACCACGCCCCAAGGCCCACGGCGAGACTGTTACGCATCGCCGGCCGCCGCCCCGAGCTCGCCGGAAGAATCCGCGCCCTGTCCATGGCAGAATGGATGTCGATCTTTCGGTGGAACCCCTCAGAGGCCGTCTTCGTCGCAACCCACTGTCAGAACCTGCGCCGCGAGGCGCGACCAGATCCTGAGCATGTTCTTCCGGGCGAACCCGAAGGTAGCCGCCGAGCGGATCATCGGCGACGCCAGTTTTGCGAAGCGGCCGTCGCGCATCGTCGAACGAGCTACCCGTTGGCTTCTAGCCAACGACCCACGGAACGGCACCATCGGCAAAGGCGTGGGAATCTTGTTGACGATGAATCCCCGGTACGCCGTGCCGGTCGCGGCTCGGTTCCTCAACGACAGCAACGCGCTTGGCCCCGCAAGCCAGGACCTCGAGTACGCCATCTCGAAAGTGCCACAAAGCGACCTATTCGATCGGGTCGCCCGGAGCACGGTCCAACGAGGAGCCCTTTGGTCGTCGATGCTACCGCGACGACATCGGCGAATCTTCACCCAAGCGCCCGTTGTCACCGCGTGGATCCGCAGAAACATGCGCAACCCTCGAAACAAAATCTACATCGCGGACCTACTCGTCGAATACCTATCACACTCGGAGGGCGTGGATGCTACTCAGACCGAACAACTCATCGCATTGGCCCGACGACTCTTCGACTTGTACGGAAGTAGCCCCATCGAGGACGTCCTTCGCGGCTGGGATCTGAACCCAAAGCCGACTGCGAACAAACCGATTGACGTTGCGCTGGCGCTGGCGCACCACGTCGCCGCGCCCCCGCGTCCCGTCAACGTCGAGCGGCTCATTCAGACGTACAAAAAATACCCTGAAACCTGGAAAGCACTCGGCGGCGACGCTTTGGCCCGCACCATCCGCCAAGGACGCCTGCCCCCCAACTACCATTACTACAACGCCGACCTGGCAGCAATGCGCCGCGGTCTCCGCGTGCGACAGGCCCGTGGAACAATTTCCGAACGCACGTTCAACGTTAAATCCGCCCGCATCACGGCCACGTTGGCCGCTAGGAACCGCTGGGAGAAACGGTTCACCAAGCTCGCCGCCGCGAACGTCAAGATGCCGCCGGCCCTCTTGCGGCAAGATCGGTTTGCATGGAGCGAAGTACGCCTCGCAGCCCTACTCACCGATCACTTCACGGTACGCTACGAACCCGCAAACCGCCCCGGCTTCGGAAACAAACGGCCCGACCTTTGGCTCCTATCCGTCGACGGCGAACTGTACTTTGAAGTCCAAACCATCAACCGCCGCTTCGACGACCTACGCACCGGCGCACGCTCGTCCACCGGCGGAGACGCCAAGAAGCGGTTGCAATCCAAGTTGAAGGACAAATTCCATGATGGCGTCCCCGACTTCGGCCTGCCCATCGTCATCGGCCTTCAAGCCGATTCCATGATCGACCTGGACTTCGACTTCGAGAACAGCATCTACGGCCAACTCCAGTCTCGAATCTACTTCGACAAGGAGAAAGCTCAAGCCGTGGGCGATGGCACCACGCGCGCCACGGAGAACGCGTTCTTTAACGATCCCCGCAGCCAATGCATCAGCGCCATCGCCGGGGTTGCCGTCGATGACTCCGACGACACCCGTGTCGTCGGCGAACTCTACCACCCCCTGCCGCCCACGAAGCATCCACTTCCTGCTCCGTTATGGGTTCGATTGCGAACCGCCTTGTTCGGCCCGCGCCCCGCCCACCTGGTGGAAGCCATGGCCCGCATGCCCGACGTGACGCGCGCCGAAGCGGAGGCCCTGGTTGACCATGGCGTTGACGAGCCCAGCTTCTTCGCCAACGGCCTCATCCCACGACCTAGTACGCTACCAATCCCGGAGCAACGCTACGCTGTTTTGCGAGAGAAGGCCGCGCGGTACCAAGCCGTTCACGAGACCAACGAGATGCGGTTCCTGGAAGCCGCTCAAGGGGTCGACCTCCGCCCGCTGTACGAGGTCGGTATCGGCCTCGTCGACCAACTTCTTCGCGCAAAGGATGCACCGGCCGGGTTTTCTTCGGCCACCTGGGCTCGCCTTCGCGAGGAGGCCGCCATGTACCGCCCTCTGCGCGGAGGCACGTAACCCTAGACGCACCCCTATCTGTGCCGATTCTTCTACGCAGAATACAAAAACTCGCATGTCCCCGCTTGCCAGATTCGTGTTAAGTGGTGGATCGCGAAACGACGAGGTCGTCTGCCGTGGCTGCGACTTCGTCGACGGATTCTAGGACTTCGGCGGATTCATCGACTTCGAATTCCACCCAACAAGAGCGCAGCAACGTCCCGGGTGGGGGCCATTAGTCTGCAATCCTTCAGTTCCATCCGTTTTTCCCTTCTTTGAATACACGTGCCGCCGTGAGCATCTGGGTCTCGTGCTCAACCCAATGCCTGTGCGTTCGCATGGCCACTGTCAGGGGCCCCAAAAACGGCTCATCGGAAAGGTCTGCCAGAATCTTGAGATTCACACCTTGAATGGGCTTCTTCTTTGCAGCCGCGAGATAGTCTTCAACCGACATGAAAAGAGCCTCACCGCGCCCCGCTAGACGGCGAAGGAGGCGAGCGATCAGTATTCCGGTCGGATCGAGATCGCACCACACGTGTAAGGGGAAGTCTTTTCGGGCTGCAAGTTCGGCGAGGTGTTGAACGCCTTCGCTTGGCTGCCCCTGTGTGCACACGATCAACGCGCGCTCAGGGATGCGCAGTTCGCCGTAGCATGCGGATTCGAACACTTCCTTGTTCTCGATGAAGCAGACTCCGCCGGGCCCCGGTTCAATCCCGCGAGTCGACCGCAGTTGTTGAACCGTGAGGCCCCCGTAGGGATGGGCGAGGTTGACGTCGAACGCGCCTTGGTCGAATCGGAGTTTGCCGGTTCCGCCGAGGAGATCCAGGGTTGCGAATCCGCGGAGGCCGAGGTCTTCAAATGGTCCAAGCACGCGTTCGAGTCTGGCTTGGTGTTCCTCGAGTTGTTTTGTGTGGTCAGCCTTCGTGCCGCTCAGGAATCGAACCGGTAGGCGGCGACCGGAATCGGCATGCGTCGCTAAGACAACGAGCAGAGGGATTGCGTCGGGCGGCCACGATTCCCATTCGCTTCCCTCCAGGAACGCCTTTGCGCGCGATCCGACGGGCCCATCGCCCAGATCCGCGAGTGCTTCCTGGCGGGCCGTGACTCGCGCGGCGGCGGCTCCCGGCGCCACCAATTCCTCCAGTTCTTCTCGCGCAACGATGAACGCGCCTTCGAGCGCGGTTTGGTTGTTGGATTGACGGCGATACCGGAGGCTGACCCAACCGGCCTCGAGGAATTCTTCGAGCTGTTGTTGCCAACGACCAATGCTCGGATCTTTTGTGGCAAGTTCAGCGCTGAGTCCCTTCCAAGGAATCCAATCTTTGCCGGTCTTAGCGCGCGCGAGCAACGCCTGTGCGAGGGGCTTCGAGAAAGCGCCCGGCGTTAGGAGAGTAGGGTGGGAGGTTCGCCGGTCCAGGAACTTGTAGGGCCGGATGCCCTTGCGGGTGGGTTGTTCGGTTCCACACTCCTTGCATACGGGTGTAAGGGTCACGTAGCGGACTTCGTGGTGTCCGTCCTTGGCCCACGGCGATACGACGTCCCGCTGGACGAACTGGGTGCACGTGTGCATGCGCTAGACCTCGATGATGGCGGGGGCCGGCGCGTAGCCCGTCGCCTCATCCGGCCTCGTCAGGGCGACGAGGTGGCCGACGCCCTTGTAGGTGGCGGGGTCGAGGTTGGTCGGGATGGCGAGGAAGTACTGGGCTTTGTTGTTCTGCATGAACGCGAACAAGACCTGGATCCTGTCCGGGCTAAGGTTTTGCGTCGGCTCGTCCATGATGAAGAAGCTCTCTTGCCCCGTTTCGGCCAATCCTAAGAGGAGGATGAGGCTGTTGAGGTACTTCTGTCCCTGACTGAACGAGGGGTCCCCGTGCCATTTGGGCGAGGTCTTCCCGTAGGCGATGCGGACCTCGATCTTGGCGTTGCGGATTTCCTCGTCGGTCGTTTCCATCGTGAACACGGGGCACTCGGCCAAGATTGTCATGTTGGCCAGTTCGCCCATCTCCTTCAAGCGGCGTTCGTAGCCCCGAAACAAGTCGTTGCTGGCCATCAGGTAGTGGGTTCGTTTCTCGCTGGTCTGTTTCTCGGCCGTGACGCGCAGGTTCTCTCGTTCCTTCAAGGAGACTCGCGTTTTCTCGACGGTGCCGAACTGGCGTTCGTAGAGTTTGTCGACGCCCGGCTCCGGCCGGGGCGGCAACCGGGCCCGCTGCTCTTTCGCGAGTTTGACCTCCCGTTCTGCCATCTTCACCGTCGTGAACTCGCCCTTTTCCTGCTTGATCTTGTTTCGGAGAATCGTTTCGATTGCCTGGCCGAGATCCTCGAGAGTCCTGTCGGCTTCCGACAGTTCAGTCGTAGCCGTTCCCACTTCTTTGGTTGCTTTTCCGACGGCGGCGTCCGCGTCGGAGAGTTTCACTTCCCAAGCTTTGCCGTCGTCCGACAGGGCGTTCAATTCCCGCCCAAGTGCCGTTGCGGCATCCTCGATTTTCTGGAGGTCACGCCGGGCTTCCTCTAGTTCGTGCGTGGCGGCCTTCAGATTGGTCGGAGCGTCCACGAGCTCTTCGAGGATTGCGCGCAATTGAACGGCGCGCTTGGCGCTTCGCAACTCCTCGTCAGCGCGTTGGACGGCTTCGGCCCTTTTCGCAAGCTTTTCCTCAAGGGGCCTCAGCTTGCGGTTCAGGGCCTCGAGTTCGTCCTGCGCAATTTCCAGAAGCTTCTTGATGGCTTTCTGGACGAGAAGAAGGCTCGCGGATGGCAAGGGGGTTACGATCGACCCGAACGATGTGTCTGCTTGGCTGGAGGACAACTTCGTCTCCGCTAGGAATTGCGCCAATGGTTCGGGAGCACCCTTCGTGTACCACTTGGATTCGGTTGCCGGTCTGGCCGCCGTTGGACCCGCGTAGATGGGCCCGGGGAAGCCGTGTTTCTGGGCGATTTTTCGGGCTTTGTTTGCGTTGCTTGCGTCGACGGTGATGGTGAAGCGGAAATGGCCTAGGGCGGCTTCGAGGAGGGGTGCTTCGTCGAGATCGAGTTCAACGAATTCCCCGAGCGGGTGGAACGGGATTTCCGCGGCCGTCAGCGCATCGTGCGTTGCGCGGGCTTCCGCTGGTAAGGGGACGGTTCCGGCTTTCAGTTGGGCGATTCGTTCCGCGGCCCTCGTTGTCTTCTCCTGCTCGTCTTGGACGGTTCGCGCCAGGTCCAAGTGATCCTGTAAGGCCGCGGAGTACGTGGTCTGAGCGGATTCCACTGGAGTCTTCGTGCACGTGGCAAATTCGGCCTCAGCGGATTCCAGTCTTGTCTTCTTCTCGTACGCGTCTTTGTAGTTCTTGTCCGCTGCCGTTCGGCGTTTTTCCGCTCCCGTCCGCAATCCTTTGGCGTTGCCGAGTTCCTTTTCGATTCGGCTGCGCTCTTCATCGATCCGTGCAAGCCGCTGAGTCGCGGCTTTCCGAGCTTCCTTGGCGGTTCCGAGTTCCTGCGACCAGCGATTGAGGGTTCGTTCCTTGGCGTCACGGGCAACGATGACCTCAGCATACTTTGCCGCGGCAAGCGTTTTCTCCGCGTCGGCGCTTCGCTGATCGCTCGTTTGCCAGTCACCCAGGATGTCCTTTTGGCGCTCGAGACCTTTCAGGTCGGCTTCTTGTTGTCGCAGCGTGACAACCCATTGGCCGGCTGCCGTTTTGGCCTCGTCCAGGTTGCGCAGGCTGGCTTCATAGTTGGCCAGGGTTTCCGTTTCGAAGAGTCGCCGGGAGATGCTGTCGTAAAGCTGATGGTCGCGGCGGTTCACGATCTCGTTGACTTGTGCAGCGTCGACGGCGAGTTGGTCAAGTTGTTTGGGCCCTGCCTGGGCTGGGCCCATGACGCGCTTCTGCCAGTCGCGTAGTCCCATCCATTCGCCTTCATCGGATCGGCCCGATTTTTGGGTGTACAGGTTCTGGATCTGTTTCGGGTCGAGGCGGCCCGGCCCGATGAAGAACAGGCGATTGGCCTGGCCATCGCGGATTTCGATGGCGGTGGCGATGGTGGCGTTGTCCGTCTTGATGCCGGCCTCGTAAAAGGGTCGGCGGTTGCGGGCGCCGGGGTAGTTGGTCACGTGGGCCATGATCAGGGCGACGCGCTTGCGTTTGCCGCCGCTGGGGTCGCGTACGTAGAATGCGATGGTTCGGTCGCCGAACAGTTTCTCGCTGCCCAGCAAGGTGAGTTGGGCGTCGGCGATCGTGGTTTTTCCCGCGTTGTTGGGGCCTACGATGACGAGGATGCGGCGGGAGAGGTCGGGGATGTCGATTCGGTTCCAGATTCCCCAGTCGCGCGTGTGCAGGCTCAAGAAGTGAAACACGGGGCTACTCACCTGTCCATTGGTATCGCAGCGGAGGCTTGTCGCCGACTGCGGTGACAAGGGCCTGCTTTCGGAGTTTCCGGAGCGCGGCGGCGGCTTTGGCGGCTTGGACGTCGGTCGCTTGTTGGATTTGGGCGGTTGTGAGCGCGGTGCCCGCTTCTTGGAGGAATTGGGCCACCTTGTCTGTGTCGCTGAGGCCAACATTCTTGGCAACGTTGGTCTTGGCGCGTTCCAGGACTTCCATCAGGGTGACGCTGTCGCGAATGAGGGCGCTCATGTGGCTGCCGTCAACCGCGGATTCAAGGTTTCGGCCGGCTTGGATCCAGTCGGCCGCCCGAGTAATGAGGCCCGCCTTGGCGAGGGTAGTGAGGATGCCTTCGATGCGGGCCTTGGAGAAGAACGTCTTGAATTCCTCTGCGATGGCGTTTACGTGCACGCTGTCGTGCTGGGGTGTCGATCCGTTTCCGGCGGTTTGAGGCGTGGACTGGTTGCCGGTGACGCGCTTGGGCCCGAGCAGCTTGATCCAGAGGATCGCGATCATCGTGGCGTGATCGTTGTTGAGCGGGACGTTGCTGAGCAGTTCCTGTTCCCGTAAGGGATTGGGTTCGTCGACGAGTCGGACGCCATACGAGTTTCTGTACGCGTTGTGAACCAGATGGAGACCAACGTCGCGCAACCTCGTTTCCAAACTGGTTCGGAGGTCTTCGTCCAGGATTTCCTCGAAGTCGCGGGACTTGAGCTCGCCATACATGAGCAGGTGCTGGGCCATGTGTTCAACGGTCACGTTTTGACTCTCCTGATTCGGCCTTTGGAAATCTTGCTGACCGCTTTGCCGAAGAGGTCGACCATTCCTTCGTCCGTCTCGATCCGAAATGGCAAGTCTCCGAGGTCGCCCGCGACGCCCGATTGCGCTTCCTTGGCTCCCATCAGCCCGAGCAAGGCTAGTCGCAAGAGGCTTTGGTGCGGCGTCGCCCGCACGACCACGTCGGCCAACGGTACTTCGGAAACGGTGGCGGGGATGTTCCGAATGTCTTGGACCAGTTGT
>CAYOZB010000057.1:0-17211 GCA_964408365.1 uncultured Halobacteriales archaeon | reverse complement strand
ATCGACGCATTGTTGGATGGGGACCGTTTCGCTCAGGTCCTGGACAACCTCATCAGCAACGCCTTGCAGCACACAGCGGCCGGCGGGGAGATCATCGTGACCGCCCACCAAGAGGCTGCCCAAACGGTTCTCGCAGTCAGGGACACAGGCAAAGGCCTGTCACCGGACCAAGCAAACAGGCTGTTCCACCCGTTTTCCGTGATCGAGCGTGCTCCAGTACGTTCGGGTCCCAGTACCGGCCTCGGACTCTACATCTGCAAAGGGATCGTTGAATCCCATGGCGGTCGCATCTGGTGCGAGAGTCCGGGACCGGGTCAGGGCTCCACGTTCTGGGTCAGCATACCTTCGGTCGACGCCGAAGTGAAGCAGGTCCCGAAGGACCCTGTACCGGCGCTGCAGGCGGTCGCCGTCTCCGGAAATAGGGATCGACGATTGTCTGTCGAGGAAATCCAGGGCTGACCAGTGCCAAGAGTTCGTCCTTTCCAGACAGACCAAGGATGAACTTGGCCTCCGCCCGTCGCTTGAAAATTCCACGTTGTCGTGCACTACTCCCGCGGTTCATTTCGGCAGACCGACACGCCGGCCGCCCTTGAGGGCATCACTCGGCGCCACCCCCGCCGTTGGGTTGGCGGGGGCCATACTTTTGCGAAAAGGTGGGGTCAAACTTTTGCGAACTCACAGAGGCGAGCCGGGATGCACAATGACGGTGCACTTGGCCTACCGTGAGGTAGCACACGCGAAGCTCGAACATTCCTGGAGCCTGCGCGGACCCTTTTCACGACCCGCGACGACGAGACGACGTGGTCTCGTTGGATGAACACGTGGAGCACCGCCAACGCGTACTTCATCGGTCTGCTTCTTCCTGGCGCCCACGGTCGGCGTTCTTTGATTAGAATCAACACGAGAAAGGGTATATAGTCATTCATACTATATAGTTGGCGTGGCGGACTTTCAGATGAAACAGGAATCGGACGCCGTTTGGGCCCCGTATGGTCTGCGTCACAACCCGTTTTTCACCCGGCCCTTGTCGAGTGTCCCCGGCGTCGATCGAGGCATTCACCTGTTTCGCGGCAAGGCCCGCATCCTCGAGGCAGACAAACTCGTGCAACGCATCCTCAACGACTCCAACAGCGTCCGTTTGATCGAAGGGCCGACGGGGATCGGAAAGACGACCTTGGCCAACCTGGTGAAGTCCAAGCTCTTGGACCGTGACGATGTCGCCGTCAGCTTGGACGCCATCCAAGTCGATCCCGACACGATGACGCCGGAACGGTTTGCGGCCGAAGTCCTCTTCGCCACCTTGTTCGCCCTCAAGCGCCACCCGTCGGCCGAAGACGCAGCGGCCGAGGCCAAGCAGGAAGCAGAGGGACGGGTGTTGGACGAATTGTTGTCCAAGAAGTCTCGCAAGTTCGGCTTCTCTCGCATCATCGGTGTCGAGTGGACCCGCACCTTGATCCTGCGAGAGGCGACCACTCGCCCGTTCGGCGACTGGAAAGAGGCGTTGCTGAATGTCCAAGCCAGCGCCGAAGCCAGCGGCATCACCCGCATCCTCTTGCACGTCAACAACCTCGACCAGGCCACCATCACCAGCCCCGACCGCGTCGGCGCATTGTTCGGAAACATCCGCGACCTCCTGCAACTCGACGGGTACCATTTCGTCCTCTGCGCGAACGAAGCGTTCCGGACGCGGGCCTTGGCCGAGCGGACCAATGTCACCGACCTGTTTGGCAACCCGCTGCTGCCGGCGACGCTTTCGCCCAAGGAGGTCGAGGAGATCGTGAAGGCCCGCTACGACGACGCCAAGGGCCAGTCTGGCAAGCCCGTCCACCCGATCGCGCCGGCCGAGATCGCCAAACTGTTTGAATTGTACGAAGGCGAGCTGCGCAGCGTATTCGAAATGCTCGGCCAGACGTTCATGGAGGAACTAGGTCCCAGCGCCACACCCAGGCAGTTGACGGGTGACGATGTCATCCGGATCCAACGGCCGCTCGTGGAAGCCTTGCTGGACCGTTTGCCCGACGCACAATATGATGTGCTGCGCGCGTTGGCGGAACTGCAACCGCAAGGAAACGAGCCGGTCCAACAAAAGGATCTCGTGGATTTTCTCAAGAAAACCAAAGGGGGCGAGGCGTACACGCAGGGGTACGTGAGCCAGATGGCGGACGCGTTGGCCGACGGAAAATGGATCGCCAAAATCACGCCGAACCGTCGACGCACCTTCTATGCCATCGGCGGTCGCGCGAAGATCGCTCGGGACGCGATCCTGTCCGCGTGAATTCCGCGCGCGGCGCGATTCCGTTCGGCAAGCGACGGGCGCGTACTTTCGGCTGGGTTTCCGATTCGAGGTTACAGTAAGCTTTCGCGGCGGTCGGTTCGTGCACCCTGCGCTAAACCTCGGAGTCGTTCAGCGCGTCGACGGCGCGCGCCAGGTCGTGTCGGGCTCCTACAGGGTGGAGCTCCTCGTCGACGGCACCAGCAAAACCTCGTGGATGCCTCGAACGAAATCCTCGACCTTCTCTTTCAATCCGGAGACGTCGAGGTGGCCGGTGTAGTTGAGGTCGGCGTCTTCGCTGAGTCGTGGCAGGTCCCATCGGAACACGTTGAGGGCCGTTCCGCCTTTCAACGCATAGTTGCCCCGGACGCTGGGGTGCCGGTCGAGGGTGACCAAGAGTTCGGCGACACGGTAGGCCTTCTCTGTTTTCTCAAGGCGAAAATCCATGTCTCGCGCCAGTCGGCGCATGAACTTGGACGAGACGTCGCTCACTTGACCTCGTCTCCTACATGCGGAGTGGGGCACCAACTGGGAAGCGGCTAAATGGGCCGGTCCGCTGCTTGCAGACAATGGCAAACGCACCGGCCTACCACGTCCGAGGCCGGATCCTGCCGTCCGAAGAGGAGCGCGACGTATACGTCGTGGACGGCCGTTTCACCTTCGAACGGCCATCGAGGTCGGAAACCCTACGTGGGGACGGGTGGTTGCTTCCCGGACTGGTCGATGCCCACGCGCACCTGGGACTCAACAGCCCCGTTCGCGGCTCGCCGGATGAACAGGTTCGTGGTAGCGCCCGGGCGCACCTCGATGCCGGGGTGCTCCTGATTCGGGAGCCGGGGGGCCCGGACCGCGCATCCGCCACGATCCGGGTGGAGGAAGGGTTGCCGCGCGTGCAGAGCGCGGGACGGTTCTTGGCGCCTCCCAACGGATACTTCCCCGGCCTGGCTCGCGAAATCGAACCGGCGAAGCTGGCCGCTGCGGTGACGGAAGAGGCGAAGGCGAGCCGGGCGTGGGTTAAGCTCGTCGGCGACTTCGTTGGCCGTGACGGAAAACTCTCCACCAATTGGACGCCCGAGGCGCTCAGGGCCGCTGCGAAGGCCGCACACGAGGCGAACGCGCGGATCACGATCCACGCCATGCACCCAGATACGGTCCGAAACGCGATCGAAGCGAGGTTCGACGGGATCGAGCACGGACACGCGATGACCTTGGAGGGCGTCGAGGCGATGAAGAAGGCCAACGTGGCGTGGTGTCCCACGATGATCATCGCGCCCATGGTTCCAAAGGCACTCGGTTCAATGATGTCATCCGCCGGACGGGCAGAACTCGCCAAATCGACGGCGGCGCTTCCCAAGATGGTGGCTCAAGCCGCGAGGTCCGGCGTCACCCTTCTTGCCGGGACCGACGCGGCCATGACACCCCACGGCGTCGTCCGGCAGGAAGTGGCGCAGCTTCTCGATGCCGGCGTCCCCCCCGACGCGGCGTTGGCCGCTGCATCCTGGGCGGCGCGGAAATACCTCGGTCATCCTGGAATCGAGGAGGGCGCGCCCGCCGACCTCGTCGTGTTCGAGAAGGATCCGCGAGGCTCCGCGGATGGCTTGCGTCAGCCGGCCCTTATCGTTCTCGATGGAAGGGTTGTCGGAAAGGCCGCGGTTGCGTCGCGGCCTGGCATTCGATGAGGCTTCGGCCTGGATTAGACTTGTAGTGGACGACGAGTCGACCCTCGCAAGGTCCAGGGCCCGCGTCTCGGCACGCGCGGGGAGGCCTCGGGCGAGAATACAAGCGCCCCGGCATCTCCGGCCAAATGGGTGGAGAGGAGCATCCACCCTCCCCCTCGGCGTCGAACTTTCAAACGCCGCGCACTTACGTCGGATCTCCGTAGTGAGCGCAGCGTGAATGCCGATGACCGGCGATGAGGTCGGACGCGCAAAGCGACTAACGTGCAAAACACGTAAAGTCTTAATTAGTTACGTGTTTTACACGTAAAGAAGCAAATACGGCTTGGCGCCCAATGAATGTACGTGATGTTCGAGAACTGGTCCGCCTTGGTCGAGCCATCAAAGCGTCCAACTACCACGCGGGCCGCCGCGGCCTTAGCTTCCTTCAGGTCCTCACGGCGCTCCAGCAATGCTACGTGGTGGAGCAAGACGCTCGAGTGGATCCGAAAGGAACCCTGCTCCACCCCAAGGGCTGGTTTGCCTGGGCCAACCTCCCGGCCCGGTCCAAGCTGCGAATCGACTTCGACCTGGTCGAGGATGAACTGGGGAATCTCCTCCTCATTGTGACCGCTTACGAGGTATGATTTGCATGAAGGAAACTACTGACCACGATCAGAACCGGTTCCCCACTCCCCGCGACTGGGCCGAGGCCATGCTCGATCTGCGAAATCGGTTGATGCAGCAACGCCCGAGGGCGTTTCCACCTCATTCGATCCGAAAGTGTCCAAGTTGCGGCAAGAAGACGCTGGAAAGTCGAAACGATCTGCTCCGCGAAGTCGTTGTCGGCGCGATGGCATTGGTCCATCACAACCTCCACGGAGCACGTTGCAAAGCCTGTAAGGCAGAATTCTTGGAAGCATACGAAGAAATTGCCCTAGAGGAAAGCGGCCCGGAGCGACACCTTTCCGATTACATGGCCAAGGTAACCAGCGTTTCGGGTAGGAATCTGGGAACCTACTGGCCCAAGGACGTCGTCCGAGCTCTGGATTTGCGCAACCAGGACGCTTTGCGGGTCCAAGTGCTGGATTCGGACACGATGATTATCCAGCGTACGCACGAGGATCCTTCAAAATAGGAAGATCGGCGACGAGCAGCATCCACCCTCCCCCTCGGCGTCGAACGTTCAGGGGACCAATTGGAGGCCCCCCGCGCGAACGAATCGCCCCGAAGTCGGCTCTGGGACACTTGCCCAGACCAACCCCTTATGCTGACGAGACGAGTCCCGACATCTGTGACTGGCCGGGTTGCGTGGTTCGTCTCCAAGGGAAGCGCGGCGACAACTTGTCTGACATTGCTCTTGGGTGGGTGCATCGACGCGCCCAACGCGTCCGTCCCAGGTCCAACAGACGCCGACGCGTCCGACCTTGCGGCGCCGTTCGTCGGCTCCGTTGACTGGAATGGCCACATCCTCGTCTCCGAGACGGACGCCCTCATGCACACGTCGCCGACCGAAGGTGTGTTGTGGCCCTACGAGCAGGCCGGGACCATCGTCGAGATCCCCGAGGGCGTCACGGCCATCGAAGTCGCCGTCGCCTGGGAAGGCCCCGGCCGCTTCCGCATCCATCTACACTCCTACAGCCACGACGGCGCCTACGTAGGGCACCAATCGACGCCTGAGCAGCAGCCGCAGAACCCGCATTGCCTCCGGGTACCGGCCGAGAACGTTGCCCCGGGGCACTGGATGGTCATGATCCATTCCGTCGACGCGGTCCAGACCGACTTCACGATGACCGTCACGACTGAAACCGTCACGGCGACGTTGGTCGACGAGAGACACGGCCACGACCGCGCGAACGACTTGACTGGACCGGCTCGAGAAGAACACGAATCTGACGAATGCCAGTTGTGGACGGTTCCGGCGTAGGCGGATCGTTGGGGGCGAATAGGTGGGCGCCAGGGGCGTTGACGGAACCCTTAAGACGCTCCGGGTTGCCCGGGGAGCCGTGGTTGGGCAACGAGCGGCGCTTTGGGTGATCGCGTTCGCGTTGGTCGTACCGTTTGCATCGGCGGCAGACTGGACCCAAGTCGGGGGATCCTCCAGTCGTAACTTTGCAAGCGAGGACGTTGCGCCCGAAGGCGACGAGGTTGCTTTCGTCGTAGATTTGCCGGGACGCCGGCTCCCCGGGCTGCCGCTGCTGATCCACGAAGGGAAAGGTCACGCCATTCTGGACGAGAGCGCCGATCGAGAGCAACCTGTCCCAACCGCAGTGTACACGGTCGATATTCACACAGCCGAGGTCGCGAGAGCGTTTACGTTGTCCTCCTCGGTCGCGGGGTGGGCGATTCACCGCGACGGGTATCTCATCTCTGACGAGACCGGGGTTAGCCTCGTGGAGGCGGATGGTGGGGTCGTGTGGACGTGGCCCGAAGCCGTGGAGGGATCCGTCGTCGTCACGCAGGTCTGCATTCCCCCGCTCGTCCACCACGATATCGTGTACGTCTCCTGCCATGAGTTGCCGCCGCCCCAGGACGTGGATCGTCTCCGAAGCCTCGATCGAAGCCAGCCTCATATGCAGGCGGCGATCCACATTCCCACTGGTATTGAGAAGTGGAGGTTTGCCGGCGGTGCGCCCGAGCAGCTGCTCCTTGTGGGCGACCGCCTCTTCGCGTTCCAATGGCAGCTATCGGAGTCGCAGCACGCCCACGTCGAAGCGCGCGACGTCGACGACGGCGCCTGTCGCTTTCTGATTCGGCAACACCTGGAAGCCCCCGCGTTAATCGAAGGGGAGACAAGCGCGCTCATGAATCGCGGGCGCGACGCGACGGCGATGCGCGTCAACGTCATCGGAAACGGACGGGAAGTCATCGTCGCCTTCGATGGCATCCGCGGATACGACGCGTTCGCAGCCGATGCCGCTTGCGACAACTTCCACGATGTGCCGGCAAGCTGGTCCATCCGTCCACAAACCTTGGTCGCGGGCACCTCCGACATGGCGTTCGCGAACTCGCGCCTCTACGCAGGCCACGGTCCGGAGCTGCGGGTCGTCGACTTCACGCCGAACCCCGTGGACCAAACGTTGATCGATCTTAGCACGGGACATGAATTCGGCCGAGACTCGGTGGTTGGGGCGGCGAACGTGGTCTTCGCCATCTCAACCGATCCGATCCCCACGCCGGACGAGGTTTATGAGCGGACGCTGTACGTTGTCGGAGCCGACGGCGGCCAACCGTCACAGCGGGCCTTCCTCTCGAAACAGCCCGACGCCGCTCCGGCTCTCGGTGAGGGTGTTTTTGTCTTCACGGGGATGGTGGATCGGCACAGCGGGGAAATCAGCGACGTAGAGACACCCGAGCCCGCGGATTTCCTCATGGTGCTCGGACGCACACGGGCATCGATCCAGCCAACCATCCAGTGGCCGGAGCCGTACCCAGCGGTCGGCGCGGCCGTGACGCTCACCACGGAAGGCACACGGCCCGGCGTCCTCGATCCGATGACGGCTCGACGCGTCGATTGGGGGGACGGCAACTTCACTGGCTGGCAGAACCAGACGGTCCCCACGTTCGAGCACGTGTACAGTGAGTATGGCGACCGCCTTGTCCGAGTCGAGTTCAAGAATGGCGCCGGCCAGACCGCCGTGGAGGAAACGCTCCTCCATGTTGGCGAAGCGCCTCCAACCCGGCCGAACTTCGTCGAAACCGCCTTCGCCCGCGAGAACCAGGACACCACCTTCTTCGTCCTCGGTCTCATTCTCACACTCGTCGCGGCGGCGTTCGGACTTGCGCGCGTCCAATCTCGACGACGCCGCCTGACGCGCGAACTGCGCGCGATCGAGCACTCCTTCAACATCACGCGGGAAAACCCGATTGAATGCGACCGAGCGCTAGCCGAGCGCCGCGCCCATATCCGGGGACTGCTTGTCGACGGCGCATTGGACGAGAACCAGTTCGGAGTCTGCGAACGTCGCATCGAGGAACTCGGCAAACAGGTGCGGCTTAGCACGATTGACGATGAGATGGGGTTCCTTTCTGTGAGCATGGCCCGCACCCTGCGCGGGCTGCTTGCCGATGGCCGCATCGAAAAATGGGAGCGATCCCACTTCTTCGAGGTCTTGGAGAAAGACAAGCACTTGTCCGCGACGCAGAAGAAGCACGTTCACGAGTTGCTTGACGATTGGTTCGCGCGCGACGAAAGGAGTGCCAAGTCCAGCTAATCCCGAAGGCGGCCCGGTATTCGCGCGACGACGCGAGCCCCCTTGCTTCCCGTTGAGACGGCGGAGCGCCCATTGAATGGCCGTTGCAAGAACCGGCCACAGTCTCAGGAATCGCCTTTTTCGCGCCCCTTGGCCGCGCTACATCCCGGTCGTTCCTAACGCCGCGTACCCCTGCCCGCCCGGTCCGCGATTCACGGGGGGTTCTCCTCTAGTTGACGCTGGAGAAGGTGGGTTCGCCGGGGACGATGCATCCGTACGCGAACACGTCGACGCCGTTTCGCATGTCGCTGCCGTAGAGGACGCCGTCTTTCATGACGATGTCCCAGAACGAGGCGCCTTCGCGTCCGGCCCAGTGGGCGACGGGCGGGAAGTTCACGACCGCTTGCGACGGGGTCGCGGGGAGTTCTCCGAGGTCGAACACGTAGATGCCCTGGGCGTAGTGTGCGAGGTAGGCTTGGCCTTGGACGATGTTGAAGTTGTGTTGGCTTTCCGACGGGTTTCCGACCTGCCACGAAGCGAGGAGGATCGGTGCGCGAAGGTTGGTGGCGTCGTAGACCTGCATGAAGTTGGCGCCGACCTCGGCGATGGTCATGACGATGCGTCGGTTGTTCATGTGGGTGGCTTGGATGGTGTGCAGGTAGCCGGATTCGGGTCGCACGATGCCGCCGACGATCATGGGTTCGGCGGGGTCGGAGACGTCCCAGACGCTCCAGCCGTGGTACCCGTCCGCGCTGTAGAGTAGGTGCGTCTTGAGGACGTCGTCGTATTGGACGACCATGTCGTGGGGCCCGAGGGCGCCGCCCTGGACGGGGAGGGTCTGGGTGACGAGGGTGAGGTTGCGTTCGTCGGGGGTGCCGGTCATCTTGAGGATCCAGACGCCCGTGTTGGTGTTGGGCGCGAGGAACACCCATTGTTCCCCCGCGATGGCGGCGGTGAACAGCATGTGGGCGTTCTCGATCGGATCGTGGACGCCGGCCGCGATGCCGGGGAAGAGCCACATGCCGACGCGGACGGGTTCTTCGGGGTTTCGTACGTCGACGAGGTCGACGCCTTGGCTCATGCCGATGAGGACGGTCATATTGTCGGGGCTCACTTTGACGTCCAAGGGGTAGCCGGAGTCGGTGTAGTTGGACATGACGACAGGGTTGAGGGGGTCCTTGATGTCGACGATGGCGATGCCGTTGGGCCGCGCGGCGTAGAGCATGGTGCCGCGGATGTCGATCTCCTGCGTGCCGCCTTGTTCCCAGCTTGCGTCGGCAAGGGGAAGGAAATTTTCGGAAGTGCCCATGCCGATGCTTTCGACCTGGCACGGGACGCCCTCGAGTTGTTGCTTGATGGTATCGTAAGGAGTCCAACCCGCAACGTCCGCCGGGGGAACGGTGTTGTCACCGGGTCCGGGCGGGGAGAGGCAGGCGGACAACGAGAGCGTGGCGAGGCAAGCAACAGCGACGGCTAGAAGACGCATCGAATCGACATGACACAGACGTTGTCTAAAAACGTTCTTTCACGGATTGTTTCGGCTACTTGTCCTTATCGTAGAAGCGACGCGCCCCATTGGCGAGTCGGCTGGCGACGCGACGTCCACGCGTCTGCGCCTGCTTCGCGGACTCGACCCACGTGATCCACTCTTCGCGCGCCCGCGGCGTGATGCACTTCCAGTGCGCTACCATTGTCGGTTTCCGTCCGTTTCCTTAAAGGCGCGGCGCAGTACCGGCCACTGTGCAAGATCCCGCCATGCCGAGCCCCGCACCGGCGGAGCCCTCGTCGGAGCGGACCTTGGGTGAACTCCAAGCGGAGCACGGGATGCACCTGGGCTCCCGCTACCACGAACCGCATGGCGAACTGGTCGAGATGTCCGCGGTGCGCAACTACGTGCGCGACCTCGTCCTCGGCTTCAACGACGGCCTTGTCAGTGTCTACGCGGTCACGATGGGTGTCGTCGGCGCCGGTTTCCTCGGACCGCAGGTGTTCCTCACGGGCGTCGCGGCCGCCATCGCGGGCGCATTGAGCATGGCCGCCGGGGAGTTCATCAGCACCAAGAGCCAAGCCCAATTCTACGCCTCGGAGCGGGCACGCGAGCAGGAGCACCTCAAACAGTGGCCTCACCTCGAAGTGTTGGAGCTCAAACAATCGTTGGCCGAAAAGGGCCTCGAAGGCGACACGTTGGACCGGGCCGTCCAAGCCATCTCCTCCAACCGCGACAAGTTCCTCGACTACATGATGAAGGAAGAGTTCGGCGTCGGCAAAGAGAGCGAACGATCCCCCACCAAAGCCGCCTTCTTCGTCATCGGCGCCTTCCTCATCGGCTCGTTGTTCGCGTTCACGCCCTACTATTTCTTGGAACCCGGCACGGGTCTCTACGTGTCGACGGCGACGAGCCTCACGGGCTTGTTCATCGCGGGCGTCGTCCGCGCGCGTGCGTCACGGCTTCCCGCGTTCATGGCCGGAGTCGAGATGATGCTCATCGGAGCCCTCGCTGCCGCTGTCACGTTCCTCATTGGACGCGCGATCGGCGTCGCGTTGTAGGATCAACCGTCGCTCGTAAGGAGCGGGTCGCCCACGTCGAGACAGCCGAAGCCGATCACGTGGACGCCGCTCACACGGTTGCTACCGTACACGAGACCGTCCTTCATGACGACGTCCCAAAACTCGTTGAACGACGTGGGCGCCGACTGCGTCGCAGCGGACGCGTAGTGCGCCATGGGTTTCAGTTCGGTCGTGCCGACGATGGGAGTGCCGGTGAGTTTCGCCAAGTCGAAGACGAACAGTCCCGAGCCGTAGTGGGCGAGGTACATCTTGCCATCAACGAGATTGAAGTTGTGCTGCGGGAACGTCAACCCGACCGGGTTCGGCGTACCGAACGTGGCGATGTTCCACGCGCCGAGAAGGATCGGGGCCCGCAGATTCGACGCGTCGTACACTTCCATGATGTTGACGCCCACCTCGGCGATGGTCACGACGATGCGTTTGCCGTTGATCTTCTGCGCCTGGATCGTGTGGGTATAGCCGCCCTCGGGACGGATGATGCCGCCGACGAGTTCGGGGGAGGTCGGGTTCGAGACGTCGAACACTTCCCAGCCGTGGAACCCGTCCGAGGAGTACACGAGCCACTGTTTGAGGTCCTCGTCGTACTGGACGTACATGTCGTGGGGACCCAAGGGGCCGCCTTCGATGGGTTGCGTCGTGGTGATGAATTCCAAGGTGCGGGTGGCGCCTTCGCCGACGATTTTGAGGATCCATACGCCCGTGTTGGAGTTCGGCGCAAGGAAGAGCCATTGTTCCTCGCCGATCATCGCGGTGTACATCATGTGGGCGTTGCGGCCCGCTTCCCCGGGCATGGTGGGCACGGAGCTGAACTGGAACTGGCTCGCACGTTCCGGGATGAGCGGATTCGTGATGTCGACGACGTCGATGCCCCAGCCCGCGCCGACGAAGGCCGTGGTGCCGTCGGGACTGAACTTGACGTCGAGTTTTCCTTTAGTCTCGGTCCAGTTGCTGAGTTGGTACGGTTTGAGGGGGTTCGCGATGTTCCAGAGTTCGAAGCCCGCGGCGCCGCTTGCGCCGGAGGCCATGAGGAGCATGTCGTCGTGGATGTCGACTTCTTGGGAGGACACGGGCTTCGCTTCTTCTTCCAAGTCGACGACGTTGACTTGGAACAGGTTCGCGGAGGTGTCCATCGAGACAGGTGCATCGCAGGGCACGTCAGCCAATAGGTCGCGGATCTGCGTGAACGCTTCCTCTTTGATGACGGCCGCGGTCTGCGGTGCCTTGCCGCTCAGTTTCGTTTTTCCGGCGACGGCTTCGCTCGAGGACGACGGATCCAGGCACCCCGCCACCGAAAACAATAGTAGCGCTGCAACTAGGGCGACGAAAGAACGCATTTGAACCCCCGAACGTTGGACCCGACCGGGCCCATTAATAGGTTGTGCGAGACCCGTCGCCTGTTCGCCTTTCCCAACCAGGGCCTTTGACCCGATTCCCATGTGGACCACCCTCACCACGGCCGACGCGATCAAGTCCCGAACCGGTGACGAAACGCTTCGGATCCTCGACTGCCGACACCAACTCACCAACCCCGAGTACGGTCCGCAACAATACGCTGCGGGACACGTGCCGGGCGCGATCCACGCGCACATCGACCGCGACCTCTCCTCGGCGCCACGACCCGACACGGGCCGCCACCCGCTTCCCGATCCGGCCAGGTTCCGCGAAACGCTTGGACGGTGGGG
This sequence comes from uncultured Halobacteriales archaeon, assembly GCA_964408365.1. Taxonomy (GTDB): domain Archaea; phylum Thermoplasmatota; class E2; order JACPAO01; family JACPAO01; genus JACPAO01. The sequence goes on along the minus strand of CAYOZB010000057.1, from coordinate 4,841 downwards.
CATCGACGACAACGTCCAGGTCGTCGTCTACGATGACCAGGGCGGCATCTGGGCGGCCCGCGCCTGGTGGCTCTTGCAAGACTACGGCCACAAAGCCGTCGCCCTGCTCGATGGCGGACTCCAATCCTGGACCGCAACCGGCGCAATGCTCACCACGCAGGCACCGAATTTTCGTCGACGACGGTTCGACGGCCAACCCGGGCATCGACCCAAGATCGAAGCCGAGCATCTTCGTCACGCGTTGGAACGCGGTCACGTCCGCGCGCTCGACGCACGCGCACCGGAACGGTTCCGCGGCGAGACCGAACCCATCGATCCCGTCGCCGGACACATCCCGGGCGCCGGCAACCTTCCCGCAGTCTCGCTCGTCACCAAAGAAGCGAAGCTCCTCCCCATGCCCGAGTTGCGCGCGAAACTCGAACCGGCAATGAACGGACACAAACCCGGCGAGGTCGCCGCCTATTGCGGCTCCGGCGTCACCGGCTCCCTCCTCGTCCTCGCCTACGAAGCCGCCGGCCTCGGCTCGATCCGACTCTACCCGGGATCGTGGAGCGAATGGATCCGCGATCCGCGCCGACCCATCGCCAAAGGACCCGAAACCCAAACGTCACCCCGCACCGGCCACGTTTAAGAACGACCTTCGCCGTGCGCCGCGCAAGAACGGAGGAGGCAAGTGGCGTCCGAACAAGCGAAGAAAGTCGAAGGACGCTTCCTCGTCGGCACCCTGCTCCTCTTCGCGCTCCTCTCGTTCTTCGTCCTTCGCGAATTCGTGTGGTACATCGCGGGCGGACTCTTGCTCGTCTTCGCGTTTTTCCCCATCCACCGACGGATCCGGAAAGTGGTCAAGGGCCGCGCCGTCGCTGCGTTCCTCAGTTTCATGCTCGTCATCCTCGTCGTCATGGGGCCCTTGGTCTTGGTCGGCTTCATGATCTTCAACGACGCCGTCGACTTCGCGAAGAACTACAAGCCCGAACGATTGAACGAGACCGTCCAGGGAATGCTGGACCAGTTCGGCTTCGCACCCGCGCCGGCGTCGGCCAACGGCACCGACAACGACACGACGTTGCGCACAAGCGACGTGGCCAACCGGATCGGCAACGCCATCAAATCCTCCTCCGAACGCCTCGTGGCCGGCTTGGCGAATGTGGCTCCCACACTCATAGTCGGGCTGGTCGTCGCTTCCTTCGTCATCTATTACGGTTTTGCCGAAGGCGAACTGTTCTACACCAAGTTCCGACACGCATTGCCGCTGCCGGACGAGATCGAAGAATCATTGTTCCGTGAGATCCGGAAAGTCACGCAGGTCGTGTTCGTCGGAAACATCCTCGTCTCCGTCGTCGGCGGCCTCATCGGCGCCATCAGCTTCATCGTCTTCGGCGTCCCCAACGCCGTGTTCTGGGGATTCATCATGATCATCTTGGGGATCCTGCCCGTCGTCGGCGCTCCCCTCGTGTGGGGACCCGCCGCTTTGTGGTTGGCCCTCCAAGGGAACCTGTTCGGCGCGGTCGGCATCCTCGTCGTCAACGGTGTCATCGTCATCGGGTACGTCGACAACATCCTCCGACCCAAACTCATCGGCAAGGTCGCCAACGTACACCCGGTCGTCATCCTCATCGGCGTGTTGGGCGGCGTCGAAGCCTTCGGACCCTTGGGCTTCGTCATCGGCCCCCTCGTGCTTGCAATCTTCATCGCGCTCATCCGCGCCTACACGTCCTGGCACCCGCGCTGGCGAGAACGCCGACGTGAAGGCAGCGAGTCTTACTTCCCCGACGCGGAGATCGAAGTCGTTTCGCCCGAGGAAACCGTGGAAAAGCCGCCCCGCGGGGGCGCAGTCGACCCGCACCAAGCCTAGGGCGCTCCAAAAGCTAATTATTGACACGGCCCGGTTGTCGGTGCCGGAGGCCCTCTCACGCGAAGCGCGCTCGTGTCCATCTTCCTCGCCCTCCTATTGTCGGGCTGCGCCGCCTCCCAACCGGATCCGATCAAGACCAAGTACACCGACGCCGACCGACGCTTCGGACAGAGCGTCGACGGCGGTTTCGCCGATCTTCGCGAGATCAAGATCCCCGAGAACACCGACGAACTCACCCTCCGCGCCTCGTTCCGCGCGGACCGCGGCATCACATTCACTTTTCGAGACCCCGATGGCCGCCTGACCCGCAACGTCGCGTTCGGCGGAGCCGCGGAAGCCCGGGAATTCCAATGGGTCGAAGCCTCCCCGCCGCGAGCGGGCACGTGGCGGTTCGGCATCACGTGCGCAGGCCACTGTGAGTACGCGTTCGGGTTCTACTTCGAGGACGCCGTCGAGAAGATCACCGGATTCTCCGAGAAGTACGAGGACGCGACGAAACGGTTCGCCGCCACGAGCGAAGGCGCCACGCAGCAAAGCCACGAATTCCAGATCCCTGAAGGAACCCAGCGCATCGCCGTGAAATGGAGCGCCCACGCCGTCGACGGACTCGCCTTCTCGTTGGTGGATGAGAGCGCGCGAAGCCAGACGACGATGCGGTTCCCCGATCACGTGACGATCCAAGACATCCAGTACATGATCGCCGACGACCCCGAACCCGGCATGTGGCGGTTCGAACTGAGCTGCGACAGAGCCTGCGACTACGCGTACGGGTTCTACTTCGAATAATTGCGACGCGCCTTCCGGTTCTGCACGGCGCGCATCGTCGCCATGATTCCGGCGATGAATAGGGTGATGCCGACGGAGCCGAGGCCGAGCACCCAGGGCAATCGGTCGTCGATCTCGGCCGCCGCGTCGAGACTGACGGAGAAGATCACGATCCAGACCACACTCATCAGCGTCACCGCCGATGCCAAGGCGACGAGCGTCCGGTGGGATGGCAACCGGACCACGCGGCCCAACACGGCACCCAGGATGGGGCTGTTGAAAAGAAACGGCAACATCGTGAACCCGAAGAGGCCCCACGGCCCGAATCGCTCGATGAATTCCCGACGATGATGGGCGCGGGCACGTAACCGTTGAATCCATCGTCCGACGAGGCTCGGGTGATCATGGAGTCGGTCGACGCCGTATTGGGTGAAGGGGAAGAACACGAACAATCCGGCCGCGTCGGCCGCCCAGACATACAATGCGATGACCCAGGGTTCGCCGCCGGCTGCCAATCCCAGTGGCATCGCGCCGAATTGTCCTGCGTAATAGAATGTGATCACGGCGAGGAACGCGGCGGTCGCTTGGCTGCGTTGCCCTGTGAGCCATAACGCAAGCAGACCGGCGACCGCGAGGGCCCACAGGACGAGCCCCGCGATTGCGACGTTGCGTTGCCAACGCGGCGAGGTCGGTTGTACGTTGGAGGTGGTGGGTTCCAGTCTGCGCCCTCCGGTCGAACAGCCCAGCACCGTCGGGCCGTTTTAACGCCACCGGGCCGCACCGTTTTGTGGACGTTGCGGGCTAGCGTGCCGAACAGCATTTTTTAACCCACCCTCGCACTGGGCCCGTCTGGGCTGGGTCGACGTGGACTACGATCTTCTGTACATGCAGGTCGTTGGCGGCGCGCACATTACGGGCGTGCTTCTTGCGTGGACGCTCGCGTTCTTCGTGTACCGTGCCCGACCGCACGCGTCCGGGAACCAGCTTCTTGCCGGACTCCTCTACGCAGAAGGCGCATTCCAAGGGGTCAGCGCGGCGCTCACGTTCTTTGGAGACGAGATCCTGGACGGCGGTGCTCCGCCCCCCTCGTTCGCCATTTTCGCCATCGCGTTGGTCGCGCTGTTCGTGTCCGCTCTCCTCTATCTCGTGTTCCTTTCCACGATCAACACGCCGCTGACGCGCTCTTTCCGGAAGCCTGGGTTCCGACGGGGGCTTGTGGTCGCCGCAGTGGTTCACGGACTCGTCGCGGGCCACGTTTTCTACTACGTCGCAACCGGGCGCCCCGACCCGGTCGCGATCGAGACTGGCATTTTGTTTATCGTCACCGTCCTCATGGTCGCGTTTGCGTCCGTCTACGGACTCATCGCGTGCGTTTCTGCTTGGCGACGGGCGGGGTTAGGGTCCGAACAGCGCAAGCGCGCCCTCGCGTTCGTCTTGGCCTTCGGTGGCCGGGACGTCGCGATCCTTCTCCACCTTCTTGGCGGCCCCATCCTCGGTAACATCCTGTTCGATGAATCCCAACGCGGCGAGATGTTCAGCGAGCTATGGCTCATCGTCAGCCAGTCTTTCCTGGGCATGACGACCGTGGTGTTCGCCATTTTCCTTGCATACGGGTTCCTCCGCGGCCAACTCTTCGACATCGACCTCAAGATCAAACTCGGGATCAAACGCGGCACCGTCGTTGGGCTGATCCTCGGGGCGTTCTTTGCGGCCGCCAAGATCACGGAAGCGTACCTCAGCCGCGAGGTGGGATTTGTGGCCGGCAGCATCATCGCCGGATTGATGCTGTTCCTTGTCCCCAAGCTTAACAGGATCGGCGACAAGGTCGCCAACGTTGCGATGCCGCAGGTCCAGCCCACGAACGCGTACCTTTCCTTCAAGAAAATGGAGGTCTACCGCGCGGCGTTGGAGTCCGCTTACGAGACCGGCGGCATCTCCGACAAGGAACATGCGACGCTCGATCGGCTTCGGGAAAAACTGGGCTTGACGAAAGCGGACACGGAAGCGGTCGAGATGGAAGTCCGGCCCCCAGCGGCCTCATCGCCCGCCGCGGCAGCCGCTTAACTATCCCCTGGGGGCGCCGAGGGACGCGTCCATGCGGGGGCGCGCCTTTTTGAAGCAGTAACGCCGCTTGCGTTTGGGACCAATCGTATGCGCGTACCTGCCATTCTCATCATCCTATTGCTCACGGGCCTCGCCGGTTGTGCCGCCCAACCCGAGATTC
>CAYOZB010000056.1:0-17551 GCA_964408365.1 uncultured Halobacteriales archaeon | reverse complement strand
GGCTCTTCAAGAAAGACGCCATCAAGGACATGTCCGAGAAGGAGCGCGAGATGCGGCGACTGAAGCGCACGTCGCCCTCCGAAGAAGACGTGTACCGTGGGCTCCCAGAGGAACTCTGGTCGAGCCGCACGCTCTAGACCCGGATTTTCACCCCTCCCGCGGATTCCGCGGAGACGCAATTGGTGTACCGGAAGGTCTATAGACGGCCACCCGCGCGCCCCTGTTTGGAGCGCGTGTGTCCCAGAAATTGATCTCTAGCGTCGGAATCGGATTGCTCATCATGACAGCTGCGTTGAGCGGCTGCCTTGTAAAGGAAGACGATGGCGAGCCCGCCGCCGTCGGGGCGGGCACGACAAGCGACGACAGCGCGAGCGATGCCAACGAGACGTCAGGCCCGAGCGCGGTCCTCGTGATCTCCGCGAACGGCACCGAGCTGTACTCGTCCGCGAACTCCACCGAGCCCGATTCGGGTACGGCCGATAACGGCACCGCGCCCGGCAACACCACGGCCACCGGGAACACGACCGCCGCCAGCGGCAACGCCACGGGCGCCGCAGGCGACAACTCCACCTCCAATGAAACGGCGGGAGGCGTCGTCATCGAACCCGGCGTCAACATCACCTTCGATGCGTCCGCCTCGGAAGGTACCAACCTCACGTTCTCCTGGGAGATCGGCAACGTCACCTCGGAGAATGCAACGTTCGACCACGCCTTCACCGCGCCCGGCAGCTACACCATCAACTTGACCGTCACCGACGCCGACAATGCGACCGACGAGGAAACCGTCGACATCGTCGTCGGCACATCGGGCTCGGGCCCGGCAAGCGGCTCGCCTGCAGGCGACCGCGCACAGACGTTCACGGGCGCGCCGACCGGAGGCTACTACGTCGGCGCCCCTAGCTGCGCCGTGGGCGGCGCGCAGGCCGAATCCAGCTTCACCTGGACGATCCTTGGCGTCGACGAGACCGGCTCGGCCATCAAGGCTGTGAAGCTCATGGCCAGCGCAAGCCAGGGAGCTGCTGGTGTCGCGCACCGGCTGACCATTGAGGACGCTGAGGGCAACCAACTGGCCCAAGGCACCGGCCTGACGGTCGAAGGCGAGTTCCCCGCGGGAGACTACACCGTCATCTACCGCCTCTGCGGCCCGTTGTCATCGGCGGGCACAGCTGCGGTCACCGCGACCGCCTCTTACGTCTACGGGTAAGAGGCCACTTTCAGTCCCCCCACCGGCAACGGGTTAGGGCGAACGCGTCCTAGCCCCTGCCGTGGGTCTTTTCCCGTATCCTCCTAGGCCGTTCCAGGAGGTCGCCGCCAAGATGGTCGCCGACGCGGCGGCCACGAAGGGCCACTTGGCCCTCGAGATGCCCACCGGGAGCGGAAAGACCGTCGTCCTCTTGGCCGGCGCTCTGGAGACCGCGCTGAAGCAAGGCAAACGGATCCTCTACGTCTCGCGCACCCACACCCAGCAAGAGCAGACCATCAAAGAATTCAACGAGATCACCAAGAAGGCCAGCCTGTCCCTTCGCGCCTACGCCATCCAGGGACGCGCCCGTCTCTGCTTGAAGCTCGACGAAGCCAAAGACCCGGAATGGGCCGAAGCATCCCCCGAAGAACTCGGCCACTTCTGTTCCTCCGCGAAGTCCGCCACCGACCGCGACCCGGGAAGCTCGCAAGCGTGTCGGTTCTGGGCGAAACTCCGCGGGACGAGCGACGATGAACTCAACGCGTGGGTCGGCGCCGAAGCGCACACCGCCGAGTGGCTGCGCGCCGCCTCGCACGAACGCGGCTTATGCCCCTACGAAATGGTCAAACGCCTCCTACCCGCGGCGACGCTCGTCGTGGCCCCCTACGTGTTCGCGTTCGACATTGGCCTGCGCCGAAGACTCCTCGAATGGTGGGGATGCCAAGAGACCGACGTCATCCTCATCGTCGACGAAGCCCACAATGTTCCCTCGTACCTGCGGGAATCCTCGAGTCCGCGCCTCACCCGCGAACGTCTTCGCCGCTGCCTCGGAGAAGCGCAAGAAATGGGCAACCCCGACGTCATCAAGGGCCTGCCCGCGAAACAGTTCATCGAAGGCCTCGCCATCGACCTCGACAAGATCGTCGGCGAATATTGCAAGGAAGAAGACGGATTCGTCCCACCCTTCGAATTCGAGACCGCCCTCCTCGAACGGTTCACCATCAACACCCGCACCCTGACCGAAGCCTCGAACACGTTGCGCAACCTCGGCGAGGCCTACAAGGACCGCCGAAAACTCCTCGGACGCATCCCCCGCAGCCACCTCTCCCACCTCGCTACGTTCTTGCGAGGTTGGCTCGAAAGCGATGAAGAAGGATTCGTGAAACTCGCCGGCCGGGACCCCCAACGCTACCTCGAAGCGTTCCTCGTCGACACCGCGCGGCTCTCCGAGATCTTCACCTCGTTCCACGCCTCCATCCACGCGTCCGGAACCCTCGACCCACTCGAAGAATACCGAGACTCCCTCGGGTTGCCAGCGGAAACAAAGCTCGAACGGTTCCCCTCTCCGTTCCCCGCGGATGCGCTCAAGATCGAATGCATCCAAGGCGTCACCACGAAGTACGAGACCTTGCAGCTCGACCCGTCCGCCGTCGATCGCCTCCAAGAAACCACCCGAAACGTCCTGGCGGCGGTCCGGGTCAAGGCCGCCTGCTTCATGCCGAGTCACCGACTCCTTTCCGAATTCCATGAACTCGGCATCTTCTCCGGACTCATCGGCGCACCCCACGTCGAGCGACCGGAACTCTCGTCCGCCGAGGTGGCAGCATTGCTCGAAGACCACCGACGATCCTTGACCAGCCTGCTCGTCGGCGTCCTCGGCGGCCGCTTGAGCGAGGGGCTCGACTTCCCCGGACGACAACTCGAAGCCATCGTGGTCGTCGGCGTCCCGTTCCCCAAACCGACCGCGCACCAACGAGCCCTTTTCCACTATTACGAAGTCCGGTTTGGACGCGGCTGGGACTACGCCGTGCGCGCGCCGACACTGCGCCGCATCCGGCAAGCACTCGGGCGACTGATCCGGGGACCCACCGATCGGGGTTTCGCCATCATCCTCGACGACCGCGCAGCACCGTTCCTCCGATCCGCCGGGATCGACGCGTCAGCCGGCACCGCCGACGAGGTGCTTGGGCGGTTCGCCGAGTGGCAAACCATGGTGCCGCACCCTCGACCCCGATACGCTTAAGCGACTTCGGCCCTTGGCCGCGACGTTCCCCAATGTTGCCTCTTGACCTTCTCGAAAAACAGCTCAACACGCGCCTGATCGTGATGTTGAAGGACGGCCGGACCATGGAAGGCAAACTCGTCGGCTTCGACCAATACATGAACCTCGTCCTCGAAGAGACCGAAGAAAAGGCGCAAGACCAGACCCGCAAGATGGGCACCGTCGTCCTTCGCGGAAACAACGTCCTTTCCATGGGTCAACCCTAGCAACCGACCCCTGCTTCCACTGGAGACTCCAGGAGGAGCGCCCGAATCAAAAAGAAAAAAACAAGTACTTCTATTCATAAGGATAAAAAATCAGAATTGTTAAATATCGTCGTTCGTTTTAGTCAGACTTGGAAGAGGCCCAAGGCTGGTAGTTGTTAGAGTGCATCCCATCCCCTCCTAGTGAGGCCAGCCTCTCTTCCATTTTTACTGGAACAGCGTAGGCGCTGAACCGCGCGTAGGCTACTGTTTCCTTCGTTCGGCCCGGCGACGACGGACTTCATCGATCGTCGAGAGGACCAAGAACAAGATCGTCAAGGCGCCGATGGCCGACGCGTACCAAATCCACTCGCCTTCTGCGCCCATTTGCCCGCAACGAAAAGCGGACGGGTCTTCCATTTAGTGAGTCGAACGTCGCGGATGCGTGGACGAATGTCCGCCCGCGCGGGCCGCTGGTTGTTAGACAAGCCAGGTCGGGTTGAGGCCGGAAAAATTGTGGTTGTTCGTCCACGCCGGATCGTAGGGCACCATGGAAACCACCGTCTCGGCCCTTGAACCGTCGCGGGCGATGGTCATCACGATGATCCCAGACTTGCCGTCGCGCGTCACGGCGCCGTCGAACACGATTTCGGCCCCGTCGGGCGAGTACGCGCCGTCGAGGGGGAAGCTGCCGCGGTTTGCTTGGCCCGCGTGTTGCGTGTCGAGTTCATACCCCGCGAGGCGCGCAAATTCGATGGCTTCGTCCTTCAGGTCGCCGACGAGTTCGCCGGTTGACAGCGTGTACAGGCGAAGCCGTCCAGGATCTAGTACGCTGGAGGCGTCGTCCGACGCGTCAAGGTGGATCGCACCCAGTTCTTGCCGGGTCGCATTCTCCTTCGCCTCGGTCACCCAATACTCGTGCAGGTCGATACCTTCCTCCGGGGAAAATGAGCTCCACAGGATGGTCTCGGTGCCGGGTACCCATTCGGGCGACTCGTCGTTCATGGGCCCGTTGCTGATGCGCGTCGACGAACCGTCCTTGAGGCTAATGATGAAGATCTCAAAATTGGTGTCCGGCCCCCCAGGCGGTTCCGGCGTAAGGGTTGCTTGGACCACGATCCGCCCCCCGTCGGGCGACAGGCTGGGTCGTCCTGGGTGGAAGAGGCCGGTCGCGACGACGGAAGTGGTTTTGCCGTCGGGCCGGACCATGGTCACGCGGCGGTCGTCGTCGACCGAGACGAACCGGGTCTTGGAAACGTCGAAGCCGACCCCGTAGTACTCGATCGGCGGAATCTGCGCCCCGCCGGCGTGACGAAGCGTGTGATGCCCTTGCTCGATGGGGTATCCGTAGTAGATTCCCGATGGGAATTCTGTCGCGCCGGGCACTTCGGGGGGCGCCGGATCGCCGGGAACGGTGGGCGTGGGCGTGTCCCCCGACATGCATCCCGCAAGGACAACCAGCATCAACGGGAACGCAAACGCGCCGCTCTTCACGTCGATGGGATGGGTCGTCCACCTTGAAGCATGTCGCGTTTACGAGTACATGACGGCCGGCGCTTTTTGCGACGGCAGTTCTTTTCGGATGTACTTCGTCATGGCATGCGCGAAGTCCAAGCCCGTGACCTCGCGGGCGCCGCGGCGGACCGCGGACATGCCGGCTTCGGTGCAGATGGCCTTGACGTCGGCGCCGGTAGCGAGGGCGCATTCCTTGGCGAGGAACGGCAGGTCGATCTCGGTGCCGAGCTTCATCTTGCGCGTGTGGATCTTGAAGATCTCCGTCAAGCCTTCGACGTTGGGCTTGTGCACTTCGATGGTGCGGTCGAACCGGCCCGGTCGGGTGAGGGCGGGGTCGAGGATGTCGGGACGGTTCGTCGCGGCGATGATGCGGATCTCGCCGCGCGGGTCGAACCCGTCCATCTCGGCCAAGAGCTGCATGAGCGTGCGTTCGACCTCTCGGTTGGAGGCGGTCGACTCGTCCGTGCGTCGTGCGCCGATCGCGTCGAGTTCGTCGATGAAGATGATGCTCGGGGCCTTCTCGCGGGCGAGCACGAAGAGTTCGTGCACTTTACGGGCGCCTTCGCCGATGAATTTTTGCACGAGTTCGCTGGCCACGACGCGGATGAAGGTTGCGTTGGTCTCGCCGGCGACGGCCTTGGCGAGGAGAGTCTTGCCGGTGCCCGGGGGCCCGATGAGGAGGACGCCCTTGGGGGGTTCGATGCCGATCTGCGCGAAGAGTTCGGGTTTGGTAAGGGGGTACTCGACGGTTTCCCTGAGTTCCTCGATGGTGATCTGCAGCCCGCCCACGTCGGCGTAGCGGTGGGTGGGTCGGTCGACGACCTCGGCGGCAAGGACGTGTGGGTCCTTGCTCGGCGGGAGGATGCCGACGATGGTGAGATTGTTCTGCGTAAGACTGACACGGCAACCGGGGACGAGGTCCTTGCGGTTGACAGCGTCGGCCACGGGGACGACGAAGTTGGGTCCGGTGGAGGCTTTCACGACGACACGGTCGTCCGCCAACAGGTCCTCGACCAAGCCGACGATCAGAGGCGGGGTGCGGGCTTTCTCGAGCTCCGTCAATAGTCGGCGCGTTTCGCGTTTGAGGGATTCAAGCTCGTCGCGGTAGAAACGGGACTCCGTCTGTGCGCGTCGCTTCTCCTCCATGAGGAACAGGTTCGACTCTTCCAAGTGCCGCAGACGCTCGTCGCCTGACAGGCCCGTTGGAATCGTCGGCTGTTCCATTGCTTCCCCAGAAGGCCGTGCCTCCGCTTCGCCAGCCAAGATTACTCACTCCCCAGTCGCGGATTGATGTGACGACCCCGTTCGGGTATATATTTTGTGAATCACAAACACCCGTAAAACAGGATGGACAGCCCTAGCGACGATAGAGGCCCCATTAGCCCCGAACCCTTATGAGCGAGGGCTTTCTGATTGGCCACCGTGCAATGCGAAATGTGTGGAAAAGAGGTCGGCCGCACCAAGCGCTTCCTCGTCGAGCGCACCGTCCTCCACATCGGCCCGGAATGCGAGAGGTTTGGCAAAGCCTTGGAGCCGGCGGCAGGCGGCATGCAGGACGTCCGACCCGGCAACGTGCCGTTGGCGATGGAGATGCGTCAGAAACGGCTCCAGTCGAAGGACGTGTTCTCGGACGAGTCCATGCAAGTGGAACTGGTGCCCGATTTTGGGCCCCGGATCCTTTCTGCTCGTGAAAAAAAGGGCTGGACCCGACAGGACCTTGGTGGAAAGATCGGGGAGCGGGAAGCGAGCGTCCACCGCATGGAAAGCGGCCAATTGCGGCCCACCGACGTCACCGCGAAGAAGATCCAGAAGGAACTCGGGATCAACCTCTACGAAAAGGTGGAGAACCAGTCCACGAAGAGCCAGGGGAGCGCCGCGTTCACGCTTGGCGACATCCTGAAGGACGCCATGAAGAAGAAAAAGTAACGGAGTGACAGGAGGTTACCCCGTGACCCTGATCGACGACGCGGTCGAAACCGTGCTACGCGGCGGCGTCCTTGTCTACCCCACCGACACGTTGTGGGGCCTGGGCGCGTTGACCGACAACGACGACGCGGTCCGTCGCGTCTTCGAACTGAAGAAACGACCCCTCACAGAACCGTTGTCGATCGCCGTCGGTTCGACGGACGACATTTCCGACTACGCGTACCTCACCAGCGCCGCCCGTCGCCTTTTCCCATTGCTTCCCGGGCCGTTGACGATCGTGTTGGAGAAACGCGACACCGTCCCCGACGTGGTCACGGGGGGCCAAAGGACGGTCGGTGTGCGTGTGCCCGGACATCCCGAATGTTTGGAGTTGTTGGCCGAGACGGGCGCCATCACGTCGACGAGCGCCAACCTCCACGGAGGCCTGGAACCGAAGACCATCGAAGAGGCCCGGAGTATCTTCGGTGAGCGTGTGGATTTTTATCTTCAAGCGGGTTCGACACCGCTCGGCCGGCCCTCGACCCTCGTCGACGCGACGGTGGAGCCGGTCCGCATCCTTCGCTCTGGGGCCATCCGTGACGCTCGAATCCGGGAACTCTTCATTGACTGACGCTGATTACGGGAAGTGGCGAAAAGCGGGCGAGATCAGCGCCGCGGCCATCGAGCTCGGTCGGATGCTCATCAAAGAAGGCGCGGTCCTGTTCGATGTGGCCGAACAGATCGAGGATTTCATGCGCGAGAACGGGGCGATCCCCGCGTTCCCAACAAACTTGTCGCGAAACGACGTCGCCGCACATTACACCCCTTCCTCCACCGAGAAGGACGTGGTGTTCCACAAGGGCGACGTCATCAAACTCGATTTGGGCGCCCAGATCGACGGCTTCATCGCGGACACCGCGGTGACGATCGAGGTCGGCACGACGAAGTGGGAGAAACTCATCGAAGCGTCGAAGAAAGCCCTCGAGGAAGCGATCGCCATCATGGGACCCAACTCCAACCTCGCCACTGTCGGCGGCGTGATCGAGTCCGTGATCAACAAGTACGGCTACAAACCGATCCGAAACCTCACCGGTCACTTGATCGAACGCAACGTGCTCCACGCCGGGATCAGCGTGCCGAACGTGAACCAGCGCATCATGCAGCGTCCCCGCATCGGCCAAGTGTTCGCCATCGAACCGTTCGCCACCGACGGCGACGGACACGTCGTCTCCGGCCCGACGGGCAACATCTACCATTTCCAACGAGACCGACCGCAGCGGCTTCCCGAGGCGCGACGATTGCTACAGACGATCGGCAACAAGTACCCCCACACGCCCTTTGCCGAACGGTGGCTCGCCCGCGAAGGCCACGAACGGACGGCGGCGTCGATCCAATTCCTTCTCAAGAGCGTCGCCATCAAATCGTACCCGCAGCTGATCGAGAGCGGACACGGCATGGTGTCGCAGCACGAACACACCGTGCTCATCACCGAGGATGGTTGCGAAGTGTTGACGAAAACGGCCTAGGTGACCCGGATGCGGTTGCCGCCCGCGAACCCCGCAACGGCCATCGGGTTGGCGGCCGCAGCGACCCTCGTCGTATTCTGGCTCTTGTGGACGCCGACGGGAGCCGCCGCGCTTCTCTACACGAGCGCACTCGCGTACCCCGTTGCGGGACTCGTCGCCGGATCCATCTGCTCTTATTTTTCGCGGCCACGGTCGCGCCGCATGCAGTTTGCACTGGCCGGCCTTGCGTTCCTGCTGGGTTGGGTGGCCGCGACCCTTGTGCAATTCTATCGATTTCGAGACTGCGGCGAACTCGAATGCCTCATTCCCGTCGCCCAAGCCGGGATGATCCTACTCAATGCGCCGCTCCTGCTGCTTGGCTTGCTCGCCGGCGCCTGGTGGGGAGAGCATCTTCGCCCAATCTCTGGCGTGGGGTTCAAGCCGCTTGCTCGTCCGTCGACGGCCCATCGCAACGTGGCCGTTTCCATGGGAGTCTTGCTGCTGCTACAACTTTGGGTGGCTGGGGCCGACCTCCGCGAATCCTTGTTCTTCTTTCCCAGCCTTCGGGAGATCTTCTGGCTATTCGTCGGCGTCGGGGCGAGCCTAATCTCGTTCGCCGCGGCGTTTCGTTTCCACCAGGCAACTTCCAGGCAGCCGGGCGGCCCCCCGACCTTCGACCGACGACGAAACACCTTGTACGGGATTGCAGCATTTGCGGCGTTCGCGGCCCTCTTTGCCTGGCAGTTCGCAAACCGGCCTGATTCATACGTATGCCAAAGCGCCGGCGAGTGCGACCAAAGCCGATTCCTTGCCGCCGAGGAATTTCCCTCATTTCTGCGGATCTCGGCATTGCTCATGGTCGGCGTCGTGTTTTTCTTGTTCGCCCGCACGATGCAGACCTTTGGTTTGAAACGAAGGCCGATCGGCGAGTATGTGTTCGCCGTCGGCATCGCGTTTCTCGCAATCGCCGGCGCGGCGTGGACCTTCATCCCGCCACGCGACGGGTTTGAATGCGCAAATCCAGGAGAGTGCCAAATGTTTGAGGACCACGAAGACGTTCGTGAAAGAGCCTTGTGGTCGTTTCGGATCGCGGTTTGGACAGGCGGTGTTCTCGTCGTGGCTGGCGGCTCGTTGTTAGGGAACTGGTGGGTTGGCAACCGCGCCCGTCTGACCTGACGGACCGTCTGGTCCCCGGGCGGTGCCCGTAGATTCGACGTTACAAGGCGCGCATGGCTTGCCGCAGGTCAGCGATGAGGTCGTCGGCGTCCTCGATGCCGACCGCCAACCGGACGAGGGTCGGCGTAATGTTCAGTTTGCGTCGCAACTCGGGGCTCGTCATCCGATGCTGGGTCTCGATGGGTAGATTGGCAAGGCTCTCGACACCACCCAAGGATGCTGCGATGGCGAACAGTTCCAACGATTCCAAGAATTTTCGCGCCGACGCCGTGCGTCGCGTCTTCGGTTGGACCGCGATGAGGCTGCCGAAGCCTTTCATCAGTTTGCGTCCGAGTTTGTGCTGAGGATGGGACGCCAGGCTTGGGTGCCAGGCCGCTTCGACCTTGGGATGGTTCTCCAAAAATTCGGACACGAGGCGGCCGTTGAGGTTGTGCCGCTGCATCCGGAGCGGGAGCGTCGTCATGCCGCGACGGAGAAGGAACGCGGCGTGCGGATCCATCGAGCCCCCGAGGCTCTTCAACCAGGGCCGAATCCCCTCCATCAAAGGCTTGGAGCCTGCGGCTGCGCCTGCGATGATGTCGGAGTGACCGTTGAGGTATTTCGTGGCTGAGTGCACGACGACGTCGGCGCCGTGTTCGGTCGCACGGAAATTGGCAGGGGACGCTGTCGTCGCGTCGATCACGATCTTCGGCCGCGACCGACCCCATTTTTTCCGCAAATCAGAAGCGAGTCGAGGAAGGTCGACGATGAAATTGAACGGGTTCGACGGGGCTTCGACGAAGACGACCCGCGTCTTTTCGTCAACCAGCGCGAGGAGGGATTCGGCGGTGCCCTCGAAACTGTATTTCGTGGCAATCCCGAGGCGCTTGAACTCGTTGTTGAACAACGTCGTGGAGCCGCCGTAGACGTTGGCTTGGGCGACGATGTTCTCGCCCGGCTTGACGAGGGAAAGGTTCGCAGCGGCGATGGCGGCCATGCCGGAGGCGAAGCAGATGGCGTCCTCGGTGCCTTCCAGCGCAGCGATCTTTTCCTCTGCCGCGCGCGTCGTCGGGTTCGAGTACCGGGTGTAGATGAATTCGTTGTCCACCCATTTCCCGGACGCGTCGGGTCGACGCGGGTAGTAGAACGTTGAATTCTGGAAGATGGGTGTGCCGACCGCGCCGGTTGCCGGATCGTACCGTTCGCCTGCGTGGACCGCGATCGTGGTAAGACCGCCGCGACGGATCGCCATGGCTCGCTTCGAGCAAATTTCTGTTCTTCAAGGCTTGGGCGGGGTTACGCCTCCCTTATGACACCCTCCCTTGTACCAGCGAAACAGTGGCAGTCGATTTCGAGCCGATCCGCATCCCGCCGACCCCGGCGTTGCGTCGCTGGAGCAGTCAGAACGGGTTCGCTCCCGAGCTTGTTGCACGTTGGGGTGAATTCTACCCTGACCTGCAGGGCCTCCTCAAGGCGATGGCCCAGGCGCCGCAGACGTGGCTTCGCTTGAACGGGTTGCGCGCGCCACCGGAGGACACGCTTCGGCGGATGCGGGAACGCGGCATGGTCCTCGAAGACGGTCCCCTGCCACAGGCCGCTAAGGTGGTCGAAACCGAGTTCAGCGCGGGCGCGACGCCCGAATACCTCTCCGGTCGCTATTTCTTGCAAGACTTGAGCTCCCAATTGGCACCGACCGCGCTCGAGCCGCAATCCGGCGAGCGGATCGCTGATCTCAGCGCCGCTCCGGGCGGAAAGACGGTCGCCATCGCCGACATGATGGGCGACGACGGCGTCATCGCCGCCTTTGAGATCGACCCGAAACGCCACCAGGCATTGAAGTCGAACCTTGCGCGTTGCGGCGTCACGAGCGCAGTCAGTTGGGCGAAACCGGGCCAAGCGGCGAAAGATCTCGGTGAACAGTTCGACGCGGTGCTCTTGGATGCGCCCTGCACGGGCGAAGGCGTCGTGTCGCGCGATCCGCGTCGACGGATGGGCCAGTTGCAAGAATATGAGTCCTGCGCGCGCGAGCAGGCCTCCCTCTTCGAGACCGCGGCCGCGATCACCCGTCCCGGGGGACGCATCGTGTACGCGACGTGTACACTCGCGCCGGAGGAGAACGAACTGCAGGTCGAACGGGCCGTCAAGGACCTCGGCCTTGTCTTGGAAGACCTACCCGCCGAGCTTCGGGAAGTGAAAGTCGGGGGAAACCCGCTCTACCCGGGGATGAAAAGACTGGGCGCGCGGGAACTCATCCCGGAGATGTCCAAGACGTTGCATGCGCTTCCGCACCTTCACGGCATCTTGGGATTCTACGTCGCCCGACTTCGGAAGGAGGCGTCCTGATGCAACCCCTGGACGCGGTCACGATCCTTCCGATCATCGATGAAGTCGAGAAACGCGGCAACCGGAAGCTTTCGACCGAACTGGCCAAGGGGAAACGGATATTGGTATTGGATGAAGCCAATGGCCTCCACCTCGTCACACCGAAATCCCTGCCGATCGCGATGAACGCGATGACCCCGGACGCGTACGGCGAACCCTGGGGCACGTTCGCGGATGGTAAGTGGACGCCGTCTCTGGCAGCCATGGTTCGTGTCGGCGCGGCGACGAAGTACCGTCGGATCGTCATCGAAGACGCGGCGGCGCAACATTTTCTCTACAGCAAGGGCGTCCACAAACCGGGCATCGTCGAACGCGACCCCGCGCTTCGCGTCGGCGACGAAGCCTGGATCACAGACCGCACCGGCGCCGTCCTCGGCCGCGCCACGATCCTTCAGCCGACGCAGAAACTCCTTGACATGTTGCGGCCGCTCGATGATTTGGGATGGTACCTTCGCGAAGGCGGTTGAGCCTCCGTTGCGGATGTACACCATCGTCCTGGCGATCCGTTCCTGCCGCACCACCGGCCTCGATGCGGTCCCCGGCTTCGAATTCTTGATGGTGAAGAACCGAAAACGCGGAGGCCTATGGGAACTCCCGGGCGGCCGCGGGGAACCCGGTGAAACTGCCGAGGCGTGCGCGCGTCGCGAATTCTTGGAAGAGACCGGCCGCGAACTCCAAGACCCGAAGCTGTTGCTTCGACGCAAAAGCGACCTCGGTGACGGACACGTGTTCCTCGGAACGACCACATCGTTGCCGATCGGACCGTTGGAGTTCGAGACGGAGGCGACCGCGTGGTTCCGCGCGTTGCCCGCGCGGGAAGAACTTAGTTTCCCCGACGATCCTTACGGGGAGACGTTTTCGGCCGCGCGGGCCGCGTTAAGTCCCCGTGGAGCAAAAGGTCCGGCCGGTCGGTGATGATGCCGCGCACGCCCATTGCGACGGCGGCGCGGGCGCGGCGCACCGTGTTGATGCCCCAGGTCCACAAGTGGATCCGGTGACGTTTGGCGGCGTTGGCGATGTTTGGTTTTAGGTCGCGTCGGTGGACGATCAGCATGCGGCATCCAACGCGTCGCGCGATGGCTGCGTCACGGGCTTGCGGTCGTTCGCGGAGCCATCCGACGGGGACGCCCGGAAGTTTCGCCGCGACCTCCTTACACACGGAACGGTGGAAACTGGTGACGATCAACCGCTCCGTTGGGATCGTCCGAAGGAGGGCGAGCACTTGCGGGGGCACGTGTGGATCTTTGAGTTCGACGTCGACGAGGAACCCGTGCCAGCGTTCCATCCGTCGGAGGATCGACTCGAAGGTCGGCACCCACGCAGGGAGGGTGGAACGGGGAAGGAGCGAGATGGGTCGTTGTCGTCCGCGGATGAGTCGGGTGCGGTTGTGGTGAAGGACGTGGGCGCCGTCCGCGGTGGTGCGCACGTCGAACTCGACGCCGTGGGCGCCGATGTCGTGCGCTGCGAGGATCGATTCGCGCGTGTTTTCTCGGACCTTCCGATGGAACCCGCGGTGGGCAATGATGAGCGGTTTCGAGGCGCGGCGTCGCGGCGTCATCCGTAAACGGGCTTGGGATACGGCGTCGTTTCGGGCCTCTCGTCGATGTTGAACTCACCGTTGCGCTGGGCGACGATGCGTGCGCCGACGACGCAGCCAAGGGCTGCGAGGGAGAGCCACCAGCCGGCCGAGGGTTTGGATTCGACCGTGAACTGCCACACCTGGAGTCCCTGGTTGGGGACGTTGATGGTGCGCTTGTCGCTCGTCCAGATGCGCCAGAACCCGAGTTCGGGTTGAAGGGATTCGTAGGCGACGGAGTCGTCGAACGAGTAGCGGCTGAGGATGTATTGTTCGTCCTCGCGCGCCGCGGGTCCGATGCGCACGGCGAAGTACACGAGCGAGAGCGTCATGAGGATGATGAACACCACGGAGAGCCGCTTGATGGTGGGCCCCATCGTCTTTCGGCCTTTGCGGTGAAGCAGGTAGAAGCCGGCCAACGCGACGAGCGCGAGGAGGACGACGAGTTGCATCATGAGCATGCCGAGCATGATGGTGCCCATGCGTCCGGCGTGCTCGTCGTAGTTGGGTTCGCCGCCGCGTTCCTCGATGTTCGCGCGAAGCTGCTGCGGGGCGGAGTACGTGTCGATCGTGAGCATCCGCATCTCAAGGTCGAGCTCGAACGGGGGCGGTTTCAGCGAACCGTCGTAGTCGGGCGGGGCGGATTGGTCGTACTCCCAGCGTCGGAGTGTCGTGTCGACCGAGTACCATCCGACGGCGAAGCTGAGAAGGACACAAAGGATGGCGAGAACCAGAAGGATGGTCGGGAGGGCCCGGCGGTTCACGATGGAGCCGAGTTGGTCGTCCGCGGCCATCAGCAGCCCGGCGCAGGTTCGTCGTCCCTATAAAGACGTTCGGGGGGACGTTGTCAGTTCCTACGCAGGGGGCCTACGTCGCGGGCGGCGCTCCACGCCGCGTTCGCCACCGCGCCAATGCAACGCACAAGAGGACGACCCACGCGCCAGGTCCGATGCCGGGCGTGATGCCAGGCCCTTCACCATTCTCTTCGCCGTTGGTCCCTTTCGTGTTCGGCGGGGGCGGGGGCGGAATGATGAATTCCTGCACGTTCTTCGTGCACTCGACGCGGTTCTGGCCTTTCTCGCACACGATCTTTCGTGGGATCATGTACGACCACCAGTCCCAATTGGATTGGTCACTGTACCCGAGGGTGGAATTGCATTGTTCGTGGGTGCAACTATCGATGCCGTCGCCGTTGGGGACCATCATCGACATGACGAACGCGACGCCGTGGGGTTCTTGTCTGGTCGGGGCGACCCATCGAGCGCGGAACCAGTACGCCGGCTTCTCGCCAGGGTTGCGGTCAGCGCTCGTGAGGGTGACGTTGCCGCCCTTTCCAGTGTTGGTGAGTTCCCCGCCCCATTGGCTCTCGTTGTCGACGGTCTGTCCGTAGGGTCGCGTCTTTCCCGGCGTGCAGGCTTGGTCGGTGCAGACCTTTGCATTCGGGTTTCGGGATCCGGCGTGACTGAAGTTGCCGCCCGTGATGCGGACGTTCTTGCTGTGTTGTTCGTTGGGCGGCGCGTTCGCGGGATCGGGTCCGAACAATTGGAAGTCGCCCGCGCTGGCGTTGAGGCTGAACCCGACGCGACTGTACACCATGTTCTCGGGCGTCGCCGGCTCGCGGTTCGGCTCCTTGCTCCACGGGTAGATCAAGACGTCGACGACGTAGGTCTTGCCGACCTCGTATTCCCACGTGTCGCGGTTGCCGTTGAGCATGACTTCGGCGCTGATGCGGTCGACGACGGGCACGTTGACGGGTTCGTTGCCGCTCGTCTCCTTCTGGTACTTCATCGCGTCCCAGTCGCCGTGGCAGCCTCCGCAGCCGGAAACTTTGACCTTGCAGTACTCGAAGCCTTCGACGCATTCGCGAAGATGCTCCGGGACGGCGCCGCTGGCTCCGGCGACGCCATCCGACCAGGAGGCGGCCTTTTCGGTGGCGACGATGAGCGCCCCGATGGTCAGTAAGCCGGACATGAGAAGGGCGGCGGCGAGTCTGCGCATCGAAGAAACGAGGGGGTTCTAGGGCTAAACCCCTTTTGGTGGGACTGACAAGGCCGCCATCTGGGCGGCGCGCTCCTCTCGCTCCCGAAGAATCCGCGTGAGTTTTGTCCGGAGCTCGTCCGGGTCGACCTTGAGCCGCGCCAATTCATCCCCTTGCCAGAACAAGACCGGGATGTGGTTCTTGAACCGGGACAAGTGGCGGTGGTCCCGGACATCGAACTCTTGCAAAGTGAACGGCGTCGCTTTGGTGACTTCCCGGATCACGTTCCGGGCTTCATCGCACAACATGCAATGGTCTTTCGACACGAGGACGAGGAGGTTTTCGGCCCCCGGGTCGGGTCGGACGCGGAAATATTGGCTCGCGCCGAGGGCCGTCACGCCGACGCCGATGCTTGCAACGGCGAGCCCGAGTCGGAGTCCGGTGCGTTCTTCGAAGGGTCGCGGAGGCACGACGAAGGTCTCGCCATCGCCCCGCGGGATCGCCATGTACAGTCCCAGCACGACGAAGGTGAGCGCGGCGAGCAGGGATGCGCGGACGATGAATCGGAACAGGCGGAGGTCGAGGTCGCGACGCACAAGCGTCACCGGATGCGGAAGTAGTTGCGACTCAGCTTGTTCTCGTAGCCTTCGATGCCTTTTCGCCACTTGAGCGGCAAGTACGAGAGGAAGAACGCGAGGATGGGGATCAACATGGTGAGCCACGCGTCGACTTCGTATGTGCCGATCATGATCGTGGTCCATTCCAGGCCTTTGACGTTGCGGTAGACGCCGTTGACGCTGTACGCACTCAGGGTGAACGCGAGCATCAAGCCCGCGGATCCGAGGCTCGCCCACACCGGTTCTTCCACAGGTCGTCGGCTGTGTCCGAGGTGGATGAACGGGATTACGAGAAGCGGTGCGATGACGACGCCGTTGAGGAGGACGCCCCAGACTTTGGCGGTGAGGATCACGTAGCCGAAGATGGTCACATCGTGGGCGATCTTGAGAAGACCGTACGACCAGAGAAGGTACCAGTCCGGGAGGATGATGTGCGGTTGCCCGGCAGGGTCGGCGGGCGCTTCGAGGTAGTAGGGGATGAACCCGGAGAGGAAGAAAATGATCGCCGTGAAGAAGCAGACGATGATGGCGTCGCGCATGAGTTCGTGGGGGTAGAACGGGAACCCTTCCACGGCGCGGAACTTTTTCTTGGCGCGTCGGGCGTTCTCGACGCGGTTGACTTCGGTGAGGTATTCGCCGATGAGGCTCGGTTGCTTCTCAGGGATGTTCTTCTCGCCGGCCATGATCAGTGGGGCTCCGCGATTCCTTGGATCCACACGAGGAAGATGTGCAGTCCAATCGTGGCGTACGTGATGATGGGGAGGATGAACACGTGGAGGATGTACATCCGGACGACCGTGTGCTGTCCGAGGGTCGCTCCGCCGAAGACCAACCCGGCCGCCCATTGCCCCATCGCCGGCGGTGGCGTGGCGAGGGCCATCTTCAACCCGATCGTGCCGGCCCAGTAGCTCAATTGGCTCCAGGGGAGCAAGTAGCCCGTGTAGCCGAGTCCGAGGGTGAAGACGAGGAGTCCCACGCCGAGGAGCCAGTTGAGTTCACGGGGTTTCTTGTACGCCTGTGTGAAGAACACGCGGACCATGTGGAGGAACACGGCGGCGACCATGACCATCGCGCTCCAAAAGTGGAGTTGACGCCACATGAAGCCGAAGGGCAACTGGTAGATGGTGCAGCCGATCGATTTCCAAGCCTCGGTGGCTTTGATGCCGGCGCATTCTGCTTCGGCGGTCGAGGGGACGTAGTAGAACGCGAGGACGATGCCGGAGATGGTGGCGATGAGGAACGCGAGGAGCGCCATCGAGCCGAGCATGTAGAGCGGGTACCAGTACCAGATGATCCGGAGCTTGTACCGTTCCGTGTGGCTCACGGGGAACTGCATGTTGATGCTGTAGAAGAAATTGCGAAGCGCGTCCGAGTAGTGTCGGAGTTTGAACCGCTGTTCCAACCAGGCGAAACTCTGGATGTTCGCCTTCTGCGTGAGCGTGAGTTTGCGGGACCGCGTCGGCGGGACCTCGACCGGCGCAGCGGCGACGG
>CAYOZB010000055.1:0-17673 GCA_964408365.1 uncultured Halobacteriales archaeon | reverse complement strand
GCTACGAAAGCCGTTGCAAGGATGGATCCGAGCCAACGGGTCGAGGGTCGGTTTTTCATTTTGGTTCTCACCAACATTCTCTCTGCCAACCGATGCTTCATAACCGGTTTGCGACGGGGTTCGAAAGCTTCGAGCGATGCCCGATTTGAACGTTAACACCGCAAAAAAACAAGCGACGTTTGACCTAAAGACCTCCAGACGAGTCGAGTAAGAATTCATGGGGCCATCGCCAGAGGCAGAACACCCGCCGAATCCTTACTCGATTACTCTGGTTGTCTTTAGCCGCGGATGGAACGCCGCGCCGAGGTTGCATCACACGTTGGGAACGAGGCAATCATCGTGTCCGTCCGCCGCGTCTTGGCGTGCGTTGACGATGGCCGGTTCCGGCGGCATCGGCGGCTCGGTTTGCGTCTCGGGGCGTGCGTCTTCGGCTGTTTCGCGTCGGAAGAGTTCGCGCCGGAATGCGGGATCGTCGGCGACGGCCATCTGTGCGCGCAATTGTTGTTGTTCGGCGCGTTCCACGTCCGCTCCGTCAAAGAGAGGCCCGTAGCGGTCCAGGAGTCGCGACATCCGCACGGGGTTGGCGAGCTCGTAGAACTTGGTGCGTCCGCGGGTGAATTCTTTGATCATGCTGCAGCGCACGAGTTTTTTCAAGTGGAACGACAAGGTCGACGGGGCGATGGGCATCGTTTCGATGAGGAGCTTCAACGGCGTGTAGGGCCGCTTGGAGATCTCGCGGGCGATGCGTCGCGGCATCGGCTGGCGCAAGTAGTAGAGGTAGTCCTTATCGCGTCGGTCGAGTTCTCCGATCGTGAAGTAGGACTTGAAACGGTTCGTCTCACGGGTGACGACGATGCCTTCGAGTTCCAGCCGCCGTAGGTGGTATTCGAGGGTTCCCATGGAGATGTTGAGGTCTCGTTGGATCTGGCGCAGGTGGACCCCGGGCATCGCGTGGATGCGTTCGTAGATCCGGCGACGGTTCTCGACGGTCAGAAGCTCCTCGGCGGCCGCGTTTTTTAGGGGCATTTTTCATTTCTCCAGACACCGCACGAAGCCGTCGATGCTCCGATGCGACTACCCCGACCCTCGTCCCGATGGGTTGATAACCGCATTTTCACATGCTTCAAAACAAATAATTCGTCGGCCTGGAAACCCGCGATTCCCTTTCGGACGAGTGCTTGTTTACCCCGCGCTTCGACGGTCTTGGACGCATCAGGTTTGTCCGAGACGGCGTTCACCGTCGGCTCCGTCGGCCCGCTGCGTCTTGGTTGTTCTTGCGTCGCGTCGGGGACGTTCGTGCTGTGGACGCGCTGGATTCGGAGCCGCGGCCACGCTGTGATCGGGCGCCGCGTCGGGGTTGGCGACCGGATTCGGTGGGGCTTCGAAGTTCGGAGCCGAGCGCGCTCGGTTCGTTCGGGGCGGGCTCGATGGACTCTTGGTTGTGTCGTCCCAGGGAGGTTCGGCCTCGCGGGGCCCGGTGGTGGGACTCAGGAGTTCCTCCTTCGTCACTTCGTCCTTCGCGGACGCCTGGGAGTCTTGTTCCTCAAGGGGGCCTTCGTATTCGGGCACCGATTCGAATTCCATGAGCTCCTCTTCGTCGCCCGCCCCTTCTGGCGACGGCGCTATGGCTTCGGTGCGGCGCGTCTCGCAACGCAAGAACAAGGCGCCTCGGATCTCCGAAAGATCGACGCGGTCGTTGAGGGCGACGGGGTCGCCCGCGCTCTCCTCTTCGGAGTCGAGGCGGTACACGATGCAGCGCTCGGGGTCGCGTCCGTAGGCTTCGATGATGTCGCGGATTCGGAGTTCAGGGTTGTCAAGGTCTTCCACCCGTTGGTTGTTGACGAAAATGCTTGCGAGCCCGTGCGTCATAGGCGAGAGAACTGAAGGGAACAGGATAAGGGTCGCCCAGCGAATTCGTGGAGATCGTGGACGAGTTTCGGTTCTCCCGTTTCGGGACGAACAGGTCGTCCGAGGAGAACGTTGTCTGAGAAACCAAAATAGCGCACGCCGTTTCCAGGAGGGGCCAAGGAGAATCGAATGCGAACAATGCAGAAATTCAAGAAAGCGTCCGCGACAACGAAAGGTGTCCTGACGGGCGATGCAGACGCGTACCTGCGAAGGTTCCAGATCCAGGTCGACCAGTTCGTTGAGGATCTGGAGCGTTTTGACGAAGCGTTGTGGGTCTTCGTCCACGACTACAAGGAGAAACTTTTCAAGTTTCTCGAGTTGTTCATGCAGAAGGAGTCGAAGAACGGCAGCAGCAAGAACTTCGACGAACTGAAGAAATCGTTCGCGAAGCTTCAGGGCAGCGCGGCGAGTGTGGCGAAGGATCTCGAGCGGACGTTCAATGTAGTGAAGTCGAAGAAACTAGACAAGTGACGGAGAACGAGAAAGTTGGCACGGTACTCTTGTGACGCTTTTTTGTAGTGCCAACCCGGCAAATCGAGTCTAGCGCGTGGCTTTGCGTTTCTCGCGAAGCTCCCGCTCCGCCTGCGCCCAATCTTCGCTCTCGCGGCCCACTTCTCCGGCACGGCTTTGGTAGATTTCGTAGGCACGTCGGCGGATCTCGTCTTCCGCCGGTCCCGCGTCGCGTGACCCGGTGCCGGTCGCTTTGGTCGGCGAAAACGTGGACGCGTATGCGTCCGTGGGATTGGACTCGTGCGCGGACGTCACGGTGCGCGGCGTGCTTGCGATGCTCGGGCGGTTCGCGGTCGACGTGTTATTGTTCTCCTTCTCTTCGTCGCGACGAGTGTTGTCACTGCGGGGCTTGAACGCCTGCGCCATGGTTACCGCACTCCCTTTTCACCGGTTGGGGTTCGGCCCTTCACGGTCGCATCCGTCTTTTCGTTGCGGGAGGAACGTGCGCTGTCTTCGCGGCCGCCACGGGCTGAGCGTTCGGTGACATTCCACTCCGTTGGGCTTCGTCCGCCGGCTTTTGCCATCTCACGGCACTTGTCGGCGCAGGCCTTGACTTGGGCTTTGAAGTCGGCGATCTCGTCGAGCCCAGACTGTTCGCAGGCCTCGAAGACCGCTTCGCAGACCTCTTCGCAGGCCTTGCAGGTCTCGTAGTGGAGTTGGGAGCCGCGGAGCATGAAGTTCGCCGCGGTCTGGGTGATCTCCGCGCAGTCCGAGAGCAGCCGGACGAATTCCGGGGTCATCTCCTGGAATCCTTCGACCGTGGCCCAGGCGAAGGTCCGCAAGGCCGCCTCATGGGTGTCGTTGCAGGCTTGGATGCAGTCGTTCATCTTCGGGTTTTGTGCGAATGTTTCTGTTTGCAAAGTGTAGACCTCCCAGAATCGGTCGGAGGGGGAGGATGGCATGCACCGGATTCAAGAATTGCCCGTGGAAAACCGCGCCAAAATATCCACGATCAGCGTAAAACGCGGATTGTCGACGACCAGCGAACGGGAAGAGGCTCGTTCATGTGCGTTTGAGGACCGTCAAGAAGCGGCCCCCATCGAGGCAACGCCGCCATGGAACTCCCTAGGGGCCTCGTGATCTTCCTGATCAGCATCGTGTGGGGGCTCGTCGCGCCCGGTCGTCAAGCAAGGTTCCGCCTGCTCATGAACGGCCTGTTGGTCGGGATCACCCTCGGACTCGTCTTCGCGCCGCGTGGCTATCGAAGGCGCCGCGAGGCAGCGAAAAGCATAGCCTTTGCCTCGACCCATTTCGACGCACGACCCTCGAAATTGTCGTCCTAGGGCGTCTCGGAAAGGGCCAGCGACATTACTTCAATCATGGTCGCGCCTCACACGACCATGCCCTTGAACACGGAGGTTTACCCGTCGTTCCGAAGGGCCTGCCAAAACCGGGACAGACCACGTAAACCCCTGGGAGGCGAGTAGGTTGTCCGCGACGCTTGGGCTGGCGGCGTTGACCTCGTTCCAAACGACCGGCGAGGAACCCGTCGACGGCCCGAGCACCGTGTTGTTGGTGGACGACTCCGAGCCCCACCGGACGCTGGTGCGCCGATCGTTGGAATCGGCCCCTGAATTTCGGATCATCGCCGAGGCGGCTACCGGAGCCGACGCCGTCGCGCTGGCGGCCGCGTGGAAGCCGGACATCATTTTGTTGGACCTTCGCAAAGCCGCGAAGGAGGGATTGGAGGTGCTGACGAAGATGGTCCTCGCCAGCCCTCTGTCCTCGGTGATCATGCTGACCGACCGGGACCGGGGCCAGGTCGAGTCCCGCGCCCTCGCGCGGGGAGCGGTCGGACGCCTCCCGAGCGACATGGACCCGAGTGGCATCCCGGCGGCGATCGCGGAGATCCTCCATGGCGTAGGCGCGCCCGTGACCGTATTGTCGCCAAGGATCTTGGTCGTCGGGTACGATGCGCAAACGCGTAAGGTGATCAGCGATGGGTTGGCGCAGGCGCTCCACGCCGTGGTCGTCGCTGTTGCGCGCGGTTGGGATGCTTTGCAAAAACTTGCCGACGAACACTTCGACCTCATCGTCTGCGCGAACACCATCGACGACATGCTCAGTCCATCGTTCTTGGCACAAGCAACGGCCCTTGCACCGGGGACTCCCACGATCATGTTCGCGCGCCAAGATCCGTCAACGGAAGCGGATGCTCGCGAAGCAGGGGCGACGCTCTTCGTCCGACGCGCCGCCGGGGAGCCGGAGGAATCCATCCGGAAACTCGCTCAAGGATTGCGCCGGCTCTTGTTCGCGCTGACGCTCTCGCGGCAATGAAATCCGACGTGGAAAACCATCAGGAAAGAGTGGAAAAGAGCTGCTTCTCGGACGCAGAGAGACCGGCGCTGGGTTGACCGAGGAATGGGAGCACCAGAAGGTATAACCGTCGGTATGACCGATTAGACTTCATGCTTCGGCAGCGGACAAAAGTGGGCCCGAAAGGGCAGACCGTCATCCCAAAAGCCGTTCGGGACAAGTTGGGAATCAGGCCTGGAGACGAGGTCGAAGTACGGGAAGAACGGGGACGCGTCATCGTGGAGCCGGTGCGCCGGGGAGACCCGTTGAAGGAACTTCTGTCGGCTGTCCAGCACAAGAAGCCCGCCCCGAGAAGGATCAATTGGAACGACGAATATCGAACGCAGTTCGGGTGAAACGTGCTCTACCTCGACTCCAATGTCTTCATCCATCCGGCCCTCTACAACGACGCCAAAGCCGTAGCGGCTGCCTCCATTCTGAAGAGAATCAAGGAGGGCGCGGAGCCAGCGTTGACGGCTGCTCTGACGATCGACGAGGTCGCCTACGTCATCCAAAAACATGCGAGCCGACAGGCCGCCCTCCGCGTTGCACGCGCCGTCCTAGCGTTCCCCGGACTCACCATCACGCCCACCACCGTCGACGATGTTCGCGCCGCACTCGACCTCATGGACCAGGCCCCGCATCCGCAAGCGCGGGACGCCATCCATGCCGCTACGGCCCTCCGCCACGGTGCAACCATCGTCGTGAGTGATGACGACATCTTCGCCAAGATTCCGGGACTCGAACATCGGCCTCTCAAAACGTAAACCTCCATCGCCCGTTTCACACCAAGGACGAATGGTGCGGAGCCTGACGCCCGGCCGGGCTGATGTTCGAAAAAAGGGAAAAACACTAAGAAGTGTGGGAAAAGAGCCGCTTCAAGGGAAGCGGAGAGACGATTCGTTTGTCTAGTGGTGCTCTTCGACGCGCTTCTCGACGACCATCGGACCGTCACCGTGGTGACCCGAGTCGTGATGGTCGTGTTCCGCAGGCACCTTCTCCGACGCGCCCATGACGGCGACGCCGATGAAGAGCAGCAGCGCGGCTCCAGCGATCCCTGCAGGCACCCACCTGTCGAGGCCCGCTTGAAAGAACAGCATCGAGGCTGCTGCGATCACCAGGATCACTCCTACGAGGAACAACACCAATCGTGCTGCGTTCATACAGCCCCTACTCGGAACCTGTTCGGGATAACCATATTGGGGCGCGTCGAAAGTGTTCCTAGAACGTGTGGGGCGGCCCGGTCACGGCTCGGCCTCATCCCAGTTCGAAGACATAGAAGGCGCTTTGGCGGATATAGTGGTCAACGGTCGCCGGGGAGTGCGTGGCCCCCAGCAGCCCACGGCCAAATGCCGTGTCCGACGCGAACGTCGCCGAACCGGCGCCGAGCTGAACGGTCTGCACCTGATTGGTCGTTTCCTTGAGCACCGGACGATCCGCCTCGCCGTGGAAGTAGAATCGCAGATTCCATTCACTCTCCCACGTGGGCTCCACGGTCGCCCCCTGCCACTCGTACAGCACTTGGGAACCATCCGAGATGTCGCCGCTGGATTCGTAAAACATCTTGTAAAGCGGATTTGCCAGCCGGGGGAATGATTCAAGGGTACCCGTGATCCGCCCCGCAGGAATCCCGTTGGCGTTCAACCACGCCGTCAATTCGGGCGACGAGGTGTTCAACTCGAACACGAACACACCCTGGAACTCATCTGGCGTTACGCCCGCCACGTCAACCAGGGTAGCGGTGCGTTGGAGAAGCACCGGCCCGAGCTTCGCACCGTCGAGAACGACTTCCTCGCAGGCCCGCAGGTGGGTCGAAAGCGAAACTCCTTGGCCCGAACCGAGAAGCGTGTACAGCGCATACCGGGACGGCACCATGTTGCGCACCGATTGCTCGTCAGCGTCCACACTGACCAAACCTACGGAGCACCCGTGCATGGAGATTGCGACGTCCGGATCAACGTCGGCCGCCGAAAGGCCATCCGTTTGACGAGCCGCCTGCACCTCGTCGGCCGCCGGTCCGGATGGCGCCAGGCAGCCGGCCCATGCAAAGGCGACGATCAACGTCAAGGCCCAATAGAATCGGAGACCAACGTGTTTGGTTTGCATTTCCTTCACGCCGCTGCCACGACTTCCGATCCGGGAGCTGCTTGCGAACCGGCAATGTAGGATGACAATTGATGGAGTCTCTCGGTCGCACGGTAATGGCAGAAGCGGCCACGCATCACGATCTCCACCAGATCCTTCTCCGCAAGCCGACGCAAATGGTACGACAACGCTTGCCGCGTCATCTGGTAATGATGCCCGACCCGTGCATGCAAGTCCCCTTGATTCGCACCCGGCGACGCCAGAACGACGCGAGCGACCAAGTTCACGGGGCTGGTCTGCAAGAGCGCAACGCGGCTCGCATCGGCGCCCAACTTGGCGCTTACATCAAAATATCGTCGGAACCGTCCTTCGCGTTTCGAGACGATCAACTCGAACCGTTCCATCTGACTCAAGTGGTACGCAAGCGCACCGAAGCCGATCGGGCTTTTTTGGTTCGCGGTGCTGCCCACCTGTTTTTGAAGTTCCAAGAAGTGGATTCCGGGCGTTTGCTGGATCACTCGGTAGATATCGTCGCGCGACGTGATGTTGAGAAGCTTGTCTTTCCTGAGCTTCGTGTAAAGCGGAATGAGTGCCCCGCCCGCGAGAGCTCGTGCAACGAGGATTCCGATTAGCGCGAGGAACAGGATGCCCGAGGTCGCCACGATCGGCCAGTCGGGTTGCGATATTGCACCGCCGCCAGTCGAAAATTGCCGTAGAGTGCCTACCGCGTTAATTCGGAAGGATGGCGAATCGGATCGCCTGTACTCCGAAATTGTGGTTTCAAAAAACCCTTCCAGCCACAAGGACCCTGCTGTTGGCTCAATAGTGGGGCCTTCGACAACAACTGGGCGGTCGACCGCGATCACGTGCACGTCTCGCAGCGCCAATTCGCGAGCGAACAACTGTACAGCCTCCGTCCCGCGGCCATTCGCAACCAAATCCGTGCGACCTTGTGGGGCGGTGAGTTCGAACCAAGTGCTGGTGACAAGAACAGCGGTGGGAGTAATCTGTTCCGAGCGGACGGTGGAATGTAGCGTTTCGCCTGTGGAACTATGAACGAGGTCCGTGGATGCATTGAACCAGTAAAATCTGAGCGAACCGGATGTTGAACCCTCGATCCAGTTGTTCGAGATCTCGATTCGGGGGGATTCGAGGCGTATCGCGGCATACTCGTCGCGCAGGGCTTTGTTTGGAAATCCAAGAAGAACGGGCTTTTTTTCTAGATGCGACAATTGAAGGGGCGAGTTCGGCGTCTGGAATTCTAGTCGGTCGCTCATGACGACGATTGATGACTCCGAGTTGCCAAACTGCAGCCGGAAGAAGGCGTCCTCGACTTGACGCGGCTCCACTTTGTGGTCGAAGAAGGGCGTTCCCGTCACATCGCCATTCGTCTGAAAGGTGAGAACCCGTTTGACTTCGAACCTCGTGACCGTCGCTTGAGCGGCGTATCCGGAGATTGCGAAGATGTTGCCTGCCGGTCCACGGAGCCCGAGTCCAATGTCGCTTGCCTCGACGGCGGCGGTTGTTTCAAGGACTGCAGAACTCGCGGGTACCAAAAACCACTCGGACATGCCAGTCGCGCCGGCCGCCGGCGAGACCATCGCCACTAATGCGAACGCAAACAAACCGCGCCCAGGCAACGTCAGTTCACCACGAACGAACCAGACTGGTTGCGCACGCTAATTGCGTCGGCGGGCGCCTGGGTTATGCCGGGGAAAATCGGAGCCAGAATCGTCTGCGGTCCGAAGGACACGAGGACGGCACCGTTCTGGGATGATTGCGTGTAGTTTTCCTGACGATCGATGGTAGGTCCTTCTGGGTCAGGTCCGAAGTAGTACCTTGTACCGCTGTCGACGAGAAGGGTCGGGCGGACCGAAACGCCTGCCCAAGAGTACAGCGACGCTTCGTGTGACCGTGTTTCGGCCGAAACGCTGTACAAATCATCGGTGATTGGGGTCGCTGTACGCTCCGACGTTGCCTCAACGGCCGCAATGCCGGCCGCCTTCAGATACTCAACAAGTTCTCTTGAGGAGCTGCGCAACTCAAAAACAAACGCGGATGCGCCTGTGGGCGGATTCGTTGACGGCGCCATGATTCCAACACGGGTGGACTGGAGGCTGCCTGTGCCAACGTCGCGGCCGTCGATTGCGATTTTTTCGCAGACCCGCGCCTCGAGGACGATGCCAACCGTTCCCGGCGTCGATTCTAGCGGCTCGTATGCCGGGGGCAACTGTTCGCGCACGGTCTGCGTCGGTGCGCGCACGATTGCCCGCTCGGCGATGCAGCCAGTCATGTTAACGCCTTGGAACCCGGAGGGAAACTCTCCTGGTGATCCGTACCCCGTTTCTTGGGAGCCGGATCGGTCGCCCACGTTGGCTGCGTCTTGGTCGCCTTCAGTTGGGGCTGAAGGCTGGGCGCACCCCGCCAATACAACGAGAACCAACGCGGCGACCCCGAAACGCATCCAATCACTCCCTGCAGGATAGATAGCCCCAGAGCGCCTGCACGGGGCCGCCACCCTTGTGCGGCTCCAGGAGAACGTACCAGATCTGGACGTCATCGATCCACGCCGTTCCCGCGGGCAGTAGAACGTTAATGTCGATCGTGCCCACCTGCGGGGTGCATGGCTCGGCCGCGCCAGCGGCCGCGGACGGAATTGCCGTCACGAGCAAGATCGCGAGTCCCAGTGTTGCCACAATTGTTCGCTTCATTTTTCCTCACCCAACCTCCCTCCACTGGAGGGAAGCAAGACCTCAGAGACTGTTGGTCGATTAATACCAGTTTGGTAATCCCGTTTGCGCCCCTTTGTTTCCTGTGGAAAATGCGGCGGCCTTGTAGCTTCCAAAAGCTAGGTAAGCGGCTGTTCCCCTCCGTCCATGATTCTGTAGAATTCTCTATCTAGTAGAATACTCTGCCAATGTTGTGTCGACGTCTGTGAAGATGCGCGAGGCCGACAAAGAACGCCTCGACCGACTCCAAGCCCAACTCGTTTCCCGTTTGGGCACCCGGATCAGCCAAGAAGTGCTCCTCGCGCGACTCGTCGCACTCGGTGAGGAACAACTCGATCGGCTCTCCGCAACGGAAACAAGGACCACCAAGGAACAGATCGGACGACTCCTCCAGCTCCCCGTCCACACCGGGGTTCGCACCCGCGAAGAAGACGTCGACATGGCCCTCTATGGTCGTGAACCGTGAGCGTTCTCCTCGACACGGGAGTATTGTTCGCGTTCCTCAACGCCGACGACGAACGTCACGCCGACGCACGGCGGATCATCGCCGCGATCGCCGAAGGACGCCACGGCTCCCCCTATGTCTCCGACCATGTCGTCAACGAACTTTTCACCCTCATTCGCGCAAAGACCCGCAACCCGCACCTGGAAACTGCGGCGAAGCGCTTGCTCCCGTTGCCGCAACCGGAGTTGCCGAACCTGCGCATCGTCTCCCTCGGCCACGAACGCATTCCCGACCTCGTCGCGGCCTTCGAACGCGGACGCGACCTCGGCATCACGTTCACCGACGCCAGCCACCTCGTCCTGATGGAAACCCTCGGTATCGACTACCTCGCCACCTTCGACCGACGCCTGCAAGCACTGGCCCGGAACGTGCCCGCGTAACGCGGCGAGACGCTCCGGATTGCGTCTCGGTTTCACCAAACCCACTATATCCGATGGCCCGTTTGACGCGAATCTTGCGCTCGAACCTTTTCGTATTCCTCACAGTCGCTGTGGCGGTCTCCTTGTCCGGATGTTCCCACCGGGCCGACTTTCCCATGCACGTGGAGAACGAGACCGACGAACCCATCATGGTCCTCGTCACGATCACCGGCAATGTCACTGGCCACGAATACTACCGATTCAGCGCCAACGTGTCCGCAGGTTCCTCCAGCACGCCGCAACAGATCAAATTCGAGCCCCAAAAGGCGGACCGCGACGCCATCGTCTACAAAGCCAGCGCCGGTTCGCGGATCAGTCGCTACGAGACCAGCATGTACAGCAGCGTGGAAGGATGGACGATCCGCGTGTACGAGGACCGAATCGTGGCGCCGATCGTCGTCGTTTAGACACGCGGCGGCTGAACGGCGACGAGGCATGTGCGCCCGACGCGTTGTCGCTCGACGAGCCCGGCCGTCTCCAGGCGTTTGGCGACCTTCGCGGCCCAGGATGAGGTGACGCCCAGTTTGCGGGCCAAGTCCACGACACGCGTCTGTTCTTTCGGACGGAGCGAGTCGTACATGGCGCGGGCGGTGGGTTCCTGCAAGGCGGCGATGGCGCGCATCTCATGGGCGCCCCGCGTCCCCGCGACGAAGTACGCGTGACCTACGCGGCTGAGGACGCGTTGTGTGACGAGGACGCGAAGATGGTGGAGGGCTTGGCCTTGAGCGAGCGCGAGGGTCGTCGCGATCTCATGGAAACGGATCCCGGGGCGCTCGTTGACGAGTTCGAAGATCAGGGCACGTGTCGGCTGGTCGAGAACTTTTGGCCTTGCCAAACGCGTGAACAGGCCGACGAGCCCCACGGGGAAAGGGCCGGACACAGCTACTCCGACGATCATGAATCCGGCGACGGTCAAGATGGAGCCAAGGCTCAGGCCGGGCGAGCCGCCCAAGGATCCGAGGTCGATGCCGCCGGAGCCCTCATAGTCGGGCCATTCCCGTTCCACGACTTCGCCCGTCGGGGCGCACGTCGCCGGGCGCAAACCGAACCAGACGCTTGGTGCGGCTAATCGTTGGTGACGGGGATCGGTGGAGTTGGATTCGAAGGCGCGGTGCTGATGGTCGGTGGGTGGATCGGAGCGGCCGATCGGGAAATCCTTCAAGAGCACGTGGTCGACGCAGCTGGTGCCGTCGATGAGGGAACGAAGGTCGGCGTTCCCCTCCGGGGTTTGGATCTGCACGACGAGCATGAACTCGCCCCGTGGCACCGGCAGCTCGATCGTATGCGCTTCCGCCACGGGCACATCGAAGTCTTCATCCACCCGCTGGAACCCGTCGGCGTCGAAGGCGCACGCGCGCACCTTCACGGGGGCGACGCTGTTGTTGAACGTCATGCGCAACAGTCCCGCCTGGGAGTCGGTCAATGGAACGTCGATGTGCCAAGGACACTCCCGTCCGTCTCCGGCCCAGTCGTCGAACGCGCCGAAACCCGCGGCGAGCGACGTGCCGCCTGCAAGGATGAGGGTCAGGCCGGTGAGGAGGGCAAGGTTCGCCAATGTGTTGCCTCAAACCCGTTGAGGATGCCTTCTCGATATAGGGAGATTGGTGAAACGAGGACGCGATCCGGGTCCGAGACGAATGAGGGGAGACTGCAATGCCGGCACGGCCGCGCAACCGCACCGATTCCGATGACCAGTCTTGTGGTCGTATGACCATTTGGACGTTCCTTCCAAGGTGCGCAGGCCGGCGGTCACTTGCCGAGGCGCGGGGACCCCCGGGTTGCAGGTAACTGGGGCCCCCATAGCCTAAAATGGGACGCAACACACGCGTTTGCACGTCGAATGGCCAATCGTTTCACCGTCGCGGACCCGAGGCCCAACGAAGCCGTCGCCCTCGCAAAGACCATCCTCGAAGGCCACCCCTTGGAATCCCGGATCCTTCATGCCTTGGCCGGAAGACCGCACCGATACTCCGAGCTGCGCGCGCTCTCGCCAGGGACGAGAAACGAGACGTTGAATCGCGCGCTCCATCGTCTTGTCGAGCAAGGGATCCTCGACCAGCGAACGGATGTCGCTCAAGCGCCACCGGTCGACTCCTACGAACTAAGCGAGCTCGGGATCCGCGTCGTCCTTGACCTTGTTCGTCGCAGAGCCGGGTCCCACACGTAACAAATCGGTGACCAATTCCAGTGTTCAAGGGCGCATCGCAGAGGGAATCGCACCGAGCGGCGTTCCTTCGCACTTCTGCCGCGGCGACTACCCGCTCATCGCCGAATAGTTCGGCGGGCCGGGTTCGATGTAGAAGATGGTGACGAAGATGTCGAACTCTTGTTGGATCGCGAACCCGGCGTCGTAACTGTCGGGTTGGCCCAAGGCGCCCGTGGCGGAGGACATCATGACCCGGATCGTGCCGCCTTGCGGGTAGTATTTGCTCATCATGGTCTGGCTGATCGGGAGTTTCAAACCGCTTTCTCCGCAGACTTCGCCGAAGATGAGGTCCTGGTGTCCGAAGCCGACGCTTTCCGAGCGCAAGCAGAGACTGGTGGAAACGGTTTGGGTGGATTCCCAGAACGCTTCGATGACGAGCTGCGCGCCGCCGGGGCTGAACGTGAATTCTTCCCAATCGTCGTTGACGCCTTCGAGCGCCTCGCCGCAGTTCTGATGGGTCGTGACGTCGGGGGTGCTCGCGTACGCGACCTGGCAGGCCAACATGCCGGTCCACGTCTGCACTTCATTGTAGGGTGCAGTCAGGGGTCGTTCGTCGAGTTTGAAGTTGAGTTCGAAGATCTTGCCGTCCTCGATGATGGCGCGCTGGGTCTTGGTGCGGTATCCTTCGCGGGACGCGACGACGAGGTAGTCGCGGGGTTCGAGAGATTCGAACACGTATTCTCCCCCGTCGTTGGTGGTGACGTTGAGCTTGAGGCTGATGAGCTCCACCATGACCCCGACCAACGGAGTCTCATCGGGAGCAAGGACGCGTCCCTGGAGGATGTTGGTGACGCCTTCGCCGAGAGCGTACGGGTCCTCGGCGGGTTCGCTTGTGGCGACCGGTTTCGCCTTGTCGGCGCAACCGGCGAGGGCCGTTCCCAAGAGGATGAGGAGGACGAGAACACTTGGGCGTCGCATCTTGTATCTATTCGAGTCCACGGGCGATATTTAGGGTTTGTGTCGAAGCAGGTCGAATCCCTGGACGACGCCAGGAAGATTCTTGCACAGGTCGCGCGTTTGTGTTTGTGGCAAATGACGGAACTGGCCTCACCAGTGGTCGTTTATCTGCGGCGGTCCCGGCTCACGCTCACGGTCGCGACCCTAGAAGGTCGGAGGCCCTCAGCCTGGAAGAAGGCCGATCGGCGGTGGAGCGTCGAACGCCTCGGGATCAAAAGCGCCTCTCTCACGAAGCGATTCTCGCCTCTCGTTTTGTTTGGGCTCCTTTTCTGCATTCTTCCTGCGTTCGGGTTCGCGGAAAACCTCTACTGGGACGCATACGAAGGATGGGCGGACAGTGAGCTCGACGTCTTCTGGGGCACGGTCCTGGCGATCCTGATCGCATTGTTTACATGGAGCCTTCGTCGACCCACGCTGCGTCTTTTGACCGCACAAGGCGAATTGTTCATTCCCCTGAGCCGGTTCGAACGAGCGCTTGGGAAGCGGCTCGTGGACGAGTTAAAGCGTAGCTCGACACGAACGGACCCGGTGCACGCCGCGGCACCGTCGTTCATCCAGGCGCCGCTGCGGTAAGGGGTGGTTTTTTCCTTTCGAAGAAGCGGCGCAGGTCATTGTCCCCTTCGGGACGACGAGTAACCGTGGTGAGAAACGGGGCCGAAACACCGCCCGCCATGGCGACAATTAGCACGGTTTGCATCACCCAAAAGAATCCGGCGACGCCGGGAACCGTACGATCGGGCGGTTGGGCAAAGATTCCAGACCATCCGAAGATCAGCGCCGCCAAAAAAACAATGCAAGAAATACCCGTCATGAAGCGGGCGCCGACCGGCGTTACACCCGCTGAAGCGCGGAACGCGATGAACCAAAACGAAATGGTGAACAACAGGGTCAAGAGGATCAGTACCGCTCCCGCGACCGACTCGCCTTCCCGCGAGTAACCATCATCGCCACCTGGCGGAACCCACGCGGCAACCACATAGTTTGCAAGGACAAGAATCGTCAATGCGCCGAGCGCCCAGACGATCGGCCGCGGCGGGAATAATTTTCTAACGAGAGAAATGTGCGGAACCGCCAGAAACGAGACCAACACAATGGTCGCCAAGAGGCCAAGGTGGGTTTCGCCGCGGAGGAGGCCAAAAACGTAAAGGGATAACACGAGGCCCACAAGGGCCAGTGCAGCAACATCCCTTCGAGACCAGAACCGTGCAGCCACGTGCGCTCCTTTGGTGGACTAAGAAGGCGCGCCGGAGGTTGTAGTCTTTCGCCCCTGGCCTTATGGCTCGACCGCCGAGTAGCCCGGCGGCCCGACGTCGATGTAGAACACGGTGACGTACACCTGCACGGGTTGTTGGAACGCGAAGCCGGCGTCGTAGTCGTCCGGTCGGCCCAGGGCGCCGGGGGCGGAGCCGAGGTCGACGCGGATCGCTCCGCCTTGGCTGAAGTAGCGGTTCATGAGGCTCATGCCGATCGGCACTTTCAATCCCGGCGGGCCCGTGGTGGAGCCGAATTCGATGTCACCGGTCTGCAAGCCGACGCTCGAGACCGAGATCGAAAGGTTTCGGGATACGCTCTGCGTCGGCGTCCAGGTCGCTTCGACGACCAGTTGGGCGCCGCCGGGTCCGAAGGTGAAATCCTCGACGTTGTCGTTGTTGGGATCGGCTTCCCCACAGTTTCGCTTCTCGACGCTTTCCGGGTTCGAAGCGTACGCGATCTGGCAGGACAGGAACGCGTTCCACGGAAGCAGCTCGGAGTAGGGGGTGGTGGTGGGTCGTTCGTCGAGTTTGAAGTCCAATTGGAAGATCTTGCCGTCCTCGATGATGGCGCGCTGGGTCTTGGTGCGGTAGCCTTCCTTTTCGGCGACCACGATGTAGTCGCGCGGTTCGAGCGATTCGAACCGGTATTCCCCAAACATGTTGGTGGTCTGGTTGAGGTCGAGCGCAGGCACTTTCATGGTGACGTTCTCAAGCGGCAACCCGTCCCCTGAGAGGACGAGTCCTTGGAGTACATTGGTGACGCCTTCACCCAACGTGTAGGGGTCGTCGTTGGTCGGTGTCGGCGCGGCGTTCTGTTTGGCCGAACAGCCCGCGAGGGCGATGCCCAACAGGACGACGAAAACCAGCGAGTTGGCCGAACGCATTCGAGAGCAAATCTGTTCGAGTTGGAGGCATTATTTAGGGTTTGGCGTCGCGGAGAACGAGTGTTTGAACGAGGATCGATGTTGCGTGTTCCTTGGAGGAAAAACAGGCAGCCACGAAACTGTTCGCGCGCAAAGCGGATATAATACCCGACTCTTCGACTCGTATCTGGCTTTTGCCAGGGGGCACGACAAGGTTTGAGGTTGTTGCGCGTCGCGTTCCCGCCTGTGCTCGGCGTGTACTTTACGGTCCTTTTCCTCGTCAGTTCCGGCGTCCCCATCGGAGCCCAAAGCACCAACCCGGCCCTCTATGAGATCGTCATCGATTGCCCCGGAGTAGAGGCAAGCCGTACCGGCGTCGACAACGAGGTCCTGTGCCCGATCCGCGTCATCGATCCCCAGGACATCTTGGGAAGCCCCAGCGTCGCGGTCGACCCGAAGAACCCCGATAACATCGTCTTCGCCAGCCTCCACGGCGGCGACGGAGAAGGGCCGACGCAGCGGAGCCGCGGCGGACAAGTGTTCACCACCCACGCCTCGACCACCCATGGCGCGGACTGGGAGGACAAACCGTTCTACCCACCCCAAGACATCCAACCCGCCTATGGCGAACACCCGCAGGTCGCTGTCGACTTTTTTGGCCGCGTCTACGTCGGATCCCTCTACTCCATCCCCGATGATTCGATGGCAAGCGGTTTCGATTACAAGATCGGTGCGCAGAAATTTGAAAGCGTCGACTACGTCGTCGACCGACAATCCACGAGCGGCACCTACCACCTCGAGTACATCGAACCCGTGTACCGCGGCAACATGATGGAGGAATTCTGGTTCGTCCACGACCCGAAATCGGACATCATGAGCGTATTGTGGAACGACAAGCGTCCCCCCAACACGACCGAGACGAAGAGCGTCATCGGCATGGTCTGGACCACGTCGAACTACCGCGACCCGTACCATTACGTCAAGGAAGAGCACAACATCGGACCCTGCCTCGACACGACCAACCCGGTCCTCGCGGACAACCGCATCTACATCGGCTGCCTCGTCGACACCAACCAGACCGATTACCGCTGGGACGACTCCCCCGAGCCGGGACAGATCGACCTCTTCCGCCTAAGCATCCCCGACGGCAAACCAGAATATTTGGGCCACGCGCCGATCAAAGGCGGCAACCCCAAACTCGGCGTGCGAAGCGACGGACGACTCTTCCTCGTGACCGCCGGCGTCGGCGTGGACGGCGCGACGCGCGTCTTCGGCGTGTTCGGACGGTTCGACAGCCTCACGAACAGCCTCGTGTGGAACAAATCCAACAACTACGGACCCGAGATCAGCCCCGCGGTCCCCGGCACCATCACCATCGAAGCGAACATCCAGGACGTCATGTTCCGCGAATACTCCGGCGTCGTCCACCTCCTGCTCAAGGAACGGTTCGGCTCCACCACGTCCTTGCCGATCCTGGATGACGCGACGGACTTCGGTCGTCCCGCGTTCCGCAAACAACTCATCGCCATCGACGAAAAACAAGGGTTCCTCGCGAAGTTCAACCTCGACATCGGAAACCCGATCAACCGCACCGCCTTGGTCGATCCGACGGCCAACGAAGTCTCCGTCGTCAACACGGGCGTCGTCACCAACTCCGAAGACGTGTTCAACGACCTCGCCGACGACCTGTTCCAACTCCCACCGGCCCCGTACACGTACAACGACAGGGACCTCGGGCCGAAGTACCAACGCGAATTCTTCGCCGTGGGCGATTATGGCGTCGTGATCTTCGCCGAGATCATCGAACTCACCACCCTCGTCGGCCCCGTCGCCGGACCCGGCGCGGGCGCCCCACCGCCGAATCCGACGGCCGCCGTCGGACTCAACGTCGCCGCGATCGGCAGCGCCACCGGAGGACTCGCCTTGGCGGGACTCCTCGCGTA
>CAYOZB010000054.1:0-17825 GCA_964408365.1 uncultured Halobacteriales archaeon | reverse complement strand
ACGCACCGCGCGCTCGACGACGCCGCCCGCTCCGTCTCAACCACCATGGCCGAGCACGGCTTGGCAACTGGCGACCGCGTCCTCGTCCTCCAGCCCATGTCCTTGGAACTGTACGCGACCATCCTCGGAACGCTTCGAGCCGGGGCCATCGTCGTGGTCCCGGATCTTTCCATGGACCGCCGGTCCCTCAACAAGGCCCTTGCGGAATTCCCCTGCAAAGCGTTCATTGGAACGCGGCGAGCCCACCTTCTCCGGCTTCTCATGGGCAACGTTCGCCGCATCCCGACCAAGTTCGTTACGAACGGCTGGCTTCCGTTCACGAACGCGTGGCCAACACAAACCCCAAATCGCGCCGAGGACCTGGTCGACGTCCCGAACGGCCACCCAGCGGTCCTCACGTTCACGAGCGGCAGCACGGGAAGACCGAAGGCCGCGCTCCGCACCCACGGGTTCCTGCTCGCGCAAGAAAAGGCGATCAGCGCTCTCGTGGACTCCGGCCTGGGCGACACCGACCTCGCCTTCCTCCCGATGTTCGTTCTGGCGAACCTTGCGCGCGGCGTCGCCTCGGTCCTGCCGGACGCCGACCTTCGGCGCCCCGCAACGATCGACGCCTCGCGCGTGCTCGAGCAGGCGCGCCGGTACAACGTGACGAGCGTCGGCGGCCCACCTACCGTACTTTCAGCGCTGGCCAAGGCCGCGACGACCTCCGGCAAGGGGCTTGATGCGTTGCGATGGATCCATACGGGCGGCGGGCCCGTGTTTCCCTTCCACATTGACCTCCTCGCCCACCTTGGGCGCAAGGCCGAGGTCGTCGCCGTCTACGGATCGACAGAAGCGGAACCCATCGCGGAGGCTTCCTCGCGCGAACTTACCCAGCACGACCGTGACGAGACGGCCCGCGGGGGAGGACTCCTGGCCGGTCGGCCCGTGCCTTCGATTCGCCTTGCCATCCTCAAGAACGAATGGGGACGTCCGATCGGTCCGTTCGACGCGCGTGGCTTCCGTGACGCGCAGGCGAAGGCCGGCCAAGCCGGAGAAATCGTCGTCTCCGGGGACCATGTCCTTCAAGGGTACGTCGATCCACGTGACGATCGTGAGACCAAATTCAAGGTCGGGATCGAACCATGGCATCGCACGGGCGACGGCGGCCGGATCGATCCCCGCGGACGGCTGTGGCTCCTCGGCCGCTGCGCAGCGCGGATCGAGGACGACCATGGCGAACTGTGGCCGCTTGGTGTGGAGGCCGCGGCGCGCGGGGACCCCCGCGTGGATAACGCCGCCCTCGTGGCCGGCCGCAAAGGTCGCCTCCTCGCAGTCGTCGGCGCGATCGCACCCGAAGAACTGAGGAAGCGGTTGTCGTGGGCCCGTCTTGACGAGGTGCGCATCGTGAAGCGGCTACCGATGGACCGCCGACACCAATCCAAGGTCGACTACACGCGCCTTCGGAAGCAATTGGCGGTCAGGTGACTGGAGGCGACACCTAAGCCCCGCCGCTCGAGCGTCGCCGCCTGGATCCTGTACGACACCGCCAACACCACGTTCAGCTTCAACATCCTGAGCGCCTTCTACCCGGTCTGGCTCAGCACGGACGTCTCCTTGCGGGCGTCGAAGGCGGATACACTGATGATGTTCGAGAATGCCGCTCGGATGGCAAGAGAAGATCCGACGTGGTACCTGATTTTCGGGGTCCTGGCACTCGACGTGTTGACGGCCGCGTGGGCCGTCTCTCCGTGGGGCCCCTTCTAGGCGCGACTCGTCTATGCGTCGGTTTCGCCTTCGCCTTCTGTTTTACCGCCGCGGAACCGTTTCACGACCCAATAAATGAGCCAAGCGGCGAAGGGCAGGACGACCCAGCCGAGGAGGATGAATGCGAAGGTGAAGTGATCCGTCACGCAGCAGCGAACTTCGGCCGGGGGATGTTAAGCCTGTCGGCCGGATCGCGTGGGAACGGGTGGCGTCGGGGTCGCGACGGCGGAGGCGGACAAACGTTCCAGCACGCGCACGTTGACGCGGACGCCGCGTTCGAACTCGGCGCGCGCGATGCGTTCCTCGGGCGTGTGGTCGTATTGTGCGTCGCCCGGGCCGTACGCGACGATGGGGACCTTGGGCCACCATTGGTGGAAGAGGTTGAAGTCCGCCGTGCCGGTCTTCTGTTTCAACCGGGGCTTGGTGCCTTCCGCGCGGATGGCGGAGAGGTATGCGGCGACGAGCGGACCGCGTTTGTCGACGAGCGCCGGCTCCATCGTTTCGGCGAACGTGAAGGTCGCTTTGTGTTTCGTGCCGAGGGATTCGAGTCGACGCTTGGTGGCGGCGACGGTGAAGCCGGGCGGTAGGCGGAGTGCGAACCGGGCGTTGGCTTCGTCGCGCAGTCCATCGTTCGCGGATCCGAGCGCGAGGAGTCGGCCTTGGATCCATTCGAACTTTTCTTGGAAGTCGAGGGTGCGGCCGATCTCGCTCCAGAGTTGGAGCAATTCGTCGGCGGCGCTGGGGATGGCGTGCGCACCATGGTGGTGGGAGCGTTGGATCGCGAGGTTGCCGCGGATGATTCCCTTGTAGCCGAGGGTGACGCCTTCGCTTCCGCTGGGTTCGCCGACGATGACCCAGTCGGGGACCCGTTTGGGGTCGAGGTTCTTGGCTCCGCGGCTGTCGCCTTCTTCGTCGACGGCTCCGATGATGCGGATGCGAAGGTTCGGATCGTCGAGGCGTTGATGCGCGGCCATCAGGAACGAGACGAGGGGGGCTTTGGCGTCGACGCTGCCGCGGCCCCACAAGACGTCCTGCTCGACGCGCACCGGGATGAGGCCGGGGACCGTGTCGATGTGTCCGACGAAAAGCAATTCCTTGGTGCCCTTGCCGGCTTCGGCGATGAAGTTGCCGACCTTGTCCGTCTTCGCGCGGAACCCGAGTTTTTTGGCGGTCTGGAGAAGGAAGTCGACGGCGCGCGGTTCTTCCCCGGTGGGGCTTGGGATGGCGACGAGTTCGTGGAGGAGTTTGAACGCGTCCACGGGTTAGGCCTCCGTCGTCACGGCGGGTTTGACGGTTCGCAGGACTTCTTCGACGATGCCGAGTCCTTCGTCGAGGATGTTGCGCGGGATGTTGAGCGGCGGCAGGAGGCGGAGAACGGTGGTGCCGGCTTGGAGTGCCAAGACGCCGCGTTGGAGCAGTGCCTCGAGGACCGGTTGAGGTTTGATGCGGAGCTCGGCGCCGATCATGAGGCCTTGGCCGCGCACGTCGCGCACGAGCGGCGCGTTGGCGCGGCGGAGCCGGTCGAGCACGTAGGCGCCTTCCGTCTTGGCGCGTTCGGGTAACTTTTCGTTGCGGATGACGCGAAGCGTCTCGGCGGCGACGGCGCACACGAGCGGGGATCCGCCGAACGTGGTGCCGTGGCTGCCTTTGGGGATCTTGTTTGCGACGTCCTCGCGGAACGCGGTGACCCCC
The DNA here is from genome assembly GCA_964408365.1 of uncultured Halobacteriales archaeon. Lineage (GTDB taxonomy): Archaea > Thermoplasmatota > E2 > JACPAO01 > JACPAO01 > JACPAO01. The sequence continues at coordinate 14,387 of CAYOZB010000054.1, read as the reverse complement.
ATCGGCAAGCCGCCGGCGATGGATTTGGCGATGCACATGATGTCGGGAAGGACGTTGTGTTCCTGGTGTCCCCACCAGTGTCCCGCGCGACCCAACCCGGTCTGGATCTCATCAAGGACAAGGAGAGCTCCGTGGTCGTCGCAGCTTTGCCGTGCTTGCTTCAGGAAGTCGCGCGTCGCCGGCGTGACGCCGCCTTCGCCCTGCACAGGTTCCAGCACGACGCAAGCAGTGTTGTCGTCGACGAGCGCATCCAGCGCAGCGGGATCGTTGTAGGGAGTGAATTCGACGCCGTCGAGGCCCGGGTCGAATGGTCTTCGGTAGTCGAGTTTCCAGGTGATGCTCATCGCGCCGAAGGTGCGTCCGTGGAAACTGTTCTTCGCGGCGACGAACTTTTTCCGTCCCGTCGCTGCGCGGCTCCACTTCAACGCGGCTTCGATGGCTTCCGTTCCGGAGTTGCTCAGGAACACACGCGGCGTGCGCGCGGGCAACACTTTCCCCAGTTCGTCGAGGAACTCCGCGCGCTGCGGCGAATAGATGGTCTGCTGGAGGTGGACGAGACGTTTGGCTTGTTCTTGGATGACGCGCACGATGCGGGGATGGCTGTGGCCGACGTTGGCGACGCTGAAGTTCGCGCCCAGGTCGATGAACCGTTCGTCCTTGGGTCCAAAGAGGAGCGACCCTTCGCCGCGGACGATCTCGACCGGCTTCTTCGGGAAGACGGGAGCGAGGCGCGCATCTTCGATTTCGCGGACATTCATTCGATCACCGTACCGTTGCCCATCAACGCGTGCCGCACGGGGTGGTCGACGTTGGCGGTCCCGAGGACGACGCGTTTCACGCCGCCGTCGAGGGCTTCTTCGACGGCCAACAGTTTCTTCTTCATCCGATCGACCGCGAACTCGCTGTTGGCGTCCTTCAGAGCGGCTCGCGACACGTGGGGGATGAGGCTGTCGGGGTCTTCCACATCGCGAAGAAGTCCTGCGACGTTGGAGAGAATGACGAACTCGGTCGCGTGCATCGCGGACGCGACGGCAGCCGCGGCGCGGTCGCCGTCGACGTTCAGCGCTTCGCCTTCCGGCCCCAACGCGGGCAGGGTGAGGACGGGTCGGTAGTTGTTGACGAGGAGCAGTTCGAGGAGTTTGGTGTTGACCGTGTGGACCTTCCCGGTATAATCGTCGCGCAGGAGGAACTTGCGTCCGTTCTCGATGACGCGGATCGCTTCCTTCCGGTCCGCTTGCCACAGTTTTCCGTCCAAGCCGGAGAGGCCTACGGCGTTCACGCCGCGCTTTTGCAACGCGCGGACGATCTCGCTGTTGATCTTGCCGCGGTAGACCATCTCGATGAGGTGGATGGTGGCTTCGTCGGTGACGCGGCTCGTGTAGCCGCCTGGGCTCGTGACGAACCGGGGCTTGTGTCCAAGCTTCTCGCTGACTGCGTTGAGTTCTTGGTTGCCGCCATGGATGAGGATCCAGGGGTCGCTGATCTGCGAGAGATCGTCGAGGACCTTGTCGATGTCGATGCCTTGGGCTCCTCCGAGTTTCACGATGAGCATCAGATCACACCGGATGGAGCGGGATTTGCATGAGGCCCGTCGTCTCGGCGAGGTTGAACATGAGGTTCATGCATTGCACGGCGGAGCCCGCGGCGCCCTTGACGAGGTTGTCGATGGCGCACACGGCGACGAGTCGGTTGGTTCCTTCTTCGAGTTCGAACCCGATGTCGGCGTAATTGCTTCCTGCGACGAGCTTCGGGTCGGGGAACCGATGGATCCCGCTTCGTTCTTTGACAAGTCGGATGAAGGGTTCTTTGCCGTAAGCGGTGCGGTACGCTTTCCAGACTTCGACCGGTTCGACGTTGTCGCGCGCCAAAAACACATGCGACGTGGTGAGGATTCCACGCACAAGTTCGATGGCGTGGGCGGAATAGTGGATCTTGGGTGCGGTGCCGTTGAAGGCGAGTTCTTGTTCCACTTCGGCGACGTGACGGTGGCTGGTCGGTGCGTAGAGGCGAACGGTGCCGCTTCGTTCGGCGTGGATGCTAGCGATGTTCGCTTCCAAGCCGCTGGCGCTGCTTCCGATCTTGACGTCCGCGACGACGGGCCCGGCTTTGAGAAGGGATGCTTTGACGAGCGGGTACAGGGCGAGATTGATGCTCGTCGCCGTGCAGCCGACGCCGGAGACGAGTCTCGCGTTACGGATCTCGTCCCGGTGGAATTCTGGTAGACCGTACACGGCGGTCTTGGCCAAGTCGGGTGCGGTGTGCGGCTGTCCGTACCATTCTTCGAAGATCTTCGGGTTGCGGAGCCGGAAGTCGGCGCTGAGATCGATGACCCGTGACCCGGATTTGAGGTAGTTCGGGACGGCCTTCATGCCTTCGCCGTGCGGCACACAGGTGAAGACGACGTCCGCGCTCGGCAGTTCGTTGCGTCCGACGAACTTGAGTTCGCTTCGGCCGCGGAGATTGGGGTGGGCTTTGTGAAGGAATTCGCCGGCAAATTTTTGGCTGGTGGCGCCGACGACCTGCACGTCGGGATGCTGGAGGAGGAGTCGAAGGAGTTCGCCGCCGGTGTAGCCGGAGGCGCCGAGGATGGCTGCGGTGACCATGGGGTTCACTTCTTCGCGATCGAGATGAGGTGGTCGATGATCTTGCCGGGGATGTCGACGCCGGTGGGGGCGACGCTGTTCTTGAATTCCATGGTGTGGTTCACTTCGTGGCAAGTGAACCCGTCGGGCGTTTCCATGATGTCCATGGCGAGGACGCCGCCGCCGACCGCCTTCGCCGCGTTGAGGGCGATCTCGCGCAGTTCCGGCGTGACGGGGCAGTTCGACGCTTTGCCGCCCTTGGCGGTGTTCGTGATCCAGTGCGGGGAGGTGCGGTAGATGGCGCAGATGACCTCGTCGCCGACGACGAACGCGCGGATGTCCCGGTGGCTGCCGTTGCTCGTGCCGGTCTTGTTCACGTATTCCTGGATGTAGTAGACCTGCTGGACGGGGTTGGGGAGTTGTTCCCGGAGTTCGATGATCTGTTCGGCGGACGTGTCGTCGGTGATCTTGGCGACCATGCGCGCCCAGCTGCCGAGCGTGGGTTTGATGACGCACGGGTAGCCCATCTGGTGGATCGCTTTCATCGCCGATTCGGGGGTGAACGCGACGAGCGTCTTCGGCGTCGGGACGCCGTGCTTGGCAAGGAGGATCGAGGTCTCGGTCTTGTCGCCGCATTGGACCGCGACTTCGTAGCGGTTGATCGACGGCACGCCTTGGTACTTGAGGAATTTCAACGCGTAGAGTCCACGCGTGTAGCTGATGGAACGCTCGAGGATCGCGTCGAAGGACCAGTCCTGTTGGTGCACGTCGAAGACGAGTTCGTCGTCAAAGAGGAGTTCCAGTTTCTTGCCACGCTTGTCGGCGGATTCGATGAGCATCTTCTCATCGAGCCGGACGCGCGAGTAGATCATTCCCAGCCGCACGTGTCGTTCCTCCCTAGGGTTGGCCGGCGAGGACGGCCTTGCGTGCGCTTTCTAACATCTCGAGGAACTCGTTGTCGGAGACGATCGCGCGTTCTTCCGATTTGATCCGGATCAGGATCCGCTCAAGTTCTTGGGGACGCACGTTGACGTTGAGTTCGCGGGCCTTGTACTCGAGGGTCGGAATGCCGGCGAACCGGTCCACGACGACGCTGCGCTTGCGTCCGACGAGGCTCGCGGGGATCGATTCGTAGTGCTCGGGGTTCATCATGACGGCGGCGACGTGCAGTCCGGCGTTGTGTCGGAACGCGTTCTCGCCGACGATCGGGTATTGCGGGGAGACGGGCATGCCGCACGCGTCTTCCACCATGCCCGAGAGTTCCGGCAACAGGTGGAGTTCCCATTGGTCCTTGAGACCGTACTGGGTCGTGAGGGCGGTCGTGACGGGGCCGATGTCCGCGATGCCCGTGCGCTCGCCGAGGCCGTTGACGGTCACGTCGATGAGCGCCGCGCCCGCTTCGTAGGCGGTGAGGCTGTTGGCGACGGCCATGCCGAGGTCGTTGTGGCAGTGGACGTTGATCGGGATCTTCACTTCGTTCTTCAGCCGGGAGAAGAACTCGAACATCCGGATCGGCGTCATGATGCCGACCGTGTCGGCGACGCTCACGCGGTCCGCTCCAGCGGCTTCGGCGGCCTTCGCGACGCGCACGACGTTCTCCCAGGGGCTTCGCACGGTGTCTTCGGGCGTGTAGCGGACCTTGAGACCGTGGGCTTTGGCGTAGGAGACGACGTCCGTCACGAGATCGACCGCTTGGTCGATGTTCTTTCGGAACTGTTCTTCGAGCCGTTTGTCGCGGACGCTGAAGAAGATGCCGACCCAGTCCGCGTCGCATTGACGCGCCAAGTCGACATCGGACTCGACCGCGCGGCTGTGCGCGAGGATGTTCGCGTCGAGGTTGAGTTTGGCGATCTGTTCCACGGCTTGCCGGATCTCGTTGCTCACGCGCGGGTGGCCGGCTTCGATGAAATCGACGCCGAACTCGTCCAATTTGCGCGCGATCTGGATCTTGTCTTCGAGCCGGAAGTAGACGCCGGGCGTCTGCTCGCCTTCTCGGAGGGTCGTGTCGAGGATCTCGGGCCGCGTCATCCCGATCTATTCTCCCCAGTCTTCCTCGACTTCGGGCGCGATCTCGACGCGCACCGGGTCGGTCGCGCGGACTTCGAGTTCGGCGCCGCAGTCGCCACAGTCGAGGATCTCGCCGACGAGGATGTTCGCGGCAAGGGCGATGTTGTTCGCGCACTCGGGACATTCGACGGTCCGGCCTTGGGTGGTTTGCGTGGTCGTTGCCATGGCTACACTTCCTTCAAGATGAGACGGCTACGGGTGGATTTGACCTGGGGGAACTCGCGGATGCGTTCGATGATCTCGTTGAGCTGCGTCGTGTTGGCGGCTTCGGCGACGACGAAGATGTCGTACTCGCCGGAGACCTCGTAGACCTGCTCGACGCCCTTCCATTTCGCGATCTGGCCGCTGATGTCGGCGGTGTGGACGTTCGTCTCGACCTGGATCTCGATGACGGTCTTGATGTTCGCTCCGGCGGTGAGGACCGTGAAGCGTCGGATGACGCCGTCGTCCTGGAGTTTCTTGACGCGGGCGCGGATAGTGCCCTCGCTGGTTTGGAGCTGTTTTGCGAGGTTGACGAACGACTCGCGCCCGTTTTCGCGCAAGTGTTCGAGGATTTGTTCATCCACAGCGTCCATTGTCCACCACAGTCGGGATTTCGCAGGAAGACTTCGAGAAGAGTGTCGATTGATAAACTTTACTACGAAAGGCGTAGCTCGGTCAAGGGTAATCGCAATCGCGGCTCCGGTTTTCGAGATTCAGGATTCCACGACCTATCCAAAAACCGCTATTATACTGGGACCGCTCGAAGCGATGCTGGCAAGCGATGTTACGCCGAACGATGATTGCTCTCGTCACCCTGGCCCTCGTGCCTCTTGCCCAGGCCGGGCCCTTGGGGCAGCTCACCTCGGACGCGCCGGTCGGTCTCTACGGGGACGCGTTCGCCGGCGGGTCTGACCTTCGCCTCTTTCACCTTTCCTTCAAAGAAGGCACCATGCGGGGAACGATGTATTCCGGCAAAATCATGGACCGCGAGGTTCACGACCCCAGCCCATGCCAGACTCCCCAGCCTCCTGCGCAAGGCGGATTCCAGCGACGCCAGGAAAACAAGACGCTCGCGTCGGTCTCGTCCGCGACGCCGGACCCGATCACCTTCGAACTCGAAGTCAACAGCCTTGCCATCGTTGAGTTCGGGCATGAGTCGCGCGCAATGTCTGGCGCCGTCGAAGCGACGGATGCCGAACGCGACGACGCAACCCCCGCGGCTTACCTAGGTCCCAATCCCTACGCTGCCCAGCAGAGCAGCTTTGACCCGGATTACGAGTACGATGAGCCACTCGTCGAGGCGTTCCCCCTTGAACCGTTCCTTATTTTCCCGACGCAAACGATTTCGTTCCCGTTCTCCGGCAACCTGGTGATCGAGATCGGCAACGTGACTGTTATCCAAGGGGGCAAAGAACAGACCTTCAGCAGCCAGAGCACCCAAGACGAATACAACTGCTCACCCACCCCCACGTTCCCGTTGCCACGTTCAGCGGACGTGTACCACACGATCCTCATCGAAGCGGGGACCGCTGCTCTGACCATCGAACAGTCTCCCCTCGACGACACGCTCGCATTCTACCGCGGGGAGCGCGCCGAGCCGCCGAGCCCGTCGGGCCCGGTGAGCGGCTCATGCACCTCCGATACGCAGGGATACTGGATGCGGCAATTCCGGGACCAACTCCGCGCGGCATACCAGGAATGCGCAATGCCGGCAACAAGCTACTCGGGGACGAACTTCACCGCCGCCGTCGACGGCGTCGCTGTGTTCAAGAAAGCGACGGGAATCGTCGCTGGCGGATACGAAGACCGCAACGTCGAAGGGGAAGACGTTGGCCTGAGCGGCAACCTGGAACTCTCCCCGGCAGCCGTCGAGGACGGCGGCCGACGGATGCGCACCGACCTCGGCGGATCCGTCTTCAGCATCCAATCCCCGGACGCTCCCGCCTCCGACAAAGAATGGCAAGCGTACGCCGCGGGCGCGGCGGGTGGCGCGCTGCTCTTCGGCGTGTTTCTCTACTCGTGGCCCATGCTCAAATGGCGCTTCGCGGCCCTAGCGGTTCCACTCTACGCCCGCTTGAAGAAGAACGAGGTGCTGGAGAACCCGTTGCGCGACGACATCTTGGCGCACGTCCAGGAGACCCCGGGCATCAGCGCGTCCGAATTGGGACGGCGCGTGGAATGCGGCTGGGGCACCTTGGTGTATCACTTGACGGTCCTGGAACGCATGCAACTCGTAAGTTCCGCCCGCGAGGGTCGGCACAAGCGGTTCTTCGCCCAGGGACGCATCAACTACTCCGACAAAGGCGCCGTGGGATTGCTGGCGAACCCGGCGGCGCGCACCATCCTCGACGCGATCCGTGGTTCGCCCGGGACCATCCAGAAGGATCTCAGCGTGCGACTCAACCTCAGTCCGGGGACCATCGCGTGGCACGTCGAACGGTTGGCCGCCGAGGGCCTCGTGATCAAGGAAGACGAGGGGCGGACCGTGCGGTATTACCCGTCGGAACGACTGCTCCAGTTGACGCAACGACTGGCCGCCTAAGACGGCGGGCCCAACAGAGTTTTAACCAGTTCGGGGAATGGTCGCGGCCGTTCCCATGGAAGAACTCGTCGTCTCGGTCAAAGACCAGCCCGGAGAGATGGATAAGATCGCCGCGGCGTTTGGCAAGAACGGCGTGAACATCATGGCCGTCGCGCTCTTCACGCTCAAAGGCGAAGGCCGCATCCACATGGTCGTCTCGGACCTCAAGAAAGGCAAGAAAGTGCTTGAGGACCTCAAGTACAAGCCCACGATCGGCCAAGTGCTCATCTTGGAACTCAAGCACAGCCCCGGCGAACTCACCCGCGTCACCAAGGCGTTGGCGGACGCGAAGATCAACATCGAACTCCTCTACGGTTCCGGTTCGACGTACCCCAGCGCCCAGATGGTGATGGGCGTCTCGAACCTCAAGAAGGCCGAAAAGGTGCTCGGACTCGACTGATGCGCGTCCTCGTCATCGCGTCGCTTCTCCTGCTTGGAGGCTGCTTCGAGCGCGACCCGATCCCGTTGCCCACCCAGACCGTCACGCCCGGTGAGGCGTACCTCGAAGACGCCGTGGACCCGGACACAAGGGACGTCTACGATCTTCTGCGGGCGAACTTCACCGAACTCAACGGCAGCCTCGTCCTCTCCGTCGAACTGCGCGACGTGTACTCCCCCGTGCCGCGACTCGTGAACGTGTTCGACGTCGTCGTCGGTGGGACGCGCACCACGTTCATCGCTCGCACGGTGCCTGATCCCAGCAAACCGGCTCCCTCGATCGACTACGAGTTGGCGCGCATCGAGGAGGGCCAAGACAAGTTCCTCGGATCCATCTGCGGCATCCACGGCATGGCCGAAAAACCTCCACGCATCATGTTCGACTTGCCGCATGACCTCACCGGGTTGCAAGCCGGCGGCACATTGGCAAAGCTCCACATCGAAGTCCACAACTTCGAAGACGAGACCCTGTACGACTCCGGGGACGCGGAGAAGAGCCTCGCCGTCAAGGGCGGTCCGAACCCACACGGCATGTGCCCATTGATCGCCGAGCGCGGGCAGCAACAGTAGGCTTAGAGAATCATGTCTGCCGCGATGGCGGCGACGAGTACAATGCCTACTGCCATTTCCAGCATCGCAAGGTAGTAGAACGGCGCTTCGCGCACGCGCTGCGCGAATCCTTGCAGGGTCATTCTACCTACATCCTCCGTTGTTTGGCAAAATATCTTTCGATTCGCGTCGTGAAATACGCGACGACCAGACCGGTCGTTACCCACCTTGGCCAGGAGCCAATCTCCCATCGTCGAGGCCAGTTCCTGTTGGACCAAACTTCGGACTACGTGTTCGTCTCGCTTAGTGCCCAGCTTGCGGGGGGTTTGCTTGAGCCTGCCTTACGTCGTTTGTGTGCCTGCCATCGACGACGCGCGTGTGCTGCGCCCACTACTGCAACCAGGGCCCACGAGGGGAAGGGTGTCGACTCTGACTGCTCGGTTGTTTCGACGGGGGGCGCCAAAGTCTGGCCACCTTCGAGCGGATCGTCAACGGTGCCGTTCGGCGCTCTTGCTCGACGCAACTCAGCGAAGGAGTACGCTCCCTTTGACTCGGCGTTGTCGATATTGGAGAATCCTTCTAAGACCGTGGGCGCGTCTGCCACCTTGAGGCGTTCTCGACAATCGCCGCGGATGTCCTCGACCCGATCACCAAGGCGCTGGACGAGACCCCGTTCAATGAAAAAGCGAAAATAGCCAGGTTCCTCGATGGTCGCCTCAAATACATGAGAAAGCGGAACGGAATTTCGGGTTCCGAATTGACCAAACTCGTTGGGTTCCCAGTTTGCTGAACTTTCAAGACCGCTTGAGTTCCAGGGCTTCACCCAACCGTACGATAGGTTTCCCCAAACCGTTTCGCCGCCCTCCGCCGTGGAGGTCACTGCGCCCAAGAATGAGCAACGCACCTCCCAGTTTTGCGTCGATGAGGTTGGAAGCGCTTGCGAATCTGCCACTTTGACGTTGAACGACACCAAATCTAACCCTTGATCATGTTCAAACCACGCGGCCAACACGTCCAGATAGTCGTGATTGCGCTCGCCGGCGTAAGCGCCGTAGTACGTGACGTCGTCGCCTTGGTCCACCAGTTCCGGTAGCGTTTCGGTGCCCAACGCCTCACTTGGGGGAATCATTAGCGGAATGATGGCTGCAAGAATTGCCACCCTTGCCGCGTGACCAAGCACCCTATCGCGTCCGTGGCCGCGAAATACCTCAGGCTCCCGTGTCATCGTTGATAGCCTCAAGGAACCAAAGCGTGTGACCTTGAAAAATCTCGTCCCTCGCCCGCCGAATTCACGTACCCATTTCGGACACAATGTAGTCGACATAGGGCGCACGCAGCGCTCATCGCCAGCGTAGCCGCGTTTGCACGGGGCGCCAGGCTTAGGAAAACACGCAATTCCCAAAGCACCTCTCGAGGTCGGAAAACCTTGGTCGGACTACCAATTCGGCCTTTTTGGCTGGCGGCCCAGGGGCCATCGCCAACAAGGTTTATACTGCTGGGCCGCGAGGTCCGGGTACCCATGGCCGGGCGACACGGGACGGTCCTTGTAGCAGCCGCCTTGTTCCTGGCGATCCCCTTTGCGGGCTGCGCGGACAAGGAACCCTCGCGCGAACCGCGCGTCGGCAGCGTCCCCTTCGGATGGGACGAACAAGCCCCCGATCGATCCTTCCTTGCGACCGAGACCTACTACGTCCTCACACAATCGTCGAGCTTCCTCCTCAAAGGCTCAAGCTACGGGCGCTACGTGATGCGCGTCGATGAAACGTTCGACGGTGTGGAACTCTTCTTCACTTCCACCAATTCCCGGACCGTCAACGCGACGCATCCGGCCGTGAAGGATTTTTCGTACCATTACGAGTTCATGCAGATCCGGAAACTCGGTACCGCGGTCCGCGTGATGGACGTCAACGCGGGACCCGCGTTCAGCAACGCAAACACCGGCAAGACGTTCACACTCGCGTACATCTACGGCAACGGAGCCAATTACCAGTACCTCGCACCGTACGAGGGCGACCCATCCAATTGGCGGCTCGAGCCCGGGTTCTATGAGATGATCATCGCCACCGACCAGAACCTCACCGTCGGCTTGAACGTGAAACTCGGCACTCCCCTGTGGTCGACGTATTACCATCCGCAGGAGCTCGGCTCGTCTCGCGGGGAAGCAATGAACGTGTACGCGGAAGGATTCGCCGCGACGGCGCCGCGCACGTTGGAGCGTTCGTTTGTCGATGTCGTGCATGCGGAGGAAGGCGAGAACCTCAACTATTTCGCGTTCAGCAATCTGATCTACCGCGCCAACGTGGCTGCCTTGGGCGCGGAGGGGAACGTCCGCGTCACCGTTGATGATCAAGAGGTCCCGCATCGGCTCGACCTGACGAGCGTCGTGACGGACCAACCTGAACGTCGTGAAGCGTACGCGTATGCGGTGTCGTTCAACGAACCCGGCCCCGTCCTTCACCAGCTTCGGGCCGAACTGCAGTTCGAGGAATCCGCGAGCGTCTCCAGCGACCTCGCGGCGCAACTCTTGCTCTTTGCGGTTACCATTCGTCCGGAAACGACGCTCAAAGGCGTCCCGACGGCCTAACGTTTAACTGAGGTCGAGGCCGTAGCGTCGGATTGTGCCGATCATCCACCAAAGCATGTGCGCCCAGTGCGGCGGATGCGTCGGCGTCTGTCCGGTCAATTCGTTGAGCCTCGTGTTCAAGGAGCTGCGCCTCGACGAATCGACGTGCACGGAATGCAACCTGTGCGTTGTCCTGTGCCCGGTGGACGCGATCGACCCGCGCAAGCCGTTCACCACCGCATGAATTATTCCGTTCGGAATCACGAAGCCGGATAACGATTAAGAGCACGGCCCGTCTAGACCGGCTTCCGACAGGACGTCCTTGCCCATGCGTCGTTTTTTCACCAGCGAATCCGTCACCGAAGGTCACCCAGACAAACTCGCCGACCAGATCAGCGACGCCTTGCTCGACGCGTTCTTGGCGAAGGACCCTGTCGCGCACGTCGCGACCGACAAGACGCTCGTCACGACCGGCATCGTCTTCGTCGCCGGCGAGGTGTCCACGGGCACCTACATCGACATTCCGGGCATCGTGCGCAAGACGATCAAACGCATCGGCTACACGGACGCCAACTACGGCATCGACGGCGACACGTGCGGCGTCATCACCTCGATCGATGAACAATCCCCCGACATCGCCCAAGGCGTCAAGAAAGGAAAGAAGGTCGGCGCCGGCGACCAGGGCATCATGTTCGGTTACGCCACGAACGAGACGCCCGAGTACATGCCGCCCACGATCGTGTACGCGCACCGATTGGCCAAACGGTTGGCGGACGTGCGCAAGCAGAAGACGCTCGATTATCTCCGACCCGACGGCAAGACGCAGGTCACGCTGGAGTTCGGCGAGAAGGGCAACGTGATCCGTTGTGAGGCCATCGTCATCGCGGCGCAGCACGGCGAAAACGTGACGAACCCGACGATCCACGCAGATCTCAAGCGGGAAGTCGTGGACAAGATCATCCCCGCGGAATGGCTCGATAAGGACACGAAATATTTCATCAACCACACCGGACGCTTCGTCAAGGGCGGCCCCGCGGCGGACTCCGGATTGACTGGACGCAAGATCATCGTCGACACGTACGGCGGCTGGGTTCCGCATGGCGGCGGCGCCTTCAGCGGAAAGGACCCGACGAAGGTCGACCGCAGCGCAGCCTACTACGCGCGGTACGCGGCCAAGAACATGGTCGCGGCCGGATTCGCGGACAAACTCCTCGTGCAGGTCGGCTACGCGATCGGCGCCACCGAACCGTTGTCGGTGCACGTCAACACGTACGGCACCGCCAAGGTGCCGGAAGAAAAGATCGAGCAGGTCATGCGAAGCGAATTCGACTTCGCGCCCGGCTCCATCATCGACGAACTCGATCTGCGACGACCCCAGTACGAGCCGACGGCCGCTTACGGACACTTTGGCCGGACGGACCTGAAACTGCGTTGGGAAGCCTTGGACCGCGTGTCGGACCTTCGAAGCAAGCTGGGCATCAAAGTGAAGGCGAAGGCGCGGTAGGCGTGTTCATAAGCTGCCGAGAGGCCGAAGCGACGCGCGCGTTCGCGTCTGACCTCGGCGCGACCTGGGCGGACTACTTGTTTGCGAGGCGGGTCAAAGCTTCCTTGTTTTCTTCCAAGATACGGACGACGGCCGCTCGAATCCGCGGTGCGATTTTCTTCGCAACCGACTCTGGAACCACATCAGACATTGCAACTCCTCGTGGCTCTGGTCCTCCTAATGTTCTTCCGGAGTAACAACGCGCGTGGTCGTTGCGTTCGAGGCTTCCTCGTCCTGCGCCATCGCGTCGTGTTCGGCGGTCTCGACTTCCTTGCGCGCTTGCCGCAAGAGGACGATCACCCATAAGCGGGTGACGAGGAACGCCGCCATGACGTACGGCAGGTACCCGTCGAGGAACATCATCAACCGGTCCTGCGCGACCTCGGGAGTGCGCAGGTTCGCGGTCTCGAAGTACGTGACTTGGCTCATGCCGAAAAGGATGAGCGCGAGTCCAGAGACCGCGCCGACCACGGCGTACCCGATCGCGTAGGGTTTGCGTTTGGATCCGACGAGGCCGTAGAGGAAGAGCCCGCCGCTTGCGGTCTCCGCGATCAACGCGAGGCCGACCGCCAAGACGGGTGGACGCATGTTGCGGAAGTTGAGCGTCTCGGGAACGTTTGTCAAACCTGCGACGAACGCGTAGAAGAAGAGGAGCGCGCCGGTGAAGAACAGGATCAATCCGCGTTTCGTGTTCTTCGCGTGCCCGGGTCCGAATTCGTGTCGTCCCGCCCACATTTTCTGGAGAGAAAAAAGTCCGACGAAGCCGGCGACGACGAAGCCGAACCCGGCCAGTCGCCCAGAATAGTTTAGAAAGTAGATCGCCGCAGTCGCTGCGAGTACAATGTCCCCGACGTATGCGAGTCGGAGGCCTCGGCCGGTCCACGTCACTGGCCTGTCGTGCATGCCGTCCCATCCCCATCAGGACGTCGGAGGCCCAAGGCTCTCGGCGAGAATCTCGGCGATGTCTTGAACCTTTGTGTCGTCGGTTCCAGAAAGTTTCGCGGCGTCGTCCAACATGGTCATGCAGAATGGACACGCGGTCGCGATTCGCTTCGCTCCGGTCCCGATGGCTTCGCGGACACGAAGCTGCGAGATCCTCTCCTTCTCCTGCTTCACCTCGAACCACATGTTGCTGCCGCCGCCTCCGCAGCAGAACGAATTCTCGCGGCTGCGCGTCATTTCGCGCACGTCCGTGCCCGCGGCGGCGACGACGGCGCGTGGCGCGTCGTACTCGTCGTTGTAGCGTCCGAGGTAGCACGAGTCGTGGTACGTCATGGCGTCCTTGATCGCGTGGGTTGGTTTGAGTCGGCCTTCTGCGAGGAGTTTGCCGATGAACTGCGAGTGGTGTTCGACCTCAAGTGCGAGGCCGAATTCCTTGTATTCGTTCTTCAGCGTGTTGAAACAGTGGGGACACTGCGTGAGCATCCGTTTGACGCCGTGCGCCTTGAGGGTCTCGACGTTCGCCAGCACCATTTCTTGGAACCGGCCTTCTTCACCCAAGCGTCGCGCGGGGTCGCCGGTGCAACGCTCGTTCTCACCCATGATCGCGAACTTGACGTTCGCGGCCTTGAGGATCTTAGTGATGCTCTTCGTCACTTGTTGGTTGCGCGGATCGAAGGAGCCGCTGCAGCCGACCCAATACACCACATCGAACTGATCGGCTGTGTGGCCCTCGGATCCCACGACCGGCACTTCAAGTCCCTCGGCCCATGCGCCGCGGTCGGAGTTCGGGAACCCGTACGCGTTGCCGCTGTTCGCGAGGTTCTGCAGGAGCTGCACCTTGTGCTTGTCCAAACGTGATTCGGCGACAAGGGCGCGTCGCATGTCGATGATCACGGGCACGTGCTCGATCATGACCGGACACGCGTCCATGCATGCGCGGCACGTGACGCACGACCACAGGGTCTGTTCGTTGATCACCTTGTTCACGAGCAGGTTCGTGTCCTCGGGCAACGTTTGGTTGGTGTTCTGCCACGTGGAATCCCATTGTTTGTGCATCTCATCACGAAGATCCAACACGACCTTCATCGGCGAGAGCGGCCGGCCTGCCGCGTAGGCGGGGCAGACGTCTTGGCATCGGCC
>CAYOZB010000053.1:0-17887 GCA_964408365.1 uncultured Halobacteriales archaeon | reverse complement strand
CCGCATGTTCTCCAAGAAAGGCATCAGCGTCCCTTACAAAGTGGACTACAAACGCCTCTACTCGACCGACGTCGCCATTGAACGTGCCCGCAAGGACCAGTTCCTCCAGACCACCATCCCCGTGCGAAACTACGGGCCGCTCGTCCAAAAACTGGACGCCGAAGAATGCGCCAAGAACGTCAAGATCCCCGCCCTCGTCATGGTCGCCGAATACGACGTGGTCGTCGGAAAACACAACAGCCGACGGGTCTACGACGCCCTTGCCGGACCGAAAAAATTCGTAGAAGTCCCCCGAAGCGGCCACAGCATGTGCGGGGACGCGCGAAGCGACTTCGTCGCCAAGATCTGCCTGGAGTTCGCCGACCGCCACCTCCTCGGGATCCCTGCGCCCGCATGACGAACCCGCCCGCTCCGCCGGCGGAGCCGCGCACTGCCGCGTTCTTCGACTTTGACCGCACCATCATCAACACCGACGGCGGCGTCCTCTTCGGACGCGAATTGATGCGCATCTACAGCCGACGCATCCTCGAAGACCGACCCGGCACCCTCGGTTGGTTCTGGCGCGTGTTCCGATGGCGCATGCGCATCGCACGTCTCATCGCCACTGGACTGTTCGCGCGACTCCTCTACTACCTCAAGATCATCAAACGGAGCGTCCTCGTCAACGTCGCCTACAGCGGCCTCAAAGGCCTCTCCATCGACGAACTACGGATGCTCGCGCGAGACTTCGTCGACGAGTACCTCATCGAACGCGCCTACCCTGAAGCCTTGGAACGCATGCGTTGGCACCACAGCCAAGGTCACCTCGTCGTCATCGCCACGACCAACATGAAACTCCTCGTCGAACATATGAGCAAACACGTGCCCGTCGACGGCGTCATCGGCACCGACGTCCTCGCCAAGGACGGACGCGCCACCGGGAAGATCGCGGGCCCGACCTACGGGGCGCAAAAAGCCGTCGCGATCCGCGAATTCGCCCACGGCAACAACATCTCTCTTCCGCGAAGCTACGCGTACACCGACCACTACAGCGACCACTTCATCCTCCCTCTCGTCGGCCACCCTTTCGTCGTCAACCCGACCCGCCGACTCCGCCGCCTCGCCACGAAACGCCGCTGGACCATCCTCGCCTTCAAACACGCAACCCCGGGCCTCAACGTCGCCAAAGCCTAACCCGCATCGGCCACTTTAAGACAGGCAGGAATCGTCCGGCGAGACGATCGTGTTCCACGCACTCGCCATTTTTCTCGGCACGTACATCCTCATCTCGCTTCGACGACTCGCCCACATCCCGCTCGAGCGACCCGCGGTCGCACTCTTCGGCGCGACCCTGATGATTCTCTTCGGCGTCGTCCGACCGGACGAGGCCATCGACGCGATCGACCTGCACACGATCCTGTTGCTCATCGGCATGATGTTGGTCGTCGTCACCCTCGAGTCCACCGGATTCTTCGGACACCTCGCCTCGTGGATCGTGGAGCACAGCCGAAGCCAAACGCGGCTGCTCGTCTTCCTCGCCGTCACCACCGCCGTCCTTTCTGCGCTCGTCCTCAATGATACGGTGGTGCTGTTCTTCACCCCGATCATCATCCACGCCACCCGCCTTTTGCGCGTGGACCCGGTGAAGTACCTCGTTGTGGAAGCCATCAGCGCCAACATCGGAAGCGTCGCAACGGAAATCGGCAACCCGCAGAACGCGTACATCGCGACAGCGTCTGGCATCACGTTCCTGCGCTACTTCACCATCATGGGGCCCATCGCCCTCGTCACCCTCGCCGTCGCCATCGCCTATTTCCTCGTCGCGTACCGCAAAGACCTGCGCACACCGATCGAGCCCCACGCGGTCACCGCGCTGGAAAAAAGCGAGACCATCACGGAACCCCGACTCATGCGCGTCACCCACCTCGCCATCGTTCTCCTCTTCGGCGGCTTCCTGGCCAGCCACCGACTCGGCCTCCCCCTCAGCCTCCTCGCCTTGGCGGGAGGAAGCCTTCTCGTGTTCGTCGCCCCCGCGATCAGCAAGAACACCCCGCGCACCTTGTTCCGACGCGTCGACTGGTCCATCATCCTCCTCTTCCTCGGACTGTTCATCGTGCTACGAGGGGTCGCCGTTAGCGGCATCCTCGACCGACTGTTCGGTGCCGCAGACAGCGTCGCGCCAGGCTCGCTCAGCACCGTCGTCGGTCTCGGGGTCGTCACGGCGATCGTCAGCAACCTGATCTCCAACGTGCCCGCCGTGCTCCTCTTGGCGAACGCCGTGGCCGATCAAGGATCGGAGGCGCTTTGGCTGACCTTGGCCGCGTCCAGCACCTTGGCCGGCAACGCAACCATTCTGGGAGCGGCCGCGAACATCATCGTCGCCGAGCGAAGCGAAGAGCTCAACGTTCCCATCCTGTTCTGGCAGTTCGCAAAAGTCGGACTTCCCGTGACGATCCTGACGTTGACGATCGCGTTCGGGATGATCGAACTTCTCACGTAGTCGCGCTGGCCCATCCACGCGTCCGACGGACCGCTTCGTTCCATCGTCGCCACTCGTTGCGACGCCACGCGTCATCCGCCTTCGGCTCAAACGTGCCACCGGAACGCCACCGTCGTGATGTCGCCTTAGGGCCTTTCCACAAGCCGACGCCGATGCCGGCGAGGAACGCGGCGCCCTGGGCCGTGGTCTCTGGATATTGTGAACGCTCCACCGGGATCCCAAGAAGATCGGCTTGGTATTGCAAGAGGAGACTGTTTTCCGTTGCGCCGCCGTCGACGCGCAAGGAGAGGATCGGTTTGCCGGTGCCTTTGGCCAACACTTCCACGACCTCGGCCGATTGCAACGCGATCGATTGCAAAGCGGCCCGGGCCAGGTGGCCGCGGCCGGTGCCGCGGGTCAATCCGAAGATCGCCCCACGGGCGTAAGGATCCCAGTGCGGTGCGCCGAGCCCGGTGAAGGCAGGCACGAGGACGACGCCGCCATCATCGGGGCTGGAACGAGCTAGGGATTCCGACTCTTTCGAGTTCTTGATGATCTTCAACCCGTCGCGAAGCCACTGGATGACGGCTCCGCCGATGAACACGCTTCCTTCGAGTGCGTACCGGGTCTTGCCGCGGATGCGCCAGCCAATCGTCGCGAGGATCCCGTCGGGGGGACGCGGACGTCGTTTCCCGGCGTTCGTGAGCACGAAACAACCGGTGCCGTAGGTGTTCTTGGTCATCCCGGGTTCGACGCAGCCTTGCCCAAACAGGGCGGCCTGCTGGTCGCCGGCGATGCCGGTGATCGGGATCTCGCGGCCGATCACGGACGAGTCCATGACGCCCAAGTCGCCGGCCGAGTCCAGGATGGCGGGCATCTCCTCCCGCTTCGCGTTGAAGAGGTCTAGGAGTTCGTCGTCGTAGTCGACCTTTCCCAGGTCCATCAACAACGTGCGGCTCGCGTTGGACGGATCGGTGCCGTGAACACGACGGCCGGTCAAGCGGTAGAGCAGCCAACTGTCGATTGTGCCGAACCGCAGCGTCCCCTTGCTTCGCGCGCGTTGCACAGCCTTGTCGTTTTCCAAGTACCAACGCACCTTGGAACCCGAAAAGTACGGGTCGATGACGAGCCCGGTCTTCTCGCGGACCCAGTTCTCGGCCCCTTGCCGCTTGAGGTCCTCGCACAGGTCGGCCGTGCGACGGCACTGCCACACGATCGCTTTCGACAACGGTTTGCCGGTGGTCCCGTCCCACGCCACGATCGTCTCACGTTGGTTGGTGATCCCCAGTGCTTGGATGTCGGCCAGGTTGATCTTCGCTTTCTTCACGACGCTGCGAAGCACGCCCTGCGACGCGAGCCAGATGGCTTCCGCGTCGTGCTCCACCCACCCGGGTTTCGGGAAGAACTGCGGGATCTCTTCGTAACTCCGCGCGACCTTCTGGCCGGCTTCGTCGAACAACACCGCCGATGTACCGGTCGTGCCTTCGTCAAGCGCCAAGATGAACGGTCCCGAGCGAGGCATGGGGGTCGCCGGCGAACCGCGTAACGCTTGAAAACGTCTTTCCCCGACGCCCGATAAGGGTTTGAGCCGCGCATGTCTGTCCCGGACGCGTGCCGACCTACGCGGGTCCAAAATGGTCCCAAGGCCGTGCACAAGGCGACCATTATGTCCGCGTCGAACGCGGTCGCATCGTCGAGGAAGGATCCGGAACGCCCCCAGGCGCGCAACCGGTGATCCTCTTGGACGGGTTGCACAATTACCACACCCACGTGGGCGACGCGTTCCTGCAAGGCAAACCCCTGCCTCGCTCCTTGCCTGCCCTGGTGAAACCTGGGACCGGGTACAAGCATCGCATGCTGGCAAAGGCCTCCCCGGCCACCATCACGCGCGCCGTGACCGCCGCATTGGCCGCGTACGAGGAAGCCGGGACCCGCAGCATCCTCGACTTCCGAGAACAGGGCGTCACGGGCGTCAAACTCCTTCGCGGCATCGCCCGCGGGCCACGCCCTGGACCCGCGGTGCGCATCCTGGGCCGCCCCGTTCGGTGGCCGATCGACGCTGACGAGCTCCAGAGCCTCGTGGAGGAGGGAGACGGGATCGGCATCTCGTCGATCGCAGACGTGGACGACGACGTCGTCGAACAGTCCAGTCGCGCCTGCCGGCGTGCCCGCAAACCCTTCGTCCTGCACGCGAGCGAGCCTCGGCGGGACTCCCTGGAACGGGTCCTCTCCTACGAACCCCAGCTGCTTGTGCACCTGTGCCAGGCCACCCCCCCTGATTTCCGGCAATTGAGCAAGACGGAGGTGCCGGTTGCCGTCTGTCCGACCTCCAACGCGTTCTTCCGGTTCAAATCCCCGATCGCGCAGCTCGTGCGCGCCCGGATCCCGTTCTTCTTCGGCACCGACAACGCCATGCTCGGCAACTTCGACCTCGTCGCCGAGGTCGCCCGCGCACGAAAATGGGCACCGCGGATCCCGGACGACGTGTTCCTTGCCGCGCTCACCACGCCCATTGAGAAAGCCATAAAGCGGACACAACCGGTCCCCTTGCCGGCGGGCGTCCCGGAACGCGTCGTGCTCTTGCCGCAACGTCGCTCCCGGGTCGAATGGGGATCGCGCCCTCTCGTCGTCGCGCGGTGAAATTGGCTATGCTCAACGTGGATCGCATCTTGGTCCCCTCGGACGGTTCCGCGCATGCGGACGTTGCCGTGTCGCAAGCGATCGAGCTCGCCAAAGCCCTCAAACGTCCCGTCCTCGCCCTGTACGTGGTCGACCAGCCCGGTTTTCAGGCGTTCCCGCCCGAAAGTATCCTCGTCGATGTGACGACCGTGATGCGAAAAGAGGCCGAGCAGGTGCTCGAACGCATCCGAGCCCAGGCTGCGGAGCACGGGGTGGAAGCCCAAGGCAAGATCCGCGAAGGCCACCCGGTAGACGAGATCTGCCGCGAAGCCACACCCGCCGACTTGATCGTCATCGCCACCCACGGACGACGCGGCTTGTCCCGCATGCTTCTTGGCAGCGTCGCCGAGAGCGTCATCCGCCACGCGCCATGCCCGGTGCTCGTCGTCCGGCACGCAACCAAGTAGGGAGGCCCGGTCCCGTTGCGCGTCTTTGACTTCATGGACCCCTCACCGCCGACTGTCGAGGTCCCCTCCCACCGCGACGCGTTGGTGGCCCAGTTCGAAAAGCTTCGGGTCCGGGGCCTCTCGGTCGTCAAAGCGGGTTCGAAGAAACTCGCCGGGTTGGTGCTTCGGACCGATCTCCTTCGGGAATCCGAGGAGACCCAGGTCGCCTTTCTGATGAACCCCAACCCGTACACTCTCTACATGCAGGCGCCGCTGCGCGAAGCTGCGCAGGCGCTCTCCCGCACCCAGATGCCGTTCCTTCCCGTCGTCACCGGCTCCAATGACCTCGTCGGCATCGTCACCACCGACGCGTGCCTCGACGCGTTGGTGGATCATCACGGCCGGGTCGGGCCGCATTTGCAGCGACGGCTCGTCCCCATCCATCGGTCCACGCCGGCAGCAGTGGCAAGCCGCATCCTTCGCGTCACCCATTCCTCGGCGTTGCCGGTGATCAACGACAACGCGCGTCTGTGCGGGATCATCACCGGCGGCGACCTTCTTACGCGGGCGACCACGAAAGGCAATGGCCGCATGGAGCTCTCGCAGGAACCCATCGAGAAATTCATGGTCTCCCCCGTGGTCACGGTCTCAACGCTGAGCACCGTCGGGGCAGCGGCACGCATCATGCTCGAACACGGTTGGCACCAACTGCCCGTCGTGGACGAAAAAGGGGACCTCGTGGACCTCGTGACCGACCACGACCTCTTGGGCGCCCTAATCTGAATCTTGTCGTGGCGTGACCCGACCCGTTTTTAACGAAGTCGGGTTTGGCGGGCCCCGCAAACCATGGCCGACTCGATCTACGAACGGGTCTACGAACTCGCGAAGCGACGCGGTTTCCTCTATCCCAGCTTCGACGCGTACGGCGGCGCGGCCGGGTTCTACGATTACGGGCCGCTCGGCGCGCAGTTGAAGGCGTCGATCGAGAACCTGTTCCGACGCATCTTCGTGGTCGAGGAAGGCTGCGCCGAGATCAGCTGTCCTGCGGTGACGATCGAGGAAGTGTTCATCGCCTCCGGTCACGCAGCGAAGTTCGATGATCCGGTCGTCCGTTGTCAGAACTGCAAGAGCCCGTTCCGCGCGGACCACATCATCGAGGAAGCCGGCTTCACTGGTAACGCGGCGATCCTCAAGAACGAAGAGATCGACGCCGTGGTGAAGGAAAAGGGCGTCAAGTGCAAGACCTGCGGCGGACCGTTCGGCAACGCGTACCGTCAGAACCTCATGTTCAAGACGGAGATCGGACCGGGAAGCGGCAAGGTCGGGTACCTGCGACCGGAGACCGCGCAAGGCATCTTCGTCGATTACCCCTACTTGTATCGGTATTTCCGCGAGCAGTTGCCGTTTGGCGTGTGTCAGATCGGCCGGGCGTACCGCAACGAGATCAGTCCGCGACAAGGCGTCATCCGGTTGCGCGAATTCAACCAGATGGAGGTCGAGGTGTTCATCGACCCGCTCCACTTGACGCATCCCAAGTTCCGCAAGGTCAAGGACACGGAGCTCCAGCTCCTTCAGAAACCGGGCAAGGACCTCGTCACGATGACGGTCGGCGACGCAGTCAAGAAAAAGATCATCGCCAACCAAGCGTTGGCGTACTACATCGTCCTCGTCCACCGGCTCCTCACGTCCGCCGGGATCGATCCGAAACGGTTGCGGTTCCGGCAGCACCTTGACGATGAGAAAGCACACTATGCGCGCGACACGTGGGACGCCGAGTTCCACAGCGAACGGTTCGGATGGGTCGAATGCGTCGGCATCGCCGACCGCAGCGCCTTCGATCTGACCCAACACGCCAAGGCGAGCGGCGCCGTGATGCGTGCGGTGCGTAAGTACGACGAGCCGAAGAAGATCGACCGGACCGTCGTGAAACCGAACCTCAGCAAATTGGGGCCCATGTTCAAGAAAGAGGCGCAAGCCGTGGCGAAGGCGCTCGAAGCGCTTGACCCTCGTCACGTCGAGTCGGCGCGCGACGCTGCGGGCGTCGACGTGAGCATCGAGGGACGCACGGTCCGGGTGCCCCGAAACGTGTACGACGTGGTCGACGAGACCATAACCGTCTCCGGCGACGAGTTCGTCCCGAACGTCATCGAACCCTCGTTCGGCGTCGACCGCATCCTGTACGCCGTGTTGGAACACACGTTCTTCTCGACGCAGAAAGAAGGCGAACCGTACATGGTGCTGCGATTGCCGCACGACATGGCTCCGATCGAGGTCGGGGTGTTCCCGCTCATGCCCAAAGACGGTTTGGACGACCAGGCACGCAAACTGGCCACGAAACTCCAAGCCGAGGGGTTGCGCGTCCAGTACGACGAATCCGGAGCCATCGGACGACGCTACGCCCGGATGGACGAGGTGGGAACGCCGTACTGCATCACGGTCGACTATGACACGAAGACCACGAAAACGGTCACCGTGCGCGACCGGGATTCGACCAAGCAAGAGCGGATCCCGCTTGGGCGCGTCGCGTCCTACCTGCGGAAACAGCTGCGAAGTTCGTAGCGGGACGGCGTTGTCGCACACTTTAAGTCGATGAACCGGGTGCCGCGCACTCGGCACGATTTAGGAGGAGCGCGGACTGCTGTCAAAGTCAGAGCAGATGAGGGGCCTGTTGTCCCGTCTGCGCGCAATCAGTGGCGTTGATGGCGCCGCCCTCGTGAGCCGTGACGGTTTGCCGGTCGTCGCCGACCTTCCCGCGACTTTTGACCGCGAATCGTTCAGCGCCATGCTCGCCGCGACCGTCGGCGCCGCTGAGACGGCCATGATCGAAGCCGGCCGCAGCGTCCCAGAGCGCATCATCCTGGAAAACAAGGGCACCCGCATCCTGGCGATGGGCGTCTCCGACCAGTTCCTTCTGGTCGTGAGCGGCCGCGGCGACCTCAACCTGGACACCCTCAAAGTGGCCATCGCGGGGCTGACGAAGGAACTCCAAGTCCTCACCGCCTAGCACCTTCGACCGCTGGCCGGGAACCCTTTAATTGCGACGTTTCCATCGTCGCAGCAATGACGATCATCCAGGGTTTGCACGCGCGCGAAGTACTGGATTCGCGCGGCAACCCCACCATCGAAGTGGAATGCGAACTCGACTCCGGCGTCGTCGCCCGCTTCATGGTCCCCTCCGGCGCCTCCACGGGAAGCCGCGAGGCGTTGGAGTTGCGCGATGGCGACAAGGCCCGGTTCCGCGGCAAAGGCGTCCTCCAAGCGGTCCGCAACGTCAACAAGACCATCCGAGCGAAGCTCGTCGGGATGCGCGCCGATGACCAGGAAGCCGTCGACGCGGCCCTTCTGAAACTCGACGGCACCCCGAACAAGAGCAAACTCGGAGCCAACGCCACGCTGGGGGTGTCGATGGCCGTCGCCCGCGCGTTCGCGGCCGACCAGGACCACAGTTTCTTCGCTCACATCTCCGACGGCAAGGCGCGGCTGCTGCCTGCGCCGCTGATGAATTTCGTCAACGGCGGAGCGCACGCCGACAACAACCTCGACTTCCAGGAGATCATGGTCGTGCCGCACAAGGCGAAGAACTTCGCCGAAGCCTTGCGCATGGGAGCCGAGATCTTCCACAGTTTGAAGGCCGTCCTCCATGACAAAGGCCTCTCCACCAACGTCGGTGACGAAGGCGGCTTCGCCCCTGGCGTCCATTCCAACGAAGAAGCCATCGACTTGGCGATCAAGGGAGTGTTGGCAGCGGGCTACCGTCCGGGCGCCGACGCGTCCATCGCGTTGGACTGCGCTGCGTCGGAATTCTACGAGAAAGGCAAGTACCACTTGTTGGCCGAGGATGCGCATCTGAGCTCGGAGAAACTCGTCGACCGGTACGAGGACCTCGTCCGACGCTACCCCATCGTGAGCATCGAGGACGGCATGGCCGAGAACGATTGGACCGGTTGGGCCGAGCTCACCCAGCGTCTTGCGAACAAGGTCCAACTCGTCGGGGACGACTTGTTCGTCACCAACCCGGCGATCTTCAAGGAAGGCATCGACAAAGGCATCGCGAACGCGATCCTCCTCAAAGTCAACCAGATCGGCACGTTCTCCGAGACCGATGAGGCGCAACGCCTCGCGCAGCGTCATGGCTACGCGCGGGTGATCAGCCACCGTTCCGGCGAGACCGAGGACACCACCATCGCCCACTTGGCCGTCGGCTGGGAAACGGGTCAGATCAAGACCGGCAGCGTCTCCCGGAGCGACCGGATCGCAAAATACAACGAATTGCTTCGCATCGAGGAAGAGCTGGGCTCGCGCGCCAAATACGCGGGCCTATCGACGTTCGCGACGAAAGCGCCGCGCCCGAAGGCCTCGAAGGTCAAGCCCCTCGCTGCTTGAATCGACCTCGGTGCCTCGGAATCTTATCCGCTGGTCGCGCCGGTAAGTGAAGATGAGTCGGCTGTGACCCGAAGTTCGTTTTCGAGGGCGTTCGTGTCCTCGGAGCGGAGACCGAGTTTGATGCGAAGCCGGTCGAGGATGTCGCGTTCCTTCTTGTCGATGCCGCCGGCCTCGACGGCGCTTTCGTACGCTGCCCGGAACACCTCGAGCTTTCGGTACGCCAGGTATTCGTTGGTCGGCGCGACATTGGGTGCCGCTTTGTCTGCGACCTTCTCCGCCACCTTATTCAATCGGGGGCCGAAGAACAGCACGAGACCGGCGATGATGCCGCCGAACACGTACCCAACGTTCTGGTTGACGTACGCTTCAACGATCTTGGCGCTGGCGAATGCGATGATGACGACGAAACCAATCACGGCGCCGCGCGTCGCTCCCCACTTGATGCGCAGATCGAGGTCGAAGAGCTGGGTCTTGAGGATGCCATAGGACAGGATCGGGACGTAGGCCAAGATCGCAACTGGGATTCCGTCATTCCAGAAGA
This sequence comes from uncultured Halobacteriales archaeon, assembly GCA_964408365.1. GTDB lineage: Archaea > Thermoplasmatota > E2 > JACPAO01 > JACPAO01 > JACPAO01. Next base: position 7,440 of record CAYOZB010000053.1, on the reverse strand, counting down.
AGTCCGAGATGGCAACCTGGCCGGCAACGGCGAACCCCACGGCGCCGACCACGGACAGGATCCAGATCGCATCGCGGGTCACGAACGCGATTAGGATGGCCTTCGCCCGGGTGCGTGCGCTGCTGCCTGGTGCCGTTCGTCGGAACGCCGAGACGGTGATGGCGACCGAAAGGATGCCTCCCCCGACGATCACGATCAGCGAGAGAACCATGCCGTTTACCTGGACCATGATGTTTTCCTCGCTGCCCGTTGCCGGGGTTCCAAACAGATAGCCGGAGACCGCGAGTGCGACGACGAAAAGCCACAGCCCGACGACCACCGGGCGGCGGCGGAACATCGATGCGAGTGGTGTGTCAAGCAAGGAAAGGAACTGAAGATACGCAACGGCCAAGGCGCCAACGGACGCGAAACCAACGACTTCCACGAAGCGTGGTTCTTCACCCTTGAATGCGAAGAGGACGAAGACGGCCCCTGCGTAAAGCATCTCGAGGAAGAGGACCAGGGCCAGGCGCCGATTGACGGGCCGCCGCGGATCCGTCGTGAGAACGACGACGCCGAACACGCCGGCCACCAGCGCGGCAAGAAGCGGGGGCACGTGGATCCACGAGAAATCCAGAGCCAAGTCATCTTGCACGCGGCGCTCGACGGTTAAGGTTTTGGAGGAGGCTGGACGGCGCCATTCGCGGCGGCGTTATCCGGCGGGAATTAGGATGTGCACCGACGCTAGTCTCACACGCTCGGCGCGGGCACGGCCCCGGCCCCGGCGGCTGGATTTCCCGACGCGAGGACCTCGGACTCGACCGCGCCCGTATCCTCTTTCGACAGACCGAGTTTCTCGCGAAGACGGTCCAACGAAGCGCGTTCGCGATCCGTGATGCCCCCGGTCTCCTGTGCGCTTTCGACCGCGGCACGGTAGACTTCGAGTTTCTTGAACGAGAGATAGATCGGCGTCGGCTGGACGTTGGGCATCGCCTTGTTGGCCACTTTGTCGCCGAGGCGGTTCAATCGTGGCACGAGGAAGAGCAACACGCCTGCCGCGCCGCCGCCGGCGGCGATCCCCCATTGGCGGCTCACGTAGAGTTCGGTCATCTTGGCCGCGGCGAGGACGACGATGATGCCGATCGTTGCGACCGTGGTGCGGCTGACGCCCGCTTTGATCTTGAGGTCGATGTCGAACAATTGGGTCTTCAGCAGGCCATACGCAAGCAGCGGCACGAAGAGGATCGTCGCGAACGCCGCCGCCAAGCTCGAAATGAGGAGGAACTGCGATTCCGCGATGCCAAAGCCGGGGATGAGCGTCTCTGCCAAGAAGTTCGACCCGTACCCGATGATGAAAAGCACATCGCGAACGCCGAACGCGGTCACATAGGCCCGTGCCTGGGCGCGTCGCGCGGTACCCTTCGCGCGGCGGAACGTGCTGATGGCCGCAACGAGAGCGTACAGAGAGATGACCACGAACGCGGCGGTCCCGAACACCAGGGGAACAATTGCCAGGTTGATGTCGCCCGGCGCGTACCCGGGACGGCCCATCACGGCAAAGCTTCCCGCGAGGGCGATCGTCGGCACGACGCCGAGGACCACGGTCAAGATCCATCGAGAAGCGGTGTGTCGGATCCACACGACGAGCGGTGTTTCAAGAACCGAGATGAAGAGCAGATAGAGAAGGCCGAGAACGGTCGTTGCCCAGAGCGCGAGGCTGACCCAGTGCAGCTCCCATCGGGTGGACAAGCCCGACGCAGAGAAGGCGCCCTGCACGAGCCCTTCCACCACGAGGAGGGCGGCGAGAGTGCGGTCAGCGGCTCCGCCTCGACCCATGCGCAGGACCACGGCCGCCAACGCGAATGCCAGGACCGCGCCCGAGAACCCGAGGACGGTGCTTGCTTGCGCTAGCAGAGATGCCATGGGTGGGTTCTCCACGCCGCGGGTTCCACTTAGTCTTTGGCACCGGGGGAATTCGACGACCTGCGGCACCTATGTCGGACACACGCACGTCGTACGCCCTTCGCGTCGAAGGTTCACGAGGCCCATCGAAGCCAGCCGCCGTACATGACGCGCGACGGCCTGCGGCGTCATGTTCAGCCGTCGTGCCGCCTCCGATTGTGAAATGGTCGGATGCGCGCGGACAAGTTCCAGCAGTCGTCCCGCGACGTGGCTCTGCAGCACCATGGCTTCTTCGGTAACCTGTGTGCCGCGCGCGAACAGATGACGACGGTTGGCATCCTTCGTTATTCTCAGGTGGGCGCCCCGTTCGAGGACACCAATGTGGTGCATGACCGTGCTCCAAGGGATGTCAAGAACGGTGCGCAGGGTCGGCGGGCCGATCCCGGGTCGGGCGCGCACGACGTCCATGATCGCTCGCCGAGACGGGTGTTCGAGCAGATCGTCGCCGACGATTTTCGCGTACCCACCAAAATAGCCGTGCATCGCCAAAAGCCGAAGGAGTAGAGCAACGCCGACCGCAACCAGGCCGGCAGCGCCTCCGGCTAACCAGACCTCGCTGCCGACGATTCTCCCGGCGGCGCCGAAGGTCGGTACCAAGGGAGACTCTCCGCCTGACCGGGCCCCAACCGCGCCGAGGACCCGCACAGCGGTGTACGATTCGAGGCGGCCCGATGTGACGTTGAACCGAAGCCAGTCGTACTCCCCAGGAAGGATGCTGAGTTGGTTCCCGACAATGTGGCCGAGGTGAATCAGGTGAAAATGGCGGTCGCGCCAATCTTCTCTCCCGGGTTGCTCATAACAAACACTGTACTCTCTGCACGCCCTGAGGCTAGGATTGGTGAGGCCCCATCGCGCCGAGTTGGCGCCGAGCTCAAGGTACCGCTCGGAGGCGACCTCGGCCCAGGCGGCTTCCGCATCCCCGATCGAGGCAGGTGCTTTGGGGAGGTCGGCATCGTCGAACCAGGGGGATTCGGCGACTTCGTAGGGGGGCCACCAGGTGTTCTGAGGGGGGGAGCCGGGCTGGATGCGTGCCGTCCGGATGTCCATGACCTCACTACCCGACGCGTATGAAAGAAGCCACTCGGTCCCGACAAAGTCGGGTGACGTGTCACTTTCCTCCTGGATGAACATGAACCCGATCAGTCGCCGATCCGGGTGGAGCTGGCTCCAGGCCAAGAATGGCGCTAGCGAGGCATCGGACTCCACGTTCCTGATCGCTTCGTCCAAGGGGTAGGCGGCGGTCAAACGGCTCCCGTCGCCGGGAGGTCCGGCGGGTCCGCGGTGGAGAGTGGGAGGCGCCGCGCAGGATGGATCCTGCTCCGTCGTTACTGGAGTTTGTCCCGGCTCGAACCACGCAAGTCGGTACGTGATCGTGATTGTCCTCGTGTGTCCAGCGTGCTGTGCTTGGACTTCTCGCCGGACTTCGAGCGGGTACGGATTCCCGGTGTCCCAGACGCCTGTGTCCACGATGAATGCCTCGTGGGCTCCCTGGACCACTGTTCTTGTTTCGGCCCGGACCGCCTCGCGCCCGTCGATTGTCCCGCGTTCGAGAATGCGGTGCGCCGTGGACCGCGCTTGCCAGTCTCCGAAGTCGCACAACGCGCCCGCGGGGGAACGCAGAAAGAACACGGGGTGCGGCCCCGGCCACCACAAACCGGTTTCATCAGGCTGGAAGAACGAAGGGCCGATCTCTTGGGCCGTCAGCTCTTGGTTCTCCAGGTGTGTCGACTCGTTGTGAAACCGGTCGCGTCGAACGAGTTGGAATTCGGTTGAAACATAGTCGAGGCGAATGATCTCCTGGGAACCGTCCGGCAGGTACGATGGGGGGTTCGTGGCCACTACGATCGGGATGACGTCCTGCACACGTCCCAACACATCGGCGGTCTGCCTTGATGCCAGCACCTCAGCGGTCTCCGTGAACGCCCGTCGGCTGTTCCCTTCGTGGATCTCCACCGAATATTCGAATCGGTCGCCCAGACGGATGGGAGCCAAGGCCAACTCCGTGTCGACCTCCGTCGCACCGCTGACGGGGACGGCGGGCAAGAGCAAAAGCAGGACGACGAGGGGCCTCCACACAGGCACAAGCATCCAAAATCAGCCCAGCATAAATGAACTTTGGAATGCGACGTTGAAGATCGCGGACCTTCAACGCGGGCGCCCAATCTTACTATCAAGCTGCGCCGTTTCATGACACACGGAAGTGGTGGTGACACCAATGGTGGAGAAAAAAAATCGGATTGCGGCGTGGTCGATCGTGGCGCTCCTGGCGTTCGCCGGCGCGGCGACCGTCGAAGCAAAGGACGAGAACGGAAAAGGAACGGGCGGCGGCAACGGAAACGGAAAGGGCAAAGGCGGCGACACCGCAACGAAACCGGTCCTGACCTTTTTCCTGGATCGCGAGACGGATCACTTCCGCTCACCGAGTCCCGAGTGCACCGTCGTCAACCGGTTCACGTGCCCGCTGGACTGGATGCGCCTGAACGAGACCATGCCGACAGAGGCGACACCCGCTCAGCACGTGGTTCGCCCGGTGAACCTCAACCAACCGATCCCGTCAGGCATGCCAGGGAGCAGCCAATATTTCCAGGACACCGGTTGGATTCTGCCTAAACCGTCCGTCGATTATGGCATCGTTTATGGCGAAAACGTTGGCGAACATACCGCCTTTGTCCGGGTCTGGGTGGATTGGGTCGGTCTCTCGCCGCCCGCGTTCGAGGCACGGATCTACGAGTTCTCCAGCATCTACTGCTGCTTTTGGTTGATCGCCGAAGCCCCCTTCGAAGCGGAAACTGTTTCGGCCACCATTCCGCTAGGGCCCGAGGACCCCGAACCGTGGGTCGCGCGGCTGACTTTCTCGCCGGTGCAGCCCCATTCGCACCAGTTGGCGCTCGTGATCTGGCCCACGGAGGAGCCGCAGGCGACCGAGATGCACGTCCTGTTCGATGCGTCGTCGACGCCAAGCTGCTTCGCCGTCAACGTGGCGACCTGCTAACGTGAACCAATGGACCCGCACACCGGAGAATGAAACAAAATGCGTGTAACCCCGAACCGAAGCAAGAACATGACAATGGTCGCGTCGGCCGTGCTCTTACTCCTCACGTCGGTTGTTGTGCCCACCCTATTCGCCGAGGGCAGCAACGGAGCCACCGCGGCCGAAAAGGCATGGACGGTCGACGCGTTCTCCATGCCGTCCGCCGCCTCGGGCGTCGGCCGGGCACCGTCGGTGGACGCCGCCCAATCCGTCGGAGCCCTCCAGATCGGCCATCCCATCTTCTGGGATGGCGAGTTCGTCGAGGACTCGATCGCGGGGGACGCCGAAACCGCCTGCGAGGCGCCCACGGCCCGATGCTTTAGCTATTCGTTCGACGTGCCCGACGGAGGCCGGCGCCTTCGCGTCGCGTTCGAAGACCCTTCCTTCACCGAGTTTTTCTCGATCAGCCTCGAATCGCCCGACGGCACTCGGCGGTCGGCCATTCCAGCCCTGAGCAAGGAATACCTGGTCGACGCGCCTCTGGCCGGACGCTGGACCTTGCATGTTACCGGCACAAGCGTCGAGGACGCCACGTTCCGCATGCGGGCCCTCCTGGAGGACGCGCCTTCCGCGCCGAAACATGATCCTGGACCGCAGGATCTACTCCCCAACCTGCGGCTTACGCCGCCCTTTGAGTTCACCTTCGCGGCGCCAGTCCTTTCGATGGTGGTCCCGTTCGGGCCGGGGTCCAACGTCGGTCCGGCGCAGCCGGCCTCCTGCACCCCCGGCGAGATCGCGAACAATCCCAACGTGCGGCGCTGCCTTCGCTTCTCCTTTGGGGCGCAAAACTCCGGCGACGGACCGATGGATCTCCGGTACCGGCCTACGCCGAATCCGTTGCAGGCCGTGGACATCACCCAAATCGTATACCAGGACGACGGCTCTTCCTACAGCCGCCCAGCCGGCCGCGCTGAATACCACGCGCGCCACGCGCATTTTCACCACATGGGATTCGGGGCCGTCGAGCTTCATCGGGTGGACGACCTAAAGAAGGGCGAAACCACCCTGGTCGGGATGGGGCCCAAGCAGGGCTTCTGCCTGGCCTCGGTCCTGATTGTGGACTGGCGCGCCTTCACGCAGGACCCGACGCGGCTCTCCACCTGCGAGAGCCGCGGGGAGGACGACCCGCTCCAGGAGTCGGTCATGTGGCTAACGCGCGGTTACGCGGACGTCTACTGGTGGTCTATGGAAGACACCTACGTTGACTTCGGATCGAATCCGGACGGACTCTATGTGCTTCGTGCCACGGCCGACCCTGACGACAACGTGTTGGAGGCCGATGAGAACGACAATTCGGGCTACACGTTCATCCAGGTCCGCGGCAACGACATCGAGGTCCTCGAACGCGGATACGGAGAGGGCCCGTGGGACAAGAAGCGGACGCTGGACTCGGACCACATCATCTACGATCTCGCCGACACGAATTGGTTGCCCTACACGGACGCAAAGTAGTCGCGCCAACCGAATCGCTAAACAGGGCCTAGCGTCGCGTACCAGGATTCTCTTCCCTTCTTCCCTCAGGTTCCCATGAGTGGCTGCTCTGGCGAGTCTGGGGTCCTCCCCAATCGAATTCAAAGGCGATGTAGCGGCAACGGGCTTGAGGGTCTGAATGGTTCGGGTGCATTCCCAGATTCTTTAGGATTCGACCCGCTGTTACAATACGGATGCAGGAGGCCGGATTCGAACCGGCGGACCCCTAAGGGACACGATCTTAAGTCGCGCGCCGTAGGCCAGGCTTGGCTACTCCTGCGCGAGGGGAAAATGCGGTGCCGCGGAGCGCCAAGAAAAAATCAGGCGCGCCGGGCTTCGCGTAATTGTTTGCCGCGGGTGGGCTTGGCCCGTTTGGGGTGGATCTTGCCGGATTTGACGCGTGCGATGTTGCGTCGAATCGTTTTCTCGCCCTTTCGGTGTTTGCCGCCGTCGGCCGCGAAGAGGCCGCCGCGCTTGGTGCGCTCCAACAATTTTTCCGGGGACGCGTCGAGTTCCAGGCCGCGGGCCTGAAGGATCGCGTCGACGTTCTGTTCCAACCGGCCGGTCTTCAAGACTGGGAACCGTCGGGAGGCTGGTTTTCGGGAACGCGACCGCTTGGCCATATCCACGTCCATGGCCTCCACCGTTTAATGTGTTCCGTTCAGCGCTTGCCTTTCTTCTTCGGCGCTGGAGCCGGTTCGTCGCCCATGTCGATGCTGATCTCGGCTTCCGGGGCCGAGGGCGGCGCGCTGTCGATGGAGATCTCCCCCATGTCGATCGAAGCGGATGGGGCTGGTTCCGGTTTGCCTTTCCTTCCTTTCTTCTCAGGAATGGGTGCGGGTGCGGCGGGCGCATCGGCGCCGAAATCGATTCCGCCCATCTCGATCGAGGCAGGGGCCGGGGCTGGCGCGTCTTTGCCCTTCTTGCCCTTCTTGGCGGGCGCGGGTTGAGCTGGCGCGTCGGCGCCGATCGTGATTTCGCCCATCTCGAGAGTGGCG
>CAYOZB010000052.1:0-17999 GCA_964408365.1 uncultured Halobacteriales archaeon | reverse complement strand
GCCGACGCCTGGTCGCCGGGCGCCCAACTCGTGGCCGCCTTCGGCGTCCATGCGGCCGGCCTCACCCACGTCCAAGTGAGGCCGCCCTGGGGCAGTCAACCCGCCTCCTTCGCCCTGCCGACCCTGGATCCATCGGGCCGGGCGTGGGCGTACGCCTATGCCGACCCTCAACGACCTGGCGTCGTATTCGTGGTCGCATCAACCCCGACGGACACGGTCGGGCACGAGGTCCCCACCGACGCGCGCCTCGTGCCGCTGGGGGCGTGGAACGTGGATAGCGACGAGGCCCTCGCCTGCGCCGCTTTGCAAGATGTCGAGTTCCGTCGCCCGTTGGACTTATCGCAGGAGTCCCTCGTCTTGGCCTTGTACCGGCCCGCGGAAAGTCTCCCGGCGACCTGGTTCCTGTCGCGCGTCACGAATGCGGACGCGGCGACGGGCGGCCAGGTCTTCGTGGCGCGGACCCACATGGTGGACGCCATGCGCGCCGACGTTGCGGCGTCGGCCCAGGACGGGCCCATGCCCGCCGCCTAAAACCCTCGAACCCTGTCTACGCGTCGGGGGTCTCACGGATCGGGCGCGCGTCGCCGGACCCCGCCGCTGGTTGACCCGGGACGAGGCGAGCGCAGCGCCACAACGCGTCGAAGCTTGCGGCCAACAACTCGACCAGGTTGGGCGCGTCGCTCGTCAACGCGACGGTACGGTCGCTTCGAGGATACGACGACGGCTCCGCCACGAGGACCACGAGCGAATCCTGCCAGTCCGCCAAGACCGCCGCCAACACTTCAGGCTCCCCGCGTTCGCGGACCTCCACGTTACCCGCCTTCGCGGCCGCCTCATGGTACGGGGCATGGTCGGGGCGGGGCGCCACGAGCAGGCGCACCTTCACGCCTTGCCGTGCTCGCGCCAGGACCAGGACCCAGTGTCCCAGGGTCTCCATCAACGGAAGGCCGCCCGGGTGCGTGAAGAGGACATCGATCTGTTTTCGCGCATTGGCGTAGAGTTCGTTGACGCGCGTGGCGACCACGTTTCGACCCCGCAACACGTCCGTGCGGCTGGTCGTGCCGCGCGCGCCGCGAGGCTGAACGTTGAGACTCTTCATCAGGTCCGGCTCCAAGAGCCGGAGTTCTTGGGCGCGAGTCTCCAGATCGCCCCGCAAGTGAACGAGCAGGCTCTCCACGGGGGCCGCCGTGTATCGGCGGGGACGTGACAGGTCGCTGCGCACCACGCCGCGCTCCGTCAGCATTTCGAGGGCGCGGTACGCTTGGGCGCGGCTCAACTTGGACGCGCCGGCCACCACGCCGGCGCGGCTGGGTCCGAGGAAGCTGAGCGTGGCGTACGCGACGGCTTCGTCGCGGCCTAACCCGAGCTGCGTCAGCATCTGCACCACTTCCTCGACTTGTGCCCATTGCACGGCCCGGCCTCACCTCCTACCTGGGCGCCAATCGAGAGCGAAACCCCGCGCGGCACCCAAAGCGGGGGGGGGGGGCGTTTTTTCGTGGGGCCGCACCACCAGTACGTCGTGGTCCAAGGACGCCACGTAGCGACCCGGAACAAGGCGAACCACGACGCGGCCGTCGCGCGTCTGCCGTGAATGGGCAACGTTTCCAAGGTCGACGCTGCGGGCGTCGACGCGGACTTCGAACAATTGGTGGTTCGCGCCGCGGTGCCTAATCCGCACTCGCCGCGGCGACTCGGGCGCGTCCGCCCATTCCAGTTCCTCAGTCTCCCCGATCAACATCGCGTCCGCCTTAAAAAGAATCCAGACTGGGTTGGACCATAAGACTCCACTCATATGGCACCGTCGGGGATGGGACTTGGGCTCGCAGCGTGTGTCCAGAATTATCGACAAAATGGGGGACTTGGGCTTTTCCCGAATCTCCAAGAGGCTCCTGCGTTTCCCGACCTTCGATGATACCCGGGTCTGAGGATTCCACGGTTACAACCGTTGTGGACCATCAGCGGTTTGCCGGATTCGTGACGGGAGCGCGGTGGGTGCGACGCCGCGTCGGCACACCGGGTCATCTGCTTGCCGTTTGCGCGTCCTCCCAAGCCGCGGTCGGTGGCTTGGTTCCCGACCGTGAATGGTTGCAGATGTCGGATGCGGAAGCCGGCGCCGAGTTGTGCCCGCTGTGTGTGCAAACCGGCGATTCACGAACGGCGACGTTGCAAGGCGCGTCGAACCTGGTCCAGTAGTTTCCGAAAATCCAGGGGGCGCGCGTCGGGGGCGCGGGGCCCCATCGAGGCGGAGTCGATCAGGCCGCGAGAATCATCCGCCAAGTAGAGGCGCGCGGGAATCCGCGTGGTGGCCCGGGCGTCCAGCTCTTCATACGATTCGCCGCCTGCGACGTCAAGGATGACGAGGTCGACGTCCTCGCGGCTCGCCAAGCGGATCGCGGTCGCCTCGTTCGGGGCCACCAGGATCCGTGCCTTCGGCAGCTCCCATTCCAGGAACCGCGCGACGGAATCCCGTCGCGTCTGCGAGAACCCGACGATGAGGATGGTTGCATCTTGGGCCTGCCGTGCCACCGCGTACCCCACTACCGGGGCCGCGTTCTGCAGCTTGCCGCCTCTTAGCATTTTGGCACCACGCTTATCCCTCGTCTTGATGGGGGGCGAAAACGCGGGATGGCCCGAGGCGAAGCGTCCATGGACAGGGTCAGGAGGTAGCAAGAAGCGTCCGGGGATTTGGTGGTCAGGGGGGTGGACCGGTTTCTGCTCCGCCTCGGGTCATTGGGGGGTTGCGCGTTTTCCGCAAACCCGCCTTCTACGCCCGGGGGATACTTAGCCGCGTGTTCGCGCACCGACGACGACAAAACGCGGGGACGAGACACCGGCCGCGTGGCCGCCCATGTTTTTGCACAAACAGCACCTTAACTACGCATGCGGGCGAGGCTTCGATTGGAACCCCTCATGACGCCTATGTCTCCCCCGCAAGCCGCCCCCGTCGAACCATTGAAGACCGAAGCGACCCTCGTGTCGGCGAGGTTGGATTTCTTGCGGGGAGTCGTGCACGAGCTGCGGACGCCGTTGACGCCGATGCGCGTCCAACTGTACTTGGTGCGCGAACTCGTGCGGAATCTTCCAGCGGACGCGCAGATCCACCGCAGCCTCGACATCCTGGAACGCAGCATGACGCGCCTGGGACGCCTCGTCGACGAGACCCTCGACGTGAGCCGGATCCAGGAGGGCCATTTCAAGGTCCAACCCCAACGAACCAGCGTCTCCTCCATCATGGGCCGCGCCTTCCAACTCTTCCAACCCCAAGCACAAGAAGCAGGCATCAAACTCATCCCCGACTACGAAGGCGGGTTGGAGGCCGACGTGGACGCGGACCGGTTGGCGCAGGTCGTCGAGAACCTACTGGGAAACGCGTTGCGTCATACGCCGCGCGGCGGCACCGTCGTCCTGATGGGGTTCGCCGAGGAGCGCCGCATCGTCCTGGGCGTGCACGACACGGGTCAGGGCGTGGCAGCCGACGACGTGGCCGGCTTGTTCGACCCGTATGCCATGAGCGACTCGACGTGCTCCACGCGTCGACGCACCGGGCTGGGCCTCTACATCAGCAAGGGAATCATCGAGGCCCACGGAGGAACCATTTGGTGTGAAAGCCAGGGTCCCGGGCGAGGAACCACGGTCCTGGCGAGCCTGCCCAAACCCGTTCCACCGCGTCGCGTCGAATCGTAAGCCCAACCAAGCTTCCCTCACCCTTGCCCGGCGGCTGTCGTCGGGTGCCTCGCGAGCGGACACACACCGTAACGCGGTTCGGGGCGTTGGCCAACGAGGAGCGAAGCAACGTGAGCAACCCCATGGCTGAATTGGCGCGCGTGAGGCTTTGTCACCGCAAGAAGGTCCGGCAAGACATTGGAGCACTCCATTCGGTGCGATCGCTGCCAGCATTTTCCTTCCTAGGAGTTCGTCGCAGTAAGCCCTCGTAACCGCCCAGGCACAGATTCAGACGGAATGTGCCCCGGGGGGCCGCGTGCGGGTTCCCGGGACCCGCCGGTAAAAAACGTGACGTTCAGGTCATGGGCGGCCTCGGCAGGGTCTGCGCGAAGGGCAACCTACGCTGCTTGGGCCTTTGCTCGGGCCTTCCAGAAGAGTTTCATGAGGACATGCATACTTCCGCCCGATGACTCGCAAGGGTCAACTCCGGCGCCTCCAATCCCCGATTCGGAGGCGCCGTACGCAACCCCAAGAATTCTACATCGGATTGGACGTGCACAAGAAATCGATCGTGACCAACGTCAAGGACCCATTCGGCAAGGTCCTGGACACGGCCAAGCTCGGATCATCGGACGCCCAGCTGATCGAGTACCTGCGACGCTTCGACGGCGTCCGGCACGTCGTCCTGGAGGCGTGCAACGTGTGGCAGCACGTGTACGACGCGGCGGCCACGGTCGCCCAGGACGTGACGCTCGCCCACGCCCACAAGACCCGCCTCATCGCCGAAGCGAGCCTCAAATCGGACAAGGTGGATGCGGACGCGCTGAGCGAACTCCTGCGACTCAACGGCGTGCCGACCGCGTACGCGCCCGACCCCGAGATCCGGGGCCTTCGAGCCCTCGTGCGGGAACGCCACTTCTACGTCGACCTCGAGCGCAGCGTCAAGAATCACGTGTACAGCGTCCTCCTGCAGCGCGGCATCCAGTACGAGGACGGCGTCCTGGGACTCAAACGCAAGCGTGAAGCCTTGCGGGAACTCAAGATTCCCGAGGTGGACCGCGGGTTGGACGCGGTCAAGGATTTGGAGAAGCGCTGCGTCCAGCTCGACGCCAAGATCCACGACGCCTTTGCGGCCTCCAAGGAGGGACTTCGACGAACAGGACCTCATACCAAGGAAGGAGAATTCTGACCTTGAGTAACCTCAACTTTGATAGGGCCGCCCAACACGGGAAGTCGACCCGGGTCGTCCCGTGTCAATCGAGGGCGAACCCGTTCCGCCTTTCCACGACAACGTGGAACTTTACCGGGCGGGCGCCATCTGAGAGTTCGTCCTTTTCCGTCAACGAGGAACGGCCTCGCGGCGCCATAGAAACGGTACTTTGCCCTGCCGACGCACGGACCGGGATTTGCATTACTCCTGTCGGCGCAGGCGTCGAAGGTGCTCGGGATCCGCGCTCTTGGTCATTGTACCCATGGAGAAGCGAAGCTCGCTTCCATCCAATGCGTGCGGGCGCTTCTTCTCGTCGACCATGGCTACCCCATACTGCGAGTATCCGCCCCATTAATATTCCCACTCCAGCCGAGACCAAGACCAACCCTGCCAGGAAGAATCCGATGGTAAGCCGCAGTTGTCCGGCGGTGGTTAGATTCTCTTTCTCGAGACTCCGAATCCCTTCGGCATAGGCCGCGATGGCTGCGGAGAGATAGTTTGGTTCGTCTGCACCCCGATCCAGCACCGAGAGGAGGTCGTCGCCCGAGATTCCTACCGGCACATCCTTTCGCAGGTACGCTGCAATCGACCAAAAAATCGCCACCAATAACGCGAGGATGCCGGCGCTCAGGATGCCAATTCCGGTCCACGGGACCCACGAGGCACCGCTGAAAAACGATGCCGGGGTGGTTTTGTCGGCAACAATTGAGAGGCCGGCGAGCACGACCGCGAGGACCGTGGCGCTAAGGCCCATGACCTGGTTGGCTTTTCCGTCCAAGTCCGAAAGTCCCTGGAGGCGGCGCGAGATGTCGGCTTGGGCCTCGGCGTGCATCGCCCGCAACGTTTCGACGGGACTCGTGCGCGGCTTGTCGCCCTTGGCCACATCGGCCCGAGACTTTACCGCCGTTGATTAATCTGGCGTGTCCAAGGCGCGCTACCTGCATGCGAGTTCCGCCTTTCCACGACAACGTGGAACTGGTTACGATTCGCGGCGCTCCATGCGGACATCAAAGATCGTGCCGGTGACGACGACGACAAAGCGTGCCGGGAACAGGGGACCTTGGAGCGGAATGGGAATGGAGAGACGGCGAGCGGGGTCCAGTGAACGGACGACCAACGAGTCGTTGCTGACCTCCCATTGGAGTTCTGCAAGGCGGAAGTCTGGAAGGTCCAAGGTCACGATGGTGGAACAACCTTCCGTGCGAACATCGATGGGCCCTCGAAGAAGGGGGCCACTGGCAACCGTGGGGACTGAGATGCGTCGCTTGGCGCGTGCCGCGGTCGTCATGAACCTAGCTTGGTCGTAGCATGCTCATATGGACCCGGCGGCCCGGAGATATGCGTGTCCCAACGGGCCCCCAAACCTCGTATTGGCGTCGCTCTGGCCCTGGCCGTGGACGCAAGCCGCCCGCCGACGCAGGGAGGCGAATTCGCCTACGCGGATTGGGCGAGGACTCCCCCATCAGATCCGAAGAAAAAGACCCGAAGCGAAGAAGACGGTCAGCGCGAACCCACTCGCGGCGATCCAAGTCCACTCGCTTCCCCATCGGCGATGGCGGACCTTTCCAAGCGCGGCGGACGGGTCCTTCGCAGGGGAGCTTGATTTGGAATGGCGCACGGTCATCGCGACTGACTTGCGCGGTGCCGTACATCACCAAGTTGGGACGTGCCCATGGTTCCCGGCCTTCGCGCCGACCTAGGCGGTCCCACCGGTCCGGCCCCGGGTACTGCGTTTCACTGCTCGCTTCACGTCCTTGCCGACCCGACGCAATGCGCCGCGGCCCTGCAGGACGAGGCCTTCGCCTTCCATGCGTCGGTCCCCCGTGGCGCGTCCAACGATCTGCTTTGCCTTGCCTTTGAGTTTGTCTTTGTATTCGCCCATCTGTCCACCTTGGAATTCCTGGGTCTTAACTTAGCGCTCGTGTCCCCGGGGTTTACGTGAACGCGGTGCGACGCTCATACGACGCCTGAGCGTCGACGCTGCGACGCAACAAGTTGAGTCGTCCCTGGGCGGCGGCATCCAAGACCTGTTCCGTCTGCAGGCTCAACGTGCCCCAGTGGTGGTCGCGCACGACTTTCTCGTGGCCACGGTTTCCCATTTTGCGCGCGAGTTCTTTGTCGCGAAGCAGCGTGATGATGTGACGGGCAAGGTCGACGGGATCGCCCGGGACCGCGAGGAGGCCGTTTTCGCCGTGGGTGACGAAATCGGGGATTCCCCCGATGCGGGATCCGACGACCGGTCGGCCGCACGCATTGGCTTCGGCGAGCACCATACCGAACGCCTCGGCGTCGCTGGTGCTGGGGAGCACTATGACACTCGCGCGCTGGTATTCGGCGACCAATTGTTCGTCGGAAAGCCGACCCGTGAGTCGAAGAGAACCGTCCTCGCGCGCCAATTTTGCGAACGCGTCAAAACGATCGCCTTGCCCGGCAAGCGTAAGGGTGGCGTCGGGGATGGAACCGCGGACCAATCGGAACGCTTCCCAGAGGGTGTCGACGCCTTTCCATCGGTAGGCCTTTGATAGCGGGCCTACGAAGAGGATTTCGTTTCCGGTCGGTTGCTCCCACGGGATGAAGCGGCGAGTGTCGACGCCCGGCGGCACGACCGTTACGCGTGCGCGGTGTGGCGCGAGCGGATGATCGCGTACGTACGGGCTGGACGCGATGAGGTGGCGGCTGCGCAGCAACATGCGTTGTTCGAAGGTGGCGTGGTCGACCGCGGCCAGGCGTTGCAACAGGAACGAACTGCCCGCCAAGCGTCCGGCGTGGTAGGTCGTCACGAACGGGACGTCGGCGCCATGTGCGGCGGCTTCGGCGACCTCGGCGGCGAACGGGACGGGGGTGTGGCCCACGACGACATCGGGAGAGAAATCTCGGATGGCCTTCTTCATTCCGCTGTAGAAGGTGGGGTCGATCGGTGAATTGCCGAGTCGCAACCAGGGGGATCGGCGATGGACGACGACGCCTTCGCGGACGTCGCTCGGACGTCGGGTGGCGGTGAACGCGTGGGCTTCCACGGTGTGTCCGCGGGCCGCTAGGCGTTTCAGGATCTCGTGGGCGTACCGTTCGAGTCCGCCGCCTTCGGGTTCATAGTACGGGGTTACTGCGAGGATGCGCAATCCGCGTCACCCCTGGCGTGCCGTCATGCCGACGGTGCACGATTTCGTTGTACACGTCGAGGACCCGCGTGGTGATCGCGTCCCAGGAGTAGCCTCGGTGGATCTTCGTTGCGAGTTCGGTCCCGCGCGCAAGGAGCGCGGGTTCGGTGGCACGCTGGATCTGATTGCCGAGGGACGTTGCGTCGCCGGGAGGGGCAAGAAGGCCGCCAAGGAGCGCGACTTCGTCGACGCCGGGAAGGTCCGATGCGACGACCGGGGTGCCGCACGCCATGCTCTCGAGGAGTGTGATGCCGAAGGCTTCTTGGTGCGCGATGCTCGGGAGGACCGTGACATTGGCGCCTCGGTAGAGATCGGCCAGGGATTGGTCCGGAACGCGTCCCAGGAATGTCGCGTCCACGCCGAGTTTGTGGGAGAGGGCCTTCAATGAGGCTTCACTGGGGCCTTCGCCGGCCACGACGAGCTTCGGGCGTTCCGGGTGCGCGGCGAGAGCTCGGACGAGGACGTCGACGCCTTTGTACGGGACGAGTCGACCGACGAACAGGACGTAGTCGCCTTTTCGCGCACCGTTTCCAGGATGGAATGTGCTGGGATCGATGCCGTTCGGCACCACCCGCCAACGCGCCTCAGGCACGGAAGCGAGGGCGCGAGCACTGCGGCCGTAGGAGAACGAACGCACGAGCGCCGCCTCGGCCAGGGCATAGTGAGGCGGCCCGATGCCACCGTACACGGTTGCCGCCAAGCGGCCCAACCGAGACGCGGGGTGCGGTTCGAAGTGGAAGTCAAGCACGCTCGGAATTCCGAGTTTCTTCGCGCGACGCAATACGGGCGGCGTCGTGAACGGGTACGTTGCAGGGACATGGACCAACTCCGTGTCCTTCGGGATCCGTTTGGCCAATTGGACGAGCGGCGTACCAAGGAGTGTGCCGCTTCGGTGCTCCCGGATCACGTGGATTCCGCCTTCTTGACGTTCGCTGGAAGCGCCTTGGGTGGAGCAGAGGAGCGTGACATCGTGGCCGCGGCGAGCCAGACCTTGGGAAAGATGGTGGAGCACCCGTTCCACGCCGCCTACGTGCAGCCGATCATCTTGGCATGATGTTGGCGCCGGGTCGTACGGAGACACCAACGTGATGCGCATCGACGCTCACTTGGCTCGGTGTATCTGAATGGCTTGAGGGACGTGCCAGGCATGCCTGCTTTGTCCCTGGCCCGCGGGCGAGACGGTCGATCGCAAGCGGTGGCGTTCAGGCGACCCCAGGAAGGTGGCCCACTCGGGCCACGGCCGATGTTGCGACGGGGGCGGTGGGCAACGTGATGTGGAACGTCGCGCCTTTGCCGCGGGCACCCGTGGCTCGGACCTTGCCCCCGTGGCGGCCGACGATGCGGCTCACGGTCGCGAGGCCGATTCCGATGCCTTCGAATTCGTCGGACGCGTGGAGACGGTGGAACGGCTGGAACAGCTCGCGTGCATGCGCCATGTCGAATCCGGCGCCGTTGTCTTCTACGCGGAACCCGTCAGCGGAACCGATGACGGAGATCGTAGCGTCGGACGTTTGGCCGGTGAACTTCCATGCGTTGCCGAGGAGGTTTTCCAAGAGCACGCGAAGAAGCGGCTGATCGCCCACGACTTGGATATCGGGATCCACGTTCCACGCGACTTTTCGTTCAGGCGCGTTTTCCTGCAGGTTGTCGAGGACCTCCTGGGCAACGGCGCTGATGTTCACCAGGGCATGGGTGACGGTCACGCTGCCCAGTCGGGACAGGGCGAGGATGGCTTCGATGAGGGTTCCCATCCGGACCGTCTCCTCCGCCATGAGTCGAAGGAGTTCGTGCGCTTGCGGGGCCATCGGCTCGCCGTATTTGCGTTGCAGGATCTTGCTGAACCCGTTGATGCTGCGAAGGGGGGCGCGCAGGTCATGGCTGATCGTGTAGCTGAACGCTTCCAACTCGCGGTTAGAGGCCGCCAGCAAGGCGGTACGTTCATCGACGAGCCCCTCAAGGTCGTCGCGGTGGCGGCGTAGCTCTCCTTCGACGCCGTGGCGTTCGATCGCGGATGCCAAAAGGTTGGCGACGGCTTGCAGGAAATAGCTGTCTTCTTGAGTGAACGCGCGTTTGGTTCGACTGTGGGCCCCGAGCAGACCGAAGGGACGGTGTCGACCTGCGACGACCACGGCCAAGCAACTCACGACGCCGTGATCCACCAGGTGTTCCGACGGCTCGAACCGTTTCTCTGCGGCAAGGTCGCTGACGATGAGCGAGTCTTCCGCATTGAGCACGAAGTCCGCCTGCGAGTTGCTCGCGGCGGGGATCCGGGCGGAGCCGACGAGCCCAGCCTGCCATCCGACTCCGGCGCGCAGAAGGACCGCCTTGGCGTCGCCGTGGCGTTGCAGAACGTCGCAGAGCTCGACGTCGAGAGTTGCGGCGACGGCGCGCGTCGCGTCGCGGAAGAAATCTTCCATGTGCGGCCCTGCGAGGGCATGGCGGCCGAGCACGGCCACGGCGGCTTGCTGGCGGATTCGTTGGGACAACGCGGACTGGACTCGGTCTCGCTCGATCGCGAGAGCCATGAGGTTTGCGACCGCTTCGAGGAAACGGGAGTCGTCACCGGTGTAGGTCCGTGCCGTTTTGGAGTAAACCCCGAGGACTCCCCACGGCTTTTCGGGCCCGTGAACGATGACGCTCACCCCGCTTACTGCGCCGACTTGGCGTGCCTTGGCGGGCACGGCGAATCTGCCCTCGCTAGCGAGGTCGGTGCAGATCACACTGGTGACGGCGGAGAGGGTGTATGCGGCCTGCTCGTCGGTCAGGACGAGGCGATCACTTAGGGAATTCTTGTGCGAATGGCCTGCACGGTGGGTGAACGTGGACCCGTCCCCGGCGGCCTGCACGATGGAGCAAAACTCGGCGCCCAAGGTGCTGGAGGCCTCCTCTGCGAGGAGGTTGAGCGTGTGCTGGAGGTCGGGGCTCGCGAGGGCTTCTTTCCCAAGCCTAACGATGATCAGTTGCTGCCGACGTCGTCTCTCAAGCGTGTCTTGGTTGACCGTCTCGGCCTGCACCAGGGCATGGAGAGATGCTTCCAGCTCAGGCCATTCGGAAGAGGTGGGTTTTTCGTTCTTTTCAAGCCGCCCCAGGAGTTTGCCGAGGTGCTCGGAAACGGTGTTTTGGACGGCGTCAAGACCGAGGGGATCTTGAGGATGGCTGATTTGGGTTTGCGGGATCATGATAGGAGGGGCTGCGCTGAATGGAGGATGCGTTGCACGGCGGCGCTGAAGAGATCGAAGTCGACGGGCTTCTCGACGACCTCGCGCACGCCTAGGGCCAAGCATTCGCTGATCTCGCTGGGCCTGTTTCCGGACGTGAAAATGGTCACCGGAACAGACTTCCACGATTCGCGGGCTCGGATCGTGCGTAGCACGTCAAGGCCGCCGAGTTTTGGCATCTTGAGGTCGAGCACTACAAGGGATGGAAGTCCTTGGTCGAGGGCCTTGAGCAGCAGTTCGCCGTCGGTGACCATGTCTACTTGCGGCGACGGCCCGCGCCCGTCGATGGATTCGGTGATGAGCATGCGGTCCTTGGCGTTGTCCTCTGCCCAAAGGACGCGGGTTTGGAGGCGACCCATGTCACACCGCCGGCGCTTGCCCAGGGAGGGCCGCGGTGCCCGCCCAAAAGTTCTCGATGCCGCCCATGACGGCCATGAAGTCGTCAAAATCGACGGGTTTTCGGACGTACCCGTTTGCGTGCAACGTGTATGCTTGGTCGAGGTGGCTTTTGTCATTGGACCCGGTGAGCATGATGGTCGGGATGGTCTGGAGCGCGGGGTCCTTCTTGATCTCGGCAAGGACTTCCAGACCGTTCTTGCCGGGCATGTTGATGTCGAGGAGGATGAGGTCCGGACGAGGAGCCGTTTCGAAGCCTTTGGCACGTCGAAGGAACGCAATCGCTTCTTCCGCGTTCCCCACAGGATGCAGCCGGTTCCTGATCCCAGGGCCTTCGAAGGCCTCCTGCATGAGCCGGAACTCCACCGGGTTGTCGTCCACCACGAGAATCTCAAAGTGCTGCTGCGAAGGGTTTGCCATCGATAGAACATTCGCGTGTATGGTATTTGCACACACAGCGGCCCGAACATCTATAGGTGTCCCCCCCCCCTTTGCTCCCCCCGAGACGTCCGGATCGGCAAACAAAGGGGCCGCCCAGACATGCTCGGGTGAGGGACCCCTTATGTTGGCGCGGGAGGGATGGTCGTGCGTCCAGCGCGCGGCCGCTCCATCCTTTCTATGCTTATCCCGAAACTAGCGCTCCAGAATTCCTCCTCCCCGGCCAAGGTCAGCGTCGTCGTCTTGACGTGGAACGAAGAGGCGAACATCGAGGCATGCCTCAGTTCCTTGGCGCGCCAGACCTGCCTTGACTTCGAAGTCGTCGTCGTCGACGCGGCCAGTACGGACGCGACCGCCGCGATCGTTGGTCGACTGGCCAAATCGTTTCCCGTTCCGATCCGACTCCACGTCGCACCCACGCGGCTGCGAGTGGGACCCGCACGCAACCTCGGCGTCAAACTGGCGCGCTCCGATCTCGTCGCGTTCCTCAGCGCCGATGCCGAAGCGGAGCCTGCGTGGATCGAACAATCCCTCACCACGTCGACCCGATCCGATCTCACCTTCGGACGCCAGGTCCACGCCCCTACCCACGTGACCGTGGGGGCAGCAGTGCGAGGACTCCGCTACCATTTTCCCGAGGCGGGAACCGATGATCCCAAACGTTACGCAAGCAACGTCAACGCGCTCGTGCGTCGCGACGTCCTAGAACGGTTCCCGTTCGGAGCAACGGTCGGCGAAAGCGCGGTCGACGACCTTCTGCTCGCCCAACGTGCAAGCACGGCCGGTTATCGCATCGAATACAACCCCGACATGGTCGTGCGGCACCGTGACGTCGGCTCGGCGCGCGCCGAGTTCGTCAAGAATCTCCGCGAAGGCATCGGCTGGGGCGAACACGCGTCCGAACTCGGTGTCCATCGCACGATCCTCGCCTGGGGAGCGCTCCTTCTGTTGGGCGCCGTGGCGGCCGCCCTTGCACCCGGGATCCTCACCGCGGTCCTTCTTGCGGCGGCCGTCTGGCTGCCCGCATTGCGACGCGTGATGCGACGCCAGACCGCGCTCGCGTGGCCGGACCGGTTCGTCGGCTTCGTCGTGAGCCCGCTGTTCGATCTCGCGTTCCTGGTCGCCTACCTGCGTGGACTATTGTCTCGGCGCCTGGGCCGGACCCCGAAACGATCCAAAGAAACCGTATCCAACGAGATGCCAACATGACCAAGAAAACCACCACATTGTTCCTCGTCATCGACGCCGGCCGCGCGGACTACGTCCGACCCGACAGCATGCCATTTTTGCATGAACTTGCGACCAGGAGCCAAAGCGGTTCCCTGATCAGCCCGCCGGGGTTCGCGCAGCGGACCGGGTTCTATTCGGGACGCTACCCCGACACGTCGAACAACCTCAGCGCCTTCGTCTTTGACCCTGAGAACAGTCCGTTCAAGTGGCTGAAAAAGTT
Source organism: uncultured Halobacteriales archaeon (assembly GCA_964408365.1). Taxonomy (GTDB): domain Archaea; phylum Thermoplasmatota; class E2; order JACPAO01; family JACPAO01; genus JACPAO01. The sequence continues at coordinate 4,466 of CAYOZB010000052.1, read as the reverse complement.
CGGTCCGCTCGTGAACATCGTGCGACCCTACAAGGTGTTCGTCCCGGCTCGGCGCGCGATCAAAATGATCAGCAAGTGGACCAGCGACTGCTACCACACCGACCCGGCCTGGATTCCGACGAAGTTCCAACCGTTTTTCCGACCCTGCGAGGATTCCAAGCCCGTCCACGACCCAGGCGCTCTCGGCGGGACCAGCATCTTCGACCTTTGCCGCGAATCCGGAAAGTCGTACACGTACCGCGCGCACCCGGTGAGCGGCAATGACGACGCGATCTTCCGCGGACTTGTGAAGGACATCAAGGCGAAAGCCCCGTACGAGGTCTACATCGCACAGTTCAGCATCATGGACCAGCAAGGGCACAATTATGGTCCCTTCACGGAAAAGATCCAGAAGGAATGCTTGACGGAACTCGACCGCAAGATCAGTGAAGTCTACAAGGCGATGGACGAGAACTGTGAGGATTGGAACATCTTCATCTGCGCCGACCATGGCATGGCGCCCGTCGAAAAACGGTTGGACATCCTGAAGATCCTCAAGAAACTCCCCGTCAAGGCCGCCAAGGACTACGTCGTCTTCGTCAACAGCACACTCGTCGTCCTGTGGTATCTCACGGAGAAAGGGCGCACGGTCATCGAGGCGGCACTACCGACGATCCCCGACACGTGGGTCATCAGCGACGACGAGCGACGCGAGCGTCGCATCCCCACGAACCGACAATGGGGCGACCGCATGGTCGCCGCCGACCCGGGCGTATTGTTCTGGCCTGATTACTTCCACGTCAAGGACTCCACCATCCGGGGGATGCACGGGTACCTCGACAAGCGCGACGAGACGTACGGCATGGCCATCATCGCGAACAAGAGCGGAACCATCGGACCCTCGACCTTCGAACCACGTACCCTCATCGACGTGTTCCCCACCCTCTGCGACCTCGTGGGGGTCCGTACGCCCTCGACGGCAGAAGGACAGACATTGCTCGAGGGGAAATCCCCCGTGGCGAAGCCGCTGCAATGGATCGTGGACCCGGTCCCGGTCGTCCCGGTCGCCACCGTTAAATGATTACACCATCGTGCTGGCCACAAGAGGGTCGCGCTCGGTCCCTGTGCCAGGATCGTGGAGGTCCGTCGTTAGCGGCGAGTTTGTGCCTGACGGCGGCGCCGTTTTCATGGCGAGCGCCTTTTGTCGTGGACGCGGGCGATGGCGTCGAGGTCGAAATGGATTCCTCCGGCTTCCTCTAACATTCGAGCGGCCGCCGGCATCAGACCGTCCTTCGTGAAGAACAAGGGCGTCACGGGTCGGTGGGCACGCGACACGTCTTTGACCGCACCCTGGGCCACTAGGAAAATTGACGCAAATGGCAACGGACGTGACGTTGGCGCGCTACAAGCGCCGCCCAGGCCAGCAGCTGACTGAAGGGGAACGCAAGGCGGTGGCGGCCTACGACGGACGGTACCTCGCCGGCAAGGTCTCCGTGCACGCCTCGCCCGGATTCTTATTTCCGCAATACTTAAGGACTTACATAGTTAATGTGTATCAGAAAGCCATGAGCACCCTAGAAATCTACCTGAGGCACGCGGCCGATCCCGGTCGGGTGCTGACCGCAGACACCCTCGAGGCGGAGGGTTACTCAAGGTCGTACGCCCACGTGCTCTTGCATCGCCTGGCGAGCGAGGGCGCAGCGGAACGGTTGGGGCCGGGCCGGGTCCGCCTTGTAAGGCCCGGGGCGAAACTCAATGTCATGCCTGGTCTGGAGCCATGGAAGAAGTCCTTGAACAAGCGGTTCAAGACCAAAGCGACGGGTTTCAGTGTCCTACCACGCCGCTATTCCGGGCCGCGCCCTGAGGAATTCCTTGTCCCCCCTTCGAAGCTTCACGCGGCGACAAAGTACCTGCGCGGCCATTACCCGGCACTCCAAGTGGTGGAAGCAAAGTTCGTCGCGGGCGACCAAACCGTTTGCCTCTACCCGGCCCGCGTCCGCGGAAAGCAGGCCTCCGTCGAAGAAGCCCTCTTGCACGTCTACCGGCATGCGCCACGGGAACAGTTTGTACTCGCGTTGCAAGCTGTCCTGATGAAACGGACTCATCTCAATTGGCGCGCGTGGCGAGACGCCAAAGAGTGGCCCGAACTGGCAGGCGTATTCCAGGCGCTTAACAAACGACTCGAAAAACCGGTGTTTCCTCAGTTCCAGAAGACGGCCCTCCCGGATCTAAGCTACGCGCAGCTTGACACTCTGGCACAAGTCTTCACGGCCCGAGGCCAGCAATGAACCAGCCGTGGGAGGACTGGTATGCAGGGCTCCCAGCGAAGCTGAAAGACCAAAAGCAGCGGTTCACAGCAATCCTGCTTTACAATCTCCATAAGACCCTCGAATCAGCACCATTCACGTGGGGCCTGACCGGCGGAACGGCCGCACAAAGCTTCCTTCCCGCAGCGAAGCGCCGCTTCAGCAGCGACGTCGAGATCATTACCGAGGCATCCGAAGAGGTTGTGCGCAAGTGGATGCTGGACCAGAAGTGGAAACCGGAGGTCGTTGCGCCAAAGAAGATCCTCAAGGCGCCCCTTACACCAGAAGGTACTCTCTTCGTCATTCACTCCTACGACCCAACCGGGTTCAAGACCGCCGCACCCCGCACCCAGACCTTCAATCACTTCCCACTCCCAGGCCACGAACCGCCGGAGCCGCTCCAGATACCATTGCTGGACATCGACTTCCTGGCGGCCACAAAGATCTACGAAGCCTGGCGACCCGATCGGGGCGGGGAGCGCCGAAAAGACATCCACGATCTCAGCCTGATCCTCCCCCTGGCAGATTCTGCCCGCGTCGAGAAGATGCTGGAGGTCTACCTGCCTCTGCGAGGAACTCCGGTCGATGCACGCGAAGCGATGCGAAGCGCCGGAGCCTGGGTGAGTTTCGCCCGCGAACGGCTCAGTTGGTTCGAAAACTGGCGCGACACCATCGTGCTCGACCCAGCGGCCTTCAACGCGGGAAACGAACTCAAGGTTGCTCAGCGCTGGTTGGAGACCGCCATCGGCCGCCAGATTGCCATGACGCCGTGGGAAACCGTGCGCTTCATGTTGCATGATGCGACACCCAAACAACTCGCCCCCATCGGCGACTCGCTCGGATGCACGGGCGACCCGCAACTGATGAAGTTCGCCGATTGCGTGGCCAACAAGGCAATCCCTCGCCTGCCTAGTCCGCTACCGAAAGACTTGGCAGACCTATTGGAGGCGCTGCAAGGCATACCGAAGGAACCCGGCAGATAGCAGAGCGGCGGGCCTAGAAATCGGCGTTTCGAGTCCGTGCTCGTTGGCGCGGATCGTGAGGAGCGGGTCAAGGTTTTCAATCAAGAATTGGACTACGTCCTCAATGCCCAGGAAATGGGATCCGACGTGGAGACCCGTTGGGGCCTTGGCCTGGTTCCGGGATCACGGATTCGAGGAGGCCAGTTTCGGGGAGGTAGATTGTCTTGCGCGCGCCAAGAATAGCAGCGTGGCCAGGGTTTGGTAACGACCCTACGCTAGGACATCTGCCGCCGGCAAGCCGTTCGGCGGGACCATGACGGCGCGCACCGCCTCGACGAGCGCATGCGGTCCCAGTCCCTTCGAGACGAAGGCGGTTACCTTGGCCTCGCGGCGTGCCCGGTTCTCCAATTGGGGAACCGGACCAGGGAATGCCGTCATGAGGATGCGCTTGGCGTTCGGGCGCAGTCCCAGACATTGAATCAAGAGCCCAATTCCATCCATGTCGGGCATGCGGTAGTCGGCGACGATGAGGTCAACGCCCTCCAGCATGGTAAGCGCCTGGGCTCCCGAATCCGCCGTCAGGATGGTGGATAGTGGGATCGATCGCTCCAGGAGTTCGCGGAAGCTTTCCAGCACGTCGGGTTCGTCGTCGACGACGAGGATGACGCAACCCTTCGGCGGCGTTGCGGCAATTCCGGGGACAAGGGGCGAGGCTGTGGTTTGGACGGTCATGGCTGCGCCCCCTTGTTGGCCAGGGACGGTTCCGGGCCCTCGTTGGATTGCTCGGGGGGCGATTCGGGGCTGTAGCGCAGGAGTGCCTCGACCTTGTGCACCGTCTGCGTCGGGGTCAGGTTCTTGCCGAGGAAGTCGTTCACGATGGCCTCGGCAACGGCACGTTGGGCCAACGCCTTGTCGGCGAAGGCCGTGAACATCATGCGCGGCAGTTGCGGGCGCATGCGGCGCGCCTGCACGAGGAACTCGATGCCGTCCATTCCGGCCATCTTGTGGTCGGACATCACGAGGTCCACGCGCTCGCGCTCCAGGATATCGAGGCCAAGCCTGCCCGAGGATGCTGAGAGCACCTTGGTCCCGGGAAGCGATTGTTCCAGGAGCGTGGTCAGGCTGTTGCGGACATCGAGCTCATCGTCGACGACCAGGATGACCCAGGGGCGCGCCGGGGGGCCGGTGGCGTCATGCGGGGTGGTGGGCATGGTAGGGG
>CAYOZB010000051.1:0-18653 GCA_964408365.1 uncultured Halobacteriales archaeon | reverse complement strand
GCAAGGAGACCGAGAACGTCGTCGTCACCTGCGGCGCGACGGAAGCCATGATGGCAAGCCTCCTCGCGATCATCAACCCCGGCGACGAAGTCATCATCCCGGAACCGTTCTACGAGAACTTCGGACCCGACGCCGTCGTCGCCGGAGCGTCGCCGCGGTTCGTTCCCCTCATCGCGCCCGACTTCGCCTTGGATGAGGAAGCATTGAAGAATGCGTTCAACAAGAAGACGAAGGCGATCATCGTCAACACGCCTGGCAACCCGACCGGCCGCGTCCTCCCGACAAATCAGATCAAGCTCATCGCCGACTTGTGCACGGACCACGACGTCGTCTGCGTCACCGACGAGATCTACGAAGAGATCGTGTACGACGGCGTGAAACACGTGAGCCCCGCCAGTCTGCCGGGGATGGACGAACGCACCATCAGTATCTTCGGCTTCAGCAAGACCTACAGCGTCACGGGGTGGCGACTCGGCTACACCGTCGCGCCCAAGACGTTGACCGACGCGGTCAAACGGGTGCACGATTTCTTGACGGTCGGTGCGCCCGCGCCGCTCCAAGAAGCCGCCGTGACCGCCCTCGGACTTCCGGCGTCCTATTACGACAAACTGCGCGCAGAGTACACGGAACGCCGCGACATCCTTCTCAAGACGCTCAACGATGTGGGATTCAAGTGCGGCAATCCGAACGCGGCCTACTACATCCTCGCCGACTTCTCGGAACTATCCAAAGCCGATGACCAGACCTTCGCCCGTCGACTGTCGCGCGACATCAAGGTCGCACCGGTGCCCGGCTCGAGCTTCTTCAACGACCCGAAGAACGGACGGAACCTCGTCCGGTTCGCGTTCCCGAAGAAGCTAGAAACACTCCTGGAGGCCGCGCGACGATTGGCCCGGCTACAGTCGGTCCAGGTGGCCCCGTAGCGGCCGCAGCGGTTTGGACCAGCCAACGGCGCCGCTAGTTCAAGGGGAACCACGGCGTCAGTGACCAAGCCGCGCCCAGCAACGCGAGTACGCCTAGCACGCGATTGATGAGCCGGTAAGGGTTGTCCCAAAAGGCGTCGCTGAAACGATTCCTGTCCATCATGTGAGGAATCTCCTTCGCCTGGCCTTGTAGGTTTCGATTTGGTCCGTCGCAAGTGCCACAACAGCGGCCGCCGTCCACCACAAGAAGAGCATCAGGCCCTGCGGCAACACACCGTCAAGTCCTTCCAAGACCAATACGATGGTTGCCATAGACACGACGAGTCCCCTCGTTCGCTCCCCGGCTTGGAATGAGGTTGGCGGGGGTTTTTCCGGGTCAAAGGTGGCGGACTGAGCGCCCATTGTCTTTCGTCGTTGGCATCGTCGCCGTTAAGCGAATTTTGGTAACGGCCTTTGCATGCCGCCTCAATTGGGACGCCACACGCCTTGCGGCCGTGCCGAGGTTTAGTGGTCCCGGACAATCCGCGCCACGGCGATCTCGGCCTTCCCCGTGAGCGTGTGCGGGAATCCTGCGTACACCGTGGTGCCGCTGGCTGCGATGCCGTTGTAGTCGCCGTAGAAGGAGCCGCCGTCTTGGTGGATGCCGAGGTCGCCGTTGCTCCCGATGGTCGTAAGACGTTGGACGGTCCACGTCGCTCCACCGTCTGCGGAGAACGCGTATTCGGTGTCGACCAGCTTCATCTGCGGATCGTACGCCTGCGTCTGGTACATGACGTGCGCCACGCCCACCGTGTCGACGACGATGCGCGGGAAGAACTGGTACGCGCCGCCCGAGTCTTGGTTGATCCGCGTGGGTTCGGTCCAGGTTGCTCCGCCGTCGCAGCTGCGTCGCGCCAGGATGTCCCAGTCGCCGGTCGTGTTGTCGGCCCAGGTGGCGTGGAGGCAGCCGGTGAAGGGGCCGTCGCTGTTGTCGATGGCGAGTTCCACGTTCGTGCTTGCGCGGAACCGGGTGTTGGGCGTGTGGGAGCCTCCGCCGCCGGGGGCCGTGATGCGAGTCAGTTCGAAAGCGGGCGCCGGTGCGGAGAACGTGTTGCCGTCGTCCATGCTTTTGACGATGTAGGTGCGCATCTTGGCGTCGGGCTCGTTGGTGCGCAACAACACGAAGTGGGTGCCTTGGTTCCCGCCTTCCTTGCCGATGGCGAAGCCGTGGATGCCGAACCGTCCGTGGTTCGGATCGTTTGGCGGTGAGAGGTAGGTGGGGCGGATCGGGGTTTGGCCGCGGTCGCGCGTCCCAGCCAATACCGGCATCACGTTTCCGGTTCCAGCGCCCACGGGGTCGCAGGGAGGTCCGACGGTGTTGAACTGGTTCCAGATGACGAACACGCCGCCCGTGAGTGGGTTGAACGCCATCCGTGGGTAGTCGTGGAGGATCACGGTGCCTTCTCCCGTGTGGATCGGGATGGTCCGGCTCCAGGAGGCGCCGTTGTTGTCGCTCGTTGCGAGAAAGAACGTGCTGCCCGGATCGATCGCGCCGGGCACGTCGGCCATGCCGCAAAGGTCAGGGAACCGGTCGCCTTCGGGGCCGAAATTATAGGCCTGCAATGCGTAGTAGAGGCGGCCCATCTGGTCGTACATCATGATCGGGTCGGTGATGCACGCGTACCCGTAGAGCGGCTCGCCGGGACGTCGGTCGGCCTTCTTGCCGCCGACGTAGCTCGTGGTCCAGGTGTTTCCGCCGTCGTTCGAGTATTGGCCGACCGACCAGACGCAATCGGACGCGGCCGGATCGAGATCCTTCGACGCGACAAAGACGCGTGACGGGTCCTTCGGGTCGGCGATGATGTCGATCTCGGTCTTCGAGGGGGAATCGTTGGGGCTTGCGAGCACGACGCAGGGCTCCGCCCAGTTCGAGATGGTGCAGTCGGGCGCGTAGAGCAGCCGAGGCGCGGGTTCATCGTCATTGATCGGACTTTCGAGTTGCATGCAACCGGACAGGAGCAAGAGGATGATGGTCGAGAGGCCCGGACGTTTCACACCGGCGCACCAGTGCTTCGTCGCCAAGAACCTTGCGACACAGGCTCTCGGAACGCGTGTCTGGGGCTCGTCATGAATGACCGAATTCGACACATTCAGCCACCTCGCCCAAAACAAAACATCCTTGGTCGGCTAAGGTAGGCGTGAACCGAAAACGCGCCTAGGAATGGCTCTCAGAGCAAGCGCGGTTCCGGTTCTGTCGGTGGGGTCGCCTAGCCCAGTAGGGCGCCGGACTGCGAATCCGGCGCGGCTCTTTCGCGGGGCCTCTCGAGGGTGCAAATCCCTCCCCCACCGCATTAACTTTTGCGTAACCGCCGTTGGGCGGCGAATTGTGGCCCTCCGGTCCGGCGTCACTTTTCTTCTTTCATTGCCTTTTCTTGCATCGCATCGATCTGTTTCTGGGTGATCTCCTTGAACACGTTGCACCAGTCTCGTCCGCAGATCACCAGGTTGAACGGCTTAAGTTTGGGGTGAACGCACTGGCCACTGGTGAGGAGGTCTGCGTTGATCGGGTCTGAGGGTCGGAACCATTTGCAGCAGAGGCAGTTCTGCTCCTGCCACGTGATCTTCTTGATGGGGTCGAGGGCCATGCGGCCGGCAAGAAGGCCGACGACGAGCGCGAGCGGAATCGGTCGGGTTTGCATCCAGACAGGGCACTCGTGGAAGGGGTGCAAGTAGGTTGCGTGACGTCCGGCTGGCAAGCGCGGAAGCCGCCGAGGATGCACCGCGAAAAGCGCGTCGTCCGAACGGATTTTCAGGATACCTTATCCTCTGCACGATTTTCCCTGCGTGGTTCCCCTGTCGAGGGGATTGGAGTTGGAAACATGGAGTTGTGGCACAAGGTAGCGTTGGTCTTGTCGATCGCCGTCCTCACGGTTCCCGCCGGTCTGGCGGGTCCGAGCGAGCCGGGTTTGAACGAACGCGTCGAGGCCCTGGAAGCGAGGGCCGGCGAACTGGGCGGTGACGTCACCGGAATTCAGGCGGCGATCGGAAGCATCGAAGGCAGGATCGATCAGTTGGCGGCCGAGCCGCCCGCCGCGCCGAAGCTCGCAGAGTTCTTCTTGTTCATCGACGGGGTCGAGGGAGAATCCACCGACGCGAAACACAGGGGATGGATCGAGCTAAGCTCCTGGAGCTGGGGCGAGACGCAGACCGCGAGCTCATCGGTCGGCGGCGGGGCAGGCGCCGGCAGGGTCTCGATGCAAGACTTCAATTTCGTCACGACGACGTCCAAGGCTTCGCCGGTCCTCTTCCTCATGTGCGCAACGGGAGAGCACATCCCGAAGGCGGAGCTCGCCGTGCGCAAAGCCGGCAGCGATCAGCACGACTATCTCGTCATAAAACTCGAGGACGTTTTGGTCTCGAGCTTCCAGACCGGAGGAGCGCAGGCGAGCGACTCGCTCCCGATGGACCAGTTCTCGCTGAACTTCGCCAAGATCGAGTTCGAGTACACGCCCCAGACCGTGGATGGGTCGGCTGCAGCCCCTGTCAGGGGCGGCTACGATCTGCAGGAGAACCGCAAGACCTGAGGTCCTTCGACGTGCCGTCGCCGGTGGTGCCGGATTCGGCACTACCGGCTTCAGCGTCTAAACGGCGGTCGCATCGAAATGTATTCGCTGAGGGTCATCTCGAGGAACGGTTTGTTCGCCATGTTGTCGTCGCTGATCGCCACGAGGGCGTTCACGTCGTAGTCCGTCGTCGGTTGCGGGCTCGCATGCTGGCCCAACAGGTCGCCGGGTCGTCGGAACCGGGGCTGGAATTTTGCCGAGGCTTTCTCTTTCTCTCCGATGACGACGATGATGGGGACCCAGTCCTTTTCGGCGTCCCGGATCTTTCGCGAGATGCCTTCGACGCGGTCGTCGATGTCGACGCGCACGCCGTTTCGGCTTTTTTGGCGGATCTCGGCGCGCAGTTTCTTCGCGGCTTCGATGAATTCGTCGTTGATGGGTAGGATGCGCAGTTGGGATGGGCTCAACCAGTAGGGCAGCATGGGTTTCTCGCCCTTCTGCATCTTCATCCATTCCCGTTCCAGTAGGACGTACACGTTGCGGTCGACGGAACCGGAGACCGACGTGTGCAACACGAGCGGATGTTTGCGTTGTCCGTCCTTGTCCGTGAACTGGATGCCGAACCGTTCCGCGTTCTCGACGTCGATCTGCACCGTGGTGAGGGCGGCCGCTTTGTCGACGGCGTCGACGACGTTGAACTCGAACTTGGTGACGAAGTAGAAGAACCGGTCCTTCCAGAGTTCCAACAAGACCGGTTTGCCCATCTTTTGCGCCAAGCCGCGGTAGAAGTCCTTGTTCTGCTCGTAGAAGTCGCGCACGATCCGGATGCCCGCTTCGTAGGGCAATCCGACGTCCTGCATCCAACCGCGTCCGAGGTCGAACTGTCGTCCGAACTCTTCGCGCGCTTGTTCGATCTCGGCGCACAGGGTGTGCATGTCGGGCATGGTGAAGGCGCGAAGCCGCTTGATGCCCGTGAGTTCCCCGCGTTGTTCGCGTCGGAACGAGTAGTGCGTCAGTTCGAACATGCGCATGGGCAAGTGTCGGTAGCTGATGGTCGAGTCGGCCATGATGAGGTATTGTCCGAAGCAGGCGGCGAAGCGTAGGAAGAATTCGCGGTCGTCGGCGAGGATTCGGTATTGACGCGCCGGGAACCGTTGGAGGTATTTTGAGAGCGCCGGGTGGTGGACGTCGTACATGATGGGCGTCTCGACTTCCATCGCCCCGGCCTTGTGGACGATGTTGCGGCAATGCATCTCGAGGAGGCGTTTGATGAGTTGGCCCTTCGGGTACCAGCGCATGTTCCCCGAGTCGGAGCCGGGTTCGTAGTCGACGAGCTCGAGCTCTTGCATGAGTTTGATGTGCGGCGCCTCGATCATCGTGGTGCGCACTTTGGCGGATTCGTAGGTGTAGAATTTTTTGAGCTCGTCGTGGCCCGTGAAATCGAACTTGTCGCCCGGCGTGAGGGTGCCGTTGGGTTCGAGGATGAACCATTCGCTTCGAAGCTGCGATTCTTTCGCCACGGCTTCCGAGACTTTCTCTTCTTTCTCCGGCGCGTGTGCGGGCGTGACGCCCGGGGGCATCTGCACGATGGCCTTGCCGGCTTCCGCGACCGAATGTGATTTGACGTTCTCTTGGCCGGGGATGATGGAGCGTGAAAGTTCGGAGAGCGGGTGTCCTTTGCAGTGAAGGACGAACGATTTGTACCATCCGAAGGGGGAGCGTTTGACTTCCATGTCCTTCGCGAGTTCCGCTTCGAGGTCGACGAAGATCTTCTTCGCCGTGTTCGGCGAACCCAGTTCCCGGGACAGGTGGGCGTACGGGTAGAGCATGACGCGTTTCGTCTTGACCTGGCCGGCCACGTTGCGGATCTCCGCTGCTGCCCGGGTCACGGCTTCGGCTTCCTTGCCTTCTTCCGTCTTCTCGACCGAGATGAGCGCCGTGATGCATTCTTCCATCCGGCCTTTCTTGCGATCCTCCGTGACTTCCTCCGCAAACTTGGCGGCCGGCTTCTTCATCTCGTACTCGATGAAGTCCGAGTGAATGAGAAGGAGTTTCATTGCGGGGGCGGGACCCGGCCTCGGCGTTATAAACCGTGCTGGGAACGAAGGCCGCTTTCGGCGTTTTTCTTGGGAAGATGTTTTGCCGCCTACTTCGCTACCGGCTCATGGCTTCGCTCCGGATCGTCTTCTTGTGCCTCGTGGTGCTGACCGCTTTGGCTGGAGCCTCGTCGCAATCCGTAGGCCCCGAAAGGTATCCGGAAGCGTCGGCCGCAGACTACCCGGATTGTTACATCCGTGGCGGACAATCCTACGACCTTGGCAAGGTCACCCACTGCCGCGAGACCAAATGCGCATCGTCGGGTCGCGACGATTCGGAGCTCTCGGACGGCCTACGATGGGCGCCTTGCCCCGGATTCCCTCAGCAAGTTGACGACGAGTCTTAGCCCGTCGACGACGCTTCCTCAGGCGGGAACGGCGGCGTGAAGAACACGTCTTCGCCGCGTTCGATGATCGGCAGTTCGAGCGTGCTCGCGACCGAGCCACCAAAGTGCAATGTGACGGGTTCCGGCGGTACGGCGGGGAGCCGGTCTTGGTCTGCGGATTCCCAGATGCGTAACACGACGCGGTGTCCGGCGGGGACGACGATGTCGAGGGGTTGGAATTCCATCTTCGCGAGGAGGCGTTGTCCCGGCGTGAGCGGCGCGTTCATGGTCTCGGTGCCGTCGGCGAAGTAGAGGTTCATCATGGCTTGGCCGACGTTGGTCATCGCGTCGCCGTCCACCGTGTAGAGCCAGGCGGCGAGGTGTCCGCTCGTGCCGGAAGGCGTGACGGTGATGTGGGAGCGGGGCAGGCCGCTGATGCGGGTCTCCGTCTCGAACGGTTGCGTCGAAAAGTCGGCGGACCAGCCGGGGGCTTGGCGCAGTTGGTCGGCCACCATGGGAATCCCAAGGGTCGACGCGTACGCGGCCGGCGACAGGAGCGCGCTGGCTTCGGTACCCGGGTCGTCTTGGGTCAACCGGTTGCCGCTTGCGAGCGTGTACGTGCTCCAGTTGGCGTCGCGGGGCGGGAAGTGTTCTTCGTATCGCCAGTTGAACTCATTGTCCTGGACTTGGACGGCGGGTCCGAGTTCGACGGTCTTCATGTCCTTGAGCCAGTAGTCGAACCAGTGGTTGAGGATCTCCGCCCAGTCCCAGCGTTGCATCGCGTCCGGGGTGTCGTCGGGTCCGCCGTTCGTGTTCGTGTCCGGGTAGGAGTGTCCCCATTGTCCGAGGAACTGGTAGGTGGGGATGCCGGTCTGGTTGAGCTCATCGACCCACGGGATCACCATGGACGGGTCGACGTTCCAGTCTTGGAGTCCTTGGATGCTGAAGATGGAACCCTTGTAATTGGCGGCGACGGCGGGTCGGCGGTTGCGTTCGGCCCACCATCCTTGCGGGTCGCGCGCGCCCGTGACGCCGGAGTAGGCGGCGGCGCCGAGGCCGACCCAGGATTCGGGGCAGACCGCGCCTTCGGGGATGCGTTGCACGGATTGGACCGGGACTTCCGGGTTGGCCGGGTTGGGGACCCAGACGCGGATCGCGAACGCGTAGTAGAGGGCGTTGAGGAGGAACGGTCCGCGGCTTTCCGCGCTGCCGTTCTTGAACATGAGTTGGTACACGTCGGGGACGCCGCTGATCGGGACGATCGTCTTCACGTACTTGTTCCCGGTCGCCGCGGCGCTCCAGGGCGTGGAGCCGTCGTAGCTCAAGCCGATCAGTCCGATGGATCCAGAGGACCAGGGTTGTTCGCCGAGCCAGGAGAGGGCTTGGTCGAGGTCCTTGATCTCGCGCTCTCCCATGAGGTCCATGCATCCGCCGGAGTCACCGGTGCCGCGGACGCTGATGCCGGCGACGGCGTATCCGTGCTGGATGAAGTTCTGGGTGAGCATGAGCAAGTAGCCGCTTTTTCGTCCCATGGGTTCGCCGAGGTTGCCGTAATAGGGGCTCGCCATGACGATGACGGGGACCTTGGCGCCTTCTGGGACTTGGGGCAGCCACCATCCGACTTCGATGTCGACGCCATCGATCGCGGATTGCAGCCGGGTCTGCGCGAACGGAATCTCAAGGTACGGACCGCTTGCACATACCTGGCTGTAATCGGCGTCGAACTTGTAATCGCAGACAGGGACCGGGAGTCCGCCGGTGAGGCCGCCGAGTTTTCGGACGACGGGCGCTTCCTCGAGGACGGCTTGTTCGCCCTCCAAACAACCGGACAGACCGGCGACGAACATCGTGACCGCGACGAACAGGACCCAGGCGCGCATGATCGGGCCAGCCACCGTAGGTCCGGATAAAGGTTGTCACAGAGGGCTTGCCCTCGGGACTGCTGCGGTTAGGACGATTGCTGGTAGCCGTGGGCTTATCTTCGCGGTCGGCACTGCGAGCCCCCATGGCGTGGACGGGCGCACCGTGTCCAGACTGTGGCCAGGTCACGGCCTCCGACGGTCGCTTCTGTGCGTACTGTGGCCTTGACCTTCTTCGCCAAGCGGACGTCCCCGTGTTCGCGTCGCAGATCCGTTCGCCCCATCACGAAGGCGCCCATGCGGTCCCCCGAACCTCGATGGTTGAGCGGCCCCCGGCACGGGGCTATGTCATCGATGGCGCGGACCCCCGCTCGCAACGGTCGACCGGCATCCTGTTTGCCGTGTTCGGGGCCGTCGTGCTGCTCTTGGGCGTCGCGGGCGTCCTGCTCCTTCGTCAACTGGCCCTTCTCTTCATTGCGTTCGGCCTGGCGTTCCTCGTCGTCGGCGTGAGAAAGGTCCGCGCCGCCGCGGCCACCCCGTTTGAAGAAAGGTGAGCCCGAGGTTGGTCGGGTCCCGCTTGGCTCAGAACGTCAACACGATCTTGCCGAAGCTCTCGCCTTTTTGCATGAGCTTGAACGCTGCTTGTGCCTGAACGAACGGCATGGACGTGCCCACGACCGGCTTCAAGGTGCCGTTGAACACGAGTTGCATCACGTCGCGGAACTCTTTGTTGCTGCCCATCGTGGAACCAAGGATGTCGACCTGTTTCCAGTACACGTACCGCAGGTTGAGGTTGACGTCCTGTCCGGTGGTTCCGCCGATGATGACGATGCGGCCGCCTTTTCGCACCGCGCGGACCGAATCGTTGAGCGTCGCTTCGCCGACGGAATCGAGGATCACGTCCGCGCCGCGTTTCGCGGTGAGCTCGTATACGCGTTTTGACCAGTTCTCGGTCTTGTAATTGATGAGGTCTGTCGCTCCGAGTTCCTTGGCGCGTTGCAGCTTCTCGGGTGTGGAGGACGTGGCGATGACACGGCACCCGGCTTTGGCGGCGATCTGGATCGCTGCGGTGGAGACGCCGCTTCCGGCGCCGAGGATCACGACGGTCTCGCCCATGCGGATCTTGGCGCGGGTGACGAGTTCCCGCCACGCGGTCTGGAAGACCAGCGGCGACGCGGCCGCGGCCTCGAAGGGGAAATCGTTGGGGATCTTGACGAGGTTGCGCACAGGAACAGCGGCGTATTCGGCCATTACACCCGGCAAATGTTCGCCGATGATGCCGTAGTTGAGGCACATCGATTCCTCGCCTTGACGGCACATTTCGCATTGGGTGCACGAGACGCCGGGGTTGAACGTGACGCGGTCGGCCACGGCGAAGCCCGTGTGGTCGGTGTTGGGTCCGAATTTTTCGACGATGCCGGCTCCGTCGCCGCCGGGGACGTGGGGCATCTTGAGGACCAGGCCTTTGATGCCCTCGATGGTGAACAGGTCGAGTCGGTTGAGCGCCGCGGCTCGGATGCGGATGAGGGCTTCGCCGACTCTTGGTTCGGGCTTGGGGAGATCGAGGATCTCGATGTTGTCCACGCCACCGTGGGCTTGGATCGCGACGGCCTTCATCGAGCTCCGAGCAAGCATGGGGTCGTCAAGACCCTTTTGGGGCGCCTAGCCGCGGCGCTTCACGGGGATCGGCGACGTTCCGGTCTCGACGGGGTAGCCTTCGTTCTTCCATCCGGCGAGGCCATGGAGGAGTTCTTTCACGTTGAAGCCCAGATCTGCGAGCTTTGCGCAGCCTTTGGTGCTCGCGTTGCAGTCGACGCCTGAGCAGTACACGACGTATGTCGCGTCTTTCGACCATTTGGCTGTGGTCTCCGCCGTGATCTTGGCGTGGTGAAGGTTGATCGCGCCCGGGAGGTGGCCGGTGGCGAAGGATTCAGCTCGTCGCGCGTCGACGACGATGATGCCGGGGACTTTGTTGGTGAGGTCTTCGTGGAGGTCCCAGGAGTCGGTTTCGAGTTCCAGTTTGCGTGCAAAGTGGTCCGCGGCGATTTGGGGCGGGGCGGGGGGTGTCGACAACACGTGCGAGCGGATCTGCACTTGGGTGGGTGCCATGGTTGCGGGGTCTCGGGCGTCACATACAGGGCGTGCGCTAAGTGCTCTCTGGTTGTGCTGATGCGGGGAGGGCGGCGGCCCTACTTGGCGCGCATCTTTTCCTGCGGGCCCATGACGTTGCCCAGTTCGGTCGAGGCGGTCTCGATCTCTTTGCGCAACCGTTCAAGTTGCATGGGTCCGGCGGGGGACGTGACGAAGAGGGTAAGGTTCCCGGGCAGGGGTGCCATGGCGAGGCTTCCTTTTTCGAAGCTCGCGACGAAGAACTTGGCGCGTCCGTACCCGAGGTGTCCGGCGACCGTGGCGAGCATCATCTGCACCGTGCCGGCGAGGACGGCGGTGACGTCTTGGGAGCCGGTCTTGTCTTGGATGGCGCCGGAGATGAGTGCGCCGTCGGGTCCGACGATGCCAACGGTACCGATCATGTCGGAGGATTCGAGGAGGATGCCGATCATCTTCTTGACCTCCTGCGCCCGGGCCTGGACGGTCGAACGGTCGGGGGCGGGACGCGCCAGGGTGCGGACATGGTCGTCAGCGAGCCGCCGTAGGGCGTCGGTGAGTTTCTCGGGGAACGCCGGGTCGTCTTTGGAGACGAATTCGTTCGCGCCCAAGGCGACGGCTCGGGCGGTGATGAAGTGGCTGCCCATGCCGCTTGCCATGACGACCGGGATGTCGCTTCGGATTTCGCGGATCTTGAGCAGGACCTCGGTGCCGGCCATGTCGCCGAGCCGGTAGTCGAGGATGACAAGGTCGTACTTGCCGCTCTTGACGAGTTTGACGGCTTCGGTGCCGGACTCAGCGAAGTCGGCCGTGTGGCCGATCTTGTTGACCGCGCGTTCCATGACAAGGGCATCGTCTGGATTGTCTTCGACGACAAGCACTCGCAACGTTTTCTCGACCATGTCAGAACCGAACCGTGGCAACGTTTGGGTAGGGCGCGGATTGGATATATTCCTGTTCCCGGGCCGCTTGGCACTTTCGGCCACCGTCACGTAATCGGTATATAATTCAAGCCGGGGATTCGGCGGAACCTTGGGAGCGTTCAAGCTCGAAGCCCCGTACAAACCCGCGGGCGACCAGCCGCAGGCGATCGACAAGCTGGCGACCGGTTTCCAGAAGGGCATGAAGTTCCAGACGTTGGAAGGAGTGACGGGTTCTGGAAAAACCGCGAGTGCGGCCAATATTATCGAGAAACTCCAGAAACCGACCCTCGTGATCAGTCATAACAAGACCCTCGCCGCGCAACTCTACGAGGAGTACAAGGCGTTCTTCCCGAACAGTGCGGTGGAATATTTCGTCAGCTACTACGATTACTACCAACCCGAAGCGTATGTGCCGCAGACGGACACGTACATCGACAAAGAGGCGGACATCAACAAGGAGATCGAACGTTTGCGGTACTCCGCCACCCAGTCGTTGATCTCGCGCAAAGACGTCATCGTGATCTCGTCGGTCTCGTGCATTTACGGTTTGGGCAACCCGGCCGAGTACGCCAAAGAAGTTCTCACGGTCCAGCCCGGCGCGACGTGGAAGCGCGAGGCTCTCATCCGTCGACTGGTCGACAATTTTTACACCCGCAACGATTTCGAGGTCAAACCCGGAACGTTCCGGACGCGCGGCGACACGGTCGACGTGATGATGCCGGGCGACGATTCGATCCTCCGTATCGAACTTTGGGGCGACAAGGTCGAAGCGGTGAAGCAGGTGGAAGCGGTCAGTGGCAATGTCCGGCGTTCGCTCAGCAGCGTCACCATTTTCCCCGCGAAACATTTCGTCATCGGGGAGGAACTCCAACCCGGCATGCATCGCATCGAAGCGCAGCTTCAGGACCGGTTGGCGGATCTGCGCAAAGCCGGGAAACTGTTGGAAGCCGCGCGGTTGGAGCAGCGCACCAAGTTCGACCTGGAGATGCTTCGCAACGTCGGGTACTGCAACGGGATCGAGAACTATTCTCAACCCTTGACCGGACGCCCCCGCGGCGATCCAGGTTGGTGCCTCTTGGATTATTTCCCGAAGGATTTCCTCATGGTCATCGACGAGTCGCATGCGACGGTGCCGCAGCTTCGCGGCATGTACAACGGTGACCAAGCGCGCAAACAGGTGCTCATCGACTACGGGTTCCGGTTGCCGTCGGCGATGGACAACCGTCCGTTGAAGTTCGAAGAGTTCGAGAAAAAGATGCCGCAGGTGCTGTTCACGAGCGCCACGCCGGGCCCTTATGAGCGGCAAGTGTCGAAGCAGATCGTCCAGCAGGTCGTGCGCCCGACGGGTCTCGTCGATCCGGAGATCGAGGTCCGGACCACGAAGGGGCAGATCGACGACTTGTTGGCCGAATGCCGCAAACGGGCCACGGCGAAAGAACGGGTCCTCGTCACCACGTTGACCAAGCGGATGGCCGAGGATCTCACGGCGTATTTCCGTTCCTTGAATGTGCGGGTCGAGTACCTCCATTCCGACGTCGAGACCCTGGAACGCGTGTTCATCCTGGAATCGTTGCGTCGGGGCGAGTTCGATGTCCTTGTCGGCATCAACCTGCTGCGAGAAGGCCTCGACTTGCCCGAAGTGTCGTTGGTTGCGATCTTGGACGCCGACAAGTACGGGTTCCTGCGAAGCGAGACCAGTCTCATCCAGACCATCGGCCGCGCGGCGCGCAACGTGCACGGCAAGGTCCTCATGTACGCCGATTCCGTCACTCCCGCGATGAAGATCGCCATCGACTTGACGAACGAGCGTCGGACGCGTCAGGCCGCCTACAACAAGGAGCACGGCATCACCCCCAAGAACGCCGTGCGTGTCCTCAAGAGTCTTGACGACGTCGTCGGCCGGAAGAAACCGAAGGAAACGATCCCCCTGGACCTCCTTCGCACCAAGAAGAAGGACCTGACGGTGGAGGGCAAGGAAATGCTCATGAAGATGCTCGAGAAGGAAATGCATCTAGCGGCCAAAGCGTTGGACTTCGAGAAGGCGGCTCTTTTAAGGGACAAGCTCATCGAGCTGCGAGCGTGACCCAAATGACGGACGAAGACGCCAACGGCGAGCTCCAAGCCGTGGAGAGCATCAAGAAGCTGCTGAAAGCCGGCGTCGAGCTCGGCGTCGCGGAAGCCACCCGTCGCCTCGCCGTCCTCGCCCCGGGCCACGACACTAAGGCCGGCAAAGCCGGCATCGCCGCCGTCTTGGGTTCCGCAGCCGTCGTCGAAGTGGTGCAGTTCGTGAAGAACGACCCCTCCTCCGTCTTCCACCTCGCCAAAGAAGTCTGGAGCCGGGGCGGACCGAAGGAAAAGAACAGCGCGGTCGAAGCCATCGGCCGTGGACTCGGGTTCTTCGTCCCGCACCGAGCGCTCGAAGCGGCGAAGGACCTCGCCTCGATGGCGCGTTCCGGTCGCGAAGCCGACCTCATCGGCCGCAAAGCGATCGGCCCCGTCCTGGAGCGCAACCCGGCGATGCTGGAGCGCGTGAAGAAATTCCTCGACGAGAACGAGCGACTCCTTCGACAAGCCGCCATCGCTGGCCTGGTCGCGTACGTTTCCCGACGCCGAAAATACGCGGCGATGGGCGTCGAACTGCTCCTGCTCGTTGCGCAGGCGAACGAGAAAGAGATCCGCTCCGCTGTGCGGTTTGGTCTTCGCCAGATGATGGCCGTCGACCCCAAGGCCACCGCTGCCGCGGTGTTCGACTGGGTCAAATCGGATCCCACGAAGGAACGGGTCCAAGCCGCCGGCACCTTTGTCGCTCAACGCGCGGCCGACGTGCGGCTCGCACTCGAACGCGGCGTGTTCACGGCACTGGCCCGGTACGCCAACGGCAACGGCACCAAGGCTGCCCCCAAGGCATCCGGCACCAAGTCGACCGGCACCAAGCCGAAAGCGAAGAAGTCAAAGACCCCGAAGAAGGCCTCTGCCAAACAAGGCTAGATGGATGAACGACGAACCCGCCGCCGCGCCAACCGACGTGCCGGCGGACGAGCCGGAAGACGAACCGAGGGAGAAGGCGAAGTCTTCGAAGCTCGACAAAGCCATCGGGGCGGCGTCGACCGTGCTTCGGCACAAGCAGCTTCTCGTCGCCGCGATGGAGATGCTCCGCGAGCGGGGCGCGCTTTCCGAGGAAGAGGAAGTCAAGATCATTTCTGCCTACGAGACCGGCCAGGAGATGGCCCGTGGAGCGTTGAGCGATCTCGTCGAGCGGTTGCAGAAAGCGAACTTCGGCAAGGTCATGATTTCGCTCGCGAACCGGTTGCAGCCGGTCGCGGAGAACCTCACAGCGGAGGACCTGACGCGCGAAGGGTTGCGGGCCCGGGCTGGTCCGGCGATCCGCGCGGTGAAGGAAGAGGTCCTCGCGGAGGCGCGCCCTTACCTGGAGAAAGCGAAACTGCGCTTGGCGGAGCTTCGTGTGTTAGAAGAGCCCACGCTCCGACGACTCGAGGCGATCTCGGGCAACGTGCGCGAGGCGGGCAAGGAGATCGCCGTCGGCCTCAAAGGCGCCGGCAAGGAAGCAGCCGACGAACTGGTCCGTCGCGGCAAGCGCTGGTGGATGAGCGCCGAAACCGAAGAATTGGAGCGCGAATTCTTCGACTGGGCCCTCAAGTCCCTGCCCAAGGCCGAGCGGGCCACGGTCCACATGATGATGGGGTTCGGCATCTTGCTCTTCACGAGCGGGATCCTTCTTGCGGCCCAAGAGATCGGCATCCTCCAGGAACTGGCCATTTTCCTCGCGATCATCTTGATGCTTGGTTTGGGTCTCGCGATGATCAACTGGGCGATCAAGCTCAGCGAAGCCATGAAATCCGGACGCGGCGAGATCGAACGCTTGGCCCGCATGACGCCGGACGAACGTCGCATCCACCTGACCCAGCGCTGGACGGTCCGGGCGCAGGCGGAGGGGCTCATGACCTCGAACGAGGCGCGCACGGTCATGGAGCAGACCATCAACGCCCTGCCGGAGGAACCGGCGCGCAACGGCGGCGTCCCGAAACCCGCTCCGGAACCGCCACTTTCGCCCGAGTTACCCAGGTCGTCGTAACGCCCTTATAGAACCCCCAATCTAGGCGCGGCCGTATCTAGAAAATGTCCCACGATATCGTCATTCGCGGCGCGCGCGAACACAACCTCAAAAACGTCAACGTGCAGATCCCACGAGACAAGCTAGTCGTTATCACGGGCTTGAGCGGCTCCGGCAAGTCCAGCCTCGCCTTCGACACCATCTACGCCGAGGGGCAACGACGGTACGTCGAGTCCCTGAGCAGCTACGCACGACAATTCTTGGGACAGATGAAGAAGCCCGAAGTCGACCACATCGAGGGCCTCTCTCCCGCGATCTCGATCGACCAGAAATCGGTCCACCGAAATCCGCGTTCCACGGTGGGCACGGTCACCGAGATCTACGATTATCTTCGGCTTCTCTTCGCGCACATCGGCACTCCCCATTGTCCCGAGTGTGGGGAAAAGATCCAGAAGCAGTCCGCCGAAGAGATGGTCAACCAGATCCAAAAACTCGCCAAAGGCACCCGCATCCAGGTCTTGGCGCCACTCGTTCGCGGCAAGAAGGGCGAGTACAAGAAAATGTTCGAGGACCTCAAGGCGAAAGGGTTCGTCCGGGTCCGCGTCAACGGCGAGATCGGTGAGGTCGACAAGAAATGGGACCTCGGCCGCTACGACAAGACCACCATCGAAGTGATCGTCGACCGGTTGGTCGTGGGTGAGACCGACCGCACCCGCCTCACCGACAGCGTCGAGCAAGCGCTGCGTCTTGGCGAGAGCATCCTCACCGTCAACGTCGCCCACGAGGGCGGCAAATCCGAGGACGTTTTGTTCAGTGAGAACTTCGCGTGCGCCACGCACGGCGCAACGATGCCGGAACTCACGCCGCGCATCTTTTCGTTCAACAGTCCGCAAGGCGCCTGTGAGACCTGCGACGGGTTGGGTTTCAAGCTCGAGATCGACCCGGACCTTCTCATCAAGGACCCGTCGATGCCGCTCAAAGGCGGATTGTTTCACGGGGACGTCACCCATCTCGGCACGTGGCTTCTTTCCACGTTGCGCGAGGTCGGACGCAGCTTCGGCTTCAGCGTCGACACGCCGTGGAACAAACTCAGTAAGGAAGCCAAGAACGTCGTCCTCTACGGCTCGAACGGCCAAAAAGTCAAGATGACCTTCAAAGGCGAGACGGAGCGATCCAGCTACAACTGGTCCGGGTACTGGGACTGGGAAGGCATCGCCGTGCGGATGGAGCGTTTGTTCAAGGATTCCGAATCCGAATCCGTGAAGGAACGCATCAGCCAGTTCCTGTCCACGAAACCCTGCACGGCGTGCACGGGGCGACGGTTGCGGCCGTCGAGCTTGGCGGTCACCATCGCCGGAAAGAGCATCATCGACGTCACCAGCATGCCCGTGGGCGACTGCCTCGGCTGGTTCGAGAAACTCGAGGACTCGCTCACGACGCGCGAGAAGAAGATCGCGCACGAAGTCGTGAAAGAGATCCGCGAACGGTTGTCGTTCATGAAGAACGTCGGCCTCGACTACCTGACCCTGTCGCGCACAAGCGGCACATTGTCCGGAGGCGAAGCGCAGCGCATCCGCCTCGCGACGCAGATCGGGAGCGGCCTGGTCGGCGTCTTGTACATCCTCGACGAACCTTCGATCGGTTTGCATCAGAAGGACAACGCCAAACTCCTCGAGTCCCTGAAACGTCTGCGGGACCTTGGGAACACGTTGATCGTGGTCGAGCACGACGAGGAGACCATGGAAGAGGCGGACTGGATCGTCGACCTCGGCCCCGGCGCGGGCGCCCACGGCGGACAGATCATCGCCGAAGGCACGCCCGACACGATCAAGAAACACCCCGAGTCCATCACGGGCAAGTACCTTAGCGGACGCATGTCCGTCGAAGTCCCGGCCGAGCGCCGCAAAGGAAGCGGGAAATCCATTGTGATCCGGGGCGCCGTGGAGAACAACTTGAAGAACATCGACGTGGAGATCCCCCTCGGCAGGTTCGTCTGCGTGACCGGCGTCAGCGGTTCGGGCAAGTCGACGCTCGTCAACGACATCCTCTACAAGGCGCTCGCGCAGCATTTCCACGAAGCGCGTGAGAAGCCGGGCAGGTTCGGCGCGATGGAAGGCCTAGAGAACATTGACAAGGTCATCATCATCGACCAGTCGCCGATCGGACGCACGCCTCGAAGCAACCCGGCCACGTACACGGGATTGTTCACGCCGATCCGCGACCTCATGGCCCTGACCCCAGACTCGAAGGCTCGGGGCTACAAGGCGGGACGGTTCAGCTTCAACGTCCACGGTGGACGATGTGAAGCCTGCGAAGGCGACGGGGTCACGAAGATCGAGATGCACTTCCTCCCCGACGTGTACGTGCCCTGCGAAATCTGCAAAGGCGCCCGCTACAACAAGGAAACATTGTCCGTCCATTACAATGGCAAGAACATCAAGGACATCCTCGAGATGAGCGTCGAGGACGCGGTGAAGTTCTTCGAGAACCTCCCGTCGATCCGCAACAAGCTCCAAGCGCTCAACGACGTCGGACTCGGCTACATCAAGCTCGGCCAAGCGTCGACGACGCTGTCGGGCGGCGAAGCCCAGCGCGTAAAACTCGCCACGGAACTCTCCAAACGCGCGACCGGTCGTACGCTCTACATCCTCGACGAACCCACGACCGGGTTGCACTTCCACGACGTCAAATCGCTCCTCGGCATGCTCGCACGGCTCGTCGACACGGGCAACACGGTGCTCGTCATCGAACACAACCTCGACGTGATCAAGACCGCGGACTGGATCGTCGACCTCGGCCCCGACGG